>JAABRY010000053.1 GCA_011390645.1 Gemmatimonadota bacterium
ATTTCGGCGTCGAGGATCACCCGGACTACCACCGCCCCAGCGACACCCCGGAGCGCCTGCTGCCGGGCTTCTACGTGAACGCGGTGCGGACGGTGGCGGACTTCATTCGGCGGTTTGACAGCGAACCCGTTGCGAGGTGATTGGCGATTGGCGATTGGTGATTGGCAGATTCCGTGAGCAGCCTCGCGCCAGGATGAGCACCGACGCCCTCAGCACCAATCACCAATCGCCAATCGCTGTTACGGCTTGTACTCCCGCACCACCCCGAACTCGGTGAAGCCCAGCCGCCGGTAGATCCCCACCCCGTCCGGGGCGGCCTGAAGCACCGCGACCTCGACCCCTTCGGCGCGCGCGTCGAGGAGCGGCTGCCGCGTGATCGCGGTGCCATAGCCCTTCCGCCGCTGCGTCGCCAGCGTGGCGATGTTGTACAGTCCGGCCACTCCCCCCCCCAGACACAACTCCGCGGCGGCGACCGCCTGACCGGCGACGAACCCCACGTACATCCGCAACGGCGAGTCCGGCTGCAACAGCACTGGCGCGGCCTGACGATAGAAGGCGAGCACGTCCTCGTCGGGTGGCGCCCAGTTGGCCGCGAGGATGCCGGCAAACTCGTCGATCATGCGTGGCGTCCGTGCCCGCAGGATCGTGAGATCCTGTCGGTCCTCCTCTCCCGAGGGCACTTCGGCCAGTCGCGCCACCATCGCCACTTCCGTCTCGGCGGCTCGCAATCCCGCCCGCTCCAGGCGATGGCCCAGGTCTGCGGGGAGGTCCCCTGGTCCGGTCCACCACGCAAAGGGATGGTTGCGCTCACGGAAGAAGGTGATCGTGGCGGCAATGCGCGCGTCAGCATCTTCCCCCAGGCGCGCACCGAGTACCTGATTGAAGGTGTCGCAGGCCCGACCGCAATCGACGAGGGCGAGGTCGGGATCGAGTCGCGCGGTCATGCCAGGGAGTTGGGCGTGGACCCAGCCGGCGTGCACTCGAAAGTTTCGGTCGAGTTGCTCGGCCAGCACCGTGGTCATGGCCCGGCCTGGGCCCGCATGATGCGGTCTCGGTAGGCTGCAACCAGCGCGCCATTCCCGGCGGGCTGGGTGCTGGCGAACTCACCCATCGCGGCGCGGACCTCTTCCAACGCCTTGCGTTCCTCCGGATCATCGGGGAGCGGCATCGCCGCCAGGTCCCCCGCTTCCGGCGCCTGCAACGCCGACGCGATGCTGTAGGCGACCTGGTGGAAGTGCTCGAGGTCCCGAAAGCCGCGCCCGACGATGATGCGTTGCGCCGCGGGACTTGCCGCGAGGAGGCCTTCGTTGATCGTGACCCCGAGGGTGTCGGCCATGACCTCGGCACGGACACGCTCGCCTGCACGGGCGAGCGCCTCGAGGACGCGCACATAGTCCGCGACCTCCCGCTCGGTGAGCGGCACGGGCTCGCGGCGACTCACCGGTTCGGGGGGGGGGACCTCGATCGGGACACTGTCGGTCACCGCGGCGGTGTCCGCCGGACGGGCGTCCGGTCCTGCATCGCCGCACGCGACGACGAGCAGGACAATCACCAGGGTGGGCACGGTCATGGCACTCATGCGGGATCTCCAGTGGACGGACTCGTCATGCGGCAACGCACGCATGGGCGATCACGTCCCAACCATCGCTGCACCACGGCGAAACGTCCATAGAAGTGCTCGTCACACAGGGTCTGCCCGCACGAGTTGCACAGGCCACCCGTGTGGGGAGGAAACGGCAGTCGACACTCATCGCAGACGAAGCGCCGACCCTCCGTGGCGAAGATGCCAACCGATCGTGTCACGGCTGCTCCACCACCCGGCGCAGCACCATGTCCTGCGGAGTGCCATCAGGGTCGAGCGCGACCAGGGAATCCGTCCCCCCGCGGCGGTACCGCGCAAGCAAGACGCCCTCGCCAGTGTACAACTCGAGAATCCCCGTGCTGCCGACGAAGGTGCTGTCGCTGACGATCCCCCAGCGACCACGCTCGACCATCACGGCGTCGGTGGTGTCACCCGGGGCGCACGACACCACCAGATCGTACATGGTTGGCTCCCCGCTTGCCTCGACCTCATGCAAGGTGAGGTCGTGACGCCCGCTGTCACCGACCGGGCACGGCCACGTTGCGGCGTACCGGGTGACGCGGAGGGCTGGCGGCTCGACGCCCTCCTGACCGCACCCCGCCAGCAGGGCGGCGGTGGAGAACCCCACCGCCAGCCCCACCCGCCTCATCGGGACCGCCGTGTCGCCACCCCGCCCTTCGCAGCGTCCGCCGTCACAGTGAACGGTCCATTGCCGCGCACCACCCACTTGACGGTCACGCTGCTCCGCCCGGGAATATTGCGGATCTCGATGCGTGCGGGATTCCGCTCCTGCTCCGCGCTCTGCCCGTTCAGGGTGTTGGTCACGCGGTAGCCGCTGATGACCGTCCCACCCGTGAGGGAGATGTAATTCGGCCGGGTGATCCGGTTCTCCAGATCCTGCTGCGTGTGCGTCGGGATCAGCCGGATGTTGCTCACCTCTGCGGTGACTTCGGTGAGGCCATTGCCCAGGGTCCGCACCCCGATCGAGTCGATGCTGAGCTTCGGCATCTCCCAGGTCTGGTACAGGGTGAAGGCCATATTGCGGTGCGCCTCTGCCTGCATCAGGAAGCCCGGCTCGGTGCGTCCGAAGTTCTTCTTGAAGCCGCCGATCTCGACCGGACCGTACTGCGGATGGTTGAACGGCTCCCACGGCACGAAGGCGTCGCGGAACAGCAACAGGCGATCGAACTCGTACTGCGGGGAGTCGTAGCGATTGGACGAGCGCTCACTGGTCTCGAACATCTTGTACGGCGTCCAGAGTTCGTTCGAGTAGGTCACGATGCCGCGGGCACCATAGAACCAATCGAGCTCCCCCCCCCAGACGATGTAGAGATCCTTCCACACCACCATGTAGCGATACCCCGGGAGGATGCGCTCGCCGGTCCGGCCGAGCTCGTCGAAGACGCGGACATCCTGGGGACGATACTCATCCTGCGGCGAGCCCGGGCCGCGCAAGATCATGCCACCCGAATTGTGGTAGCTCTGGGCACCGGCAATGTTGTCGCGCTGATTCACGAAGTTCACGACCGCCTGCGTTTCCGGCAGCGAGGTCGGATAGAAGTCCGCCCCGCCCTGCACGTACTGGGGTTGCCAGCGCCACGGCCAATTGCGATTCGGGTCGTAGCCCCCGACGTGGTCTTCGTTCACTCGGCCGTCGCCGTCGTTGTCGATGCCCTCGGAGCCGACGAGATCCCACTCCCCCTTGGTGCCCGGTGGTGCCTGCACGAGCATCCGAGGCTCCTCGGGCGAGACGATGTAGCGCCCGTTCGGATTGCGGCGACGCATCTGGGTGATGTGGCCGTCGCCGTTGAGGTCGGTCAACTGGTCCTCATCCACGAGCCCGTCACCATCGTTGTCGCGGGGCACCATCCCGGTGCGAGGAGACGAGGCCGTGTTCGCCTGCTTGAGGTAGTGCTCGCGCCCATCCGGATTGATCGACGGCACGATGTAGAGCGTGCGGTCCGTCAACAACGAATCGATCCAGGCATTCTGGCCCTGCATCTCGCAGAGATACCACGCCGCATACATCGAGAACTCGGTGCCCTGCACCTCGTTCGAGTGGATGTTGCCGTCGATGTACATCGCCGGCTTGCGGTCCGCCTCGCCCTTCGTGAAGTCGGTGACCGTGATCATCCACAAGTCGCGTCCCTCATGGCTCTTGCCAATGGAGGAGAGTCGGCAGGTGTTCGGATGCGCCGCTTGCAGGCGACGCCCGATTTCCCCGATCGCGGCGTGGTCATAGAAGCGATCCCACGTCAGGTGGACCTTGGGCGCCCTGGGGGAGCCCGCGGCCGCGAGGTTGCCGAGCGGGGTGGCGGATTGCTGTGCCATCAGCGGCGTGGCGCCGATGAGCGCCGCCGCCAGGGTCAGGCTGGTGGTGTGCATGCGCATCATGGGCCTCACCGGAGCGGAATGGACTGGGTGACCGCGCCCGTGGTGGGCGACTCGGCCGAGAGGGAGAGCGTGGCCCCGCGCGCGGCGGCCACGGTCCAGGTCATCGTCGTGGAGCGGCCACCGCCGGCGATCGGTCCGGTGACCTGAATCGCTTCGCCACTGAGCAGCGTCGCGCCGCGCAGGTCGAGTGCCAGCCGGATGTTGCGTGGATTGCGCATCCGCGAGCCCAGCGAGGTGTTGGTCGGCAAGGTGCCCTCGTTCGCGAGGTCCACTGAGATGCGCCACACGCCATCACCCACCGCGGTCACCTCCAGATCACGGAAGGCGATGCGAGGCAACATGCCCGCGAGTTCCGTCACGAAGCGCGTCTGCCGCGCGAGGGTGGAGTCGAGCTCCGCGCCCGCCGGCGGGTTGAGCAGGACGCCCGGCTTGATTCCGCCGACCTCGAAGCTGCGCCGCTCGCCCGGGATGGTCACGGCCGTCCACGGCACCACCACTTCAGTGCCCTGTGCACGGTACCACTTGATCGCATTCCGCTCGTCCGCATTGCCGTCGGCGGCCGCGGCGCCACCCGTGGCGGGGCGTGCCCCCCCCGCTCGCGCGGTGTCACGCGGCGCCTCGGGCGCCCACCAACCGCGGGACCCGAAGGCCCAGCGCCCGAAATCGAAGTAGCTCCAGGAGAGCACGTCGCCCGCGAGACCGGCGCTCGCGGGTCCCTTGGTCAGCCCGGTCGTCGCCTGGAACCGGCGCGAGACATCGGTGAAGGTGCTCTGATCGGCACGCACGATGGAGTTCAACGGTCCGCCCGCGCTGGTCCCCTCCGTGGCGCGTTCACGGGTGGTCGGGTTCATGATCCCGGCATTCGGGCGGTTCTCCCAGGGCTTGAGGAGATTGTCCTGCGGTCCGAGGACATAGACCGCCGCGATCTCCGGGTGCGCGATCAGGAACTCGGCGAGGCCACGTGCCTCAGGGGATTCCATGGGGAAGCGCCCCGCCTCGCGCCCGTGGTGCGCGTAGTTGTAGGGGAAGTTGCGATTGACATCGACACCCCCGGGGCCGTCTTCGTTGAACTGACCGTCGTCGTCGTCATCGCGACCCTCGGTCAGGATGCTCCACTGCCCCACCTCGCCCTTGGTCGGATCGGCCCGCCGCATCAGGCCGGGCTCGTCTGGATCCTCGAGCCACGCACCATTCGGATCGGCGACACGCATCGCCGTGATCACGCCGTCGCCGTTGAGGTCATCGAAGCCGTCCTCATCGGTCTGCCAATCGCGATCCTCGTCGGTCGCCATCCCGTTCCCCGTTCGCGCCCAGAGTGGGCGCGCGAACATGCCCTCGGCGGCATCCGGGTTCAGGCGCGGGACAAACCAGATCGTCGCGCGATCGAGCAGGTCGCCTCCCCCCCCTCCGAGGATGCGGTCGGCTGCGGCCAGTGCGACCTCGGATCCGATCAGATGGGGACCGTGGGCGTTCGCAATCACCAGCAACGCCGGACGATCGGCGGCACCGACCCGGAGCGCCTGCACCGCGCGTCCACCGGGCGAGGTGGCGATGGTGACGACGCTCGCCTGTGCGCGGTGACGCGCCGCAAGCTCGGTCACGGCGGTGGAGAGCGCACGGTGATCTCGGTATTGGGCCGCCGCCGGGGCGGACAGGACCACAAGAAGTCCGGGCAGGGTGGCCCAGGACAGGCAGCGGGCGAGCGCGGGAACTACGCGCATCGGCACCTCGACGGGTAAGGAGATGGAGGTGGGGCGTGGACGTTCATGGCCAACCCGGGAATGATAACGCCTCCCCGCTCGGGCGGGACTGCCTCCCGCGAACCTCCGCAGGACGCTATCCTCCAGTGACACCACTCACACCAGGAGCCGTCATGCAGCTCGCCCGCATCCTGCTCACCACTGACTTGTCGGAGGAATCGCTTCGCGCGTTCACTCCGCTTGCTGCATTGGCCAGCGCGCAGGGGTCGCAGATCACCCTGCTCAACGTGGTCGAGGACGTTCCCGTGATTCCCCACGGCGCCCCCTTTGCCCCGCCGCTGTCTGCCCCCGGGCTGCAGGAAGAACAAGAAGCCGCCCGCGAGTGGCTCGACCGCCATCGGCATGCCCTGGGACATGGCATTGAATGCGATGTGCAGGTGATCCGTGCCCGCAAGGTGGGCGAGGCCGTGGCCGAGTATGCCCGGGAGTTCGGTTTCGACCTGATTGCCATGTCCACGCACGGGCGCAGCGGTTTCCGTCACCTCGTGCTCGGCAGTGTCACGGAGTCGGTCCTGCGGCATGCAGACCGCCCCGTCCTCGTCTTCCCACGCTCGGAGTAACCGCTCGATGCCGATGCTTCGCCTCGTTGCCACCCTGGTGCTCGCGGTACCGATCAGTGCGCAGGCCCATCCCGATGCTGCCATTCGAGCGGCAGCCGCCACGATCACTGCCGACGCGGTGACGCGTGACGCGGCGCATCTGGCGTCCGATGCCCTCCGAGGTCGGCTCACCCCGTCGCCGGGACTCGACAGTGCGCGCGAGTTCGTGGCGACCCGGCTCGCATCCCTTGGTGTCAAGCCGTTCGGCGACGACGGCACCTACTTCCAGTGGTATACCGTGCGCACGGCGGCACTCGACAGCAACACCTCCCGGGCCTCGGTCGGAGCCAGGGAATTCACGTATGGTGAGGATTTCGTCGTCACGTCCCTGGTGACACTCGGTGCCATTGAGGGCGAGGTGGCGTACCTCGGCAGCGGGATCCGCGCTCCGAAGATCGGCCTCGATCCGTACGCCACGATCGATGTCCGCGGCAAGTGGATCCTTGTCCATGGCCTGAACGCACTCCCCGCAGGACAGACACGCGAGACACTCGGTACCCCCGGAGTGGATTGGACCACCGCGATGGACGAGGCGCGATCGCGCGGGGCGCTTGGGCTCATCGCACTCCCGACCCCGGCCGTCCTCAACGGGTGGAGCAGGACCCGCGACCGCGCCGTCACGGGGCGCGATCTCGATCCGGCCGTGGGGCGAGCGTACTCCGCCTATCCCCTGCCCCGACTGAGTGTCGCCCTGTCCATGCTCGACGCGATGCTGGCGGGGCATGGCACCACGGCGAGCGTGATCCTCCGCGCCGATTCAACGCGCATCTTCCCCGCACCATTCGTCGCGGGGCGCCTGCGGGTCGACCTCAACGGTACCGTGGGGTCATTCCGTGCCGCGAACGTGGTGGGCATGATCGAGGGCTCGGATCCCGCGCGCGCGAACGAACGAATCGCCATCGTCTCCCACCTCGACGGTGCCGTTGGCCGCGGCGTGACGCCGGAAGGCGACTCGATCTACAACGCCGCCGATGACAACGCCTCGGGTAGTGCCGGCACGCTGGCGATTGCGCGCGCCATGATGACGGGCCCCCGTCCCAAGCGGCCGATCATGTTCGTCTGGGACTCTGGTGAGGAAGTCGGACTCTGGGGCACGCGTCACCTGGCCTACGGGCCGCTCGGTGAGCAGTTGGTGGCGATGGTCAACGTGGACATGATTGGTGGCACCAAGGTGCCTGGTACCAACAACCCTGGCGAAGATGAGCTGGCGGGGCCAGGCGAAGTCTTCATCTCCGGTCCGGGACCACTGAGCACCGTGCTTGCGGGCCACGTGCAGACCGCCCTCGACCACTACGGCTATGCCACCGCTCGACGCGAGTTTGACGTCCCGGAGAGTCAGTTCTTCTACCCTCGCACCGACTCCGCACCGTTCCTGGAGAACGGGATTCCGGTGGTGCAGTTCTTCACGGGACTGCAGCCACGGTATCATCGCCAGACCGACGAGGTCAGCTACCTCGACCCGGCCAAGATGGAGGCCGTGTCCCGTCAGGTGTATGTCACGCTCTGGCATATCGCCAACGGTGACGTCCGTCCACGCTGGGACAAGCCCACGCCGGACAAGCTGTGGTTCGTGACGCCGCGGCGCTAGACAGTGAACGGCGAACAGCGAACGGCGAACGGCGTCACGCGTGGATCATTCGGTCCACTGCGTGACGCCGTTCGCCGTTCCCCATTCGCTGTCACTCACGCACACAGAGCAGCATCGCGGCCAGGTCATGGGCGATCACGCGCTCTCCCCCCCCCACACGGACGGTGACGGGGCCGTCAAAAGGCTCGCGCGAGACCAACATCACTTCGGCGCCCGGCACCAACCCGGCATCGGCGATGTACCGGAGTCGTTCTGCATCGCCCGTCCGCACCCGATGGAGGATCATCGGCTCACCCGTGACGAGATCCGGGACCGCCACGTAGTCCGGGATGTCCATCGTGCCGTCGCTGCGGGGGATCGGATCGCCGTGCGGGTCGAACCGGGGATGGCCCAGGGCTTCGGCCATCCGGTCCACCAGCTGATCTGACACCGCATGCTCAAGGCGCTCGGCCTCCTCGTGGACGTCATCCCACGTGAATCCCAGGCGGTCGACCAGGTACGTCTCGATCAATCGGTGCCGACGCACCATGCGCAGCGCGGCGCGGCGCCCGGCGTCGGTGAGCACGACGCCGCGATAGGGCACGTGCTCCAGCCACCCCTGGTCCGAGAGGCGTCGGATCATCCCACTCACAGACGCCGGCGAGAGCTCCAGCCGCTGGGCAATCTGTGTGGTGGACACCGCCGCCTCGCCCGAAAGCGCGAGGATCGCCTTGAGGTAATCCTCCGCCGAGCGGGTCAGCGGTTCCAGTGCGGGGTCGCGCGTCACAGTGTCGCCTCCATCAGGCGAGGAAGAGGCGCCAGATCTGCGCCACAAGGAAGCAGACGACGACGCCGAGCACGACCGGCAACAGCGTGGACACGGCGGTCCACTTCACGCTGCGCGTCTCGCGGTAGATCGTGTAGATCGTCGTGCTGCAGGGATTGTGCAGCAGAGAGAACAACATCAGGTTCACCGCCGTGAGCGTCGTCCAGCCCGCGGCGCGCAGCAGGTCGCCCACCGCCCCCGGATTGTCCAGCTCGAACATCACGCCATCACCTGCCCCGACGCCCGTGACGCCACCGACCAGTACGGTCAGCATCAGGATGGTCGGGATGACGATCTCGTTGGCCGGGATCGCCACGACGTACGCGAGCAGGATGACTCCGTTGAGCCCGAGCAGAATGCCGGCTGGGGTGAGCCAGTTCACCGCGTGGGCGGCGAGGCTCAGCTCCGCAACCTGAATATTGCTGATGAGCCAGATCACCGCGCCTGCCGGCATCGCGAAGACGATGGCGCGCCAGAGCACGATCAACGTGCGATCGATCAGCGAGGTATAGAGCGTCTGCAGGATTCGCGGTGGCCGGTACGGCGGCAACTCGAGCGAGAAGGTCGTCGCTTCGCCGCGCAGCACGGTCCGCGTGAGTCCCCAGGAGACGAGCAGCATGAAGCCGACGCCAATCAGCGCGATCGCCACGACGGCAGCGGCCGAGACG
Organism: Gemmatimonadota bacterium; assembly: GCA_011390645.1. Classification (GTDB taxonomy): domain Bacteria; phylum Gemmatimonadota; class Gemmatimonadetes; order Gemmatimonadales; family GWC2-71-9; genus Palsa-1233. The sequence goes on from JAABRY010000053.1 coordinate 9,397, forward strand.
AGGCCGGCAAGATGCGCCGGCACGAGGGCGCCGAGGAAGATCGAGGCAATCAGGATCTGCGTGGGCCAGCGCCCGTTGCAGAGCGAGAAGTTGTTGGTGATGATCGCAACCAGACGCTCGCGCGGGGAGTCGATCACCCGCGTCGCGACGACACCGGCAGCGTTGCAGCCGAAGCCCATGCACATCGTCAGCGCCTGCTTCCCGTGCGCACCGACCCGCTGGAACACACGATCCATGTTGAACGCCACGCGCGGGAGATAGCCGAAGTCCTCGAGCAGCGTGAAGAGCGGGAAGAAGATCGCCATCGGCGGCAACATGACGGCGATGACCCATGCCGTGGCGAGGTAGACGCCATCGAAGAGAAACCCTGCCAGCCACCACGGCATCGCAAGGGCGGCCCCGAGCGCGTGCAGTTGCGGCTGGATGACGTCAATCAGCAGCGTGCCCAGCATGGCCGAGGGGACATTCGCCCCCGCGATCGTCAGCCAGAAGACCACGGCCAGCATCAGGATCATCAGCGGAAAGCCGGTCCACCGACTGGTCAGCAATCGATCGAGCTGCTTGTCAACGTCGACGCGCATGCGGCGCAGCCCGGTGACCTGCACCGCCCGCGTGATCCGCTCCGCCTCGGCGAAGAGGGAGGCGGTCAAGGTGTCATGGAAATCGGTGGGCAGGCGCCAGCGCACCGACGTCACGGCATCAAGCACCTCGGTCGCGGCGTCGGACATCCCCCCCCCAACCATCACGGGGATCGGATGCGTGCCGGTTGGGGCCAACGCCGCAAGCTCGCCGGTCCGGACGGCCTCCATCACGCGCTCGTCAGCATTGAGCAGGCGAAGGGCGACCCAGCGTGCATTCGGGAGCTCCGGATACGCACTGGCGATCGCCGGGAGGATCGCCGCAATGGCGGTCTCCACGTCGCCTGGGTGGCGCGCGATCCGGAACGGTGTCGGGGTGACCTCGCCCCGAGCGACCTGGAGGATCGCCGCGCGAATCTCCGGCACTCCCGTGCCCTGCCGCGCTGCGGCCGGAATCACGGGCACCCCGAGTTGCCGCGAGAGCTTCTCGGGATCCACACCAATGCCGTGGCGCCGTGCTTCGTCCATCAGGTTGAGGACCACGACCACGCGATCGGTGATCTCCAGCACCTGCAAGGCCAGGTTGAGGTTCCGCTCGAGGCGCGTGGCGTCGAGGACGACCACCGTCACATCGGGCTGCCCGAAGAGCAGCATGTCGCGCGCAACCTCTTCGTCGGTGCTTCCCGCCTGCAGCGAATACGTGCCGGGAAGATCGACCAACTTGAAGCGCGCCTCGCCCTCGCGGAAGATCCCCTCGGCCCGGGTGACGGTCTTGCCCGGCCAATTGCCGGTGTGTTGACGCAATCCCGTGAGGGCGTTGAAGACCGTGCTCTTGCCGGTATTGGGGTTGCCGGCCAGGGCGACCAGGTAATCCCATTCGCCCGGAGAGACGCCCAATTGCACGAGACTCTGCTCCCGATTGCCGCATCCCCGGCATCCGGAACCTTGGGGGGGGGAGATCATGCCGCCACCTCGGCGCCCGTGCGACGCACCAAAATTTCATGGGCCTGCACGCGCCGCAACGCGATCAGCGCACCGCGAATGCGGTAGGCCATGGGATCACCGGACGCGCTCGACAGGTCGGCCCGGATCACGGTGCCGGGCACCACGCCCAGATCGAGCAATCGCCGTCGCGACGGGCCCTGGACCGTCGCGGACAGTCGGATGACCTCGGCCGATTCCCCCGGGCGCAGGGCGTCGAGGCGTTCCACGTCGGGATCATGCTCAGCGGCGGGGGTCCGCTCGACCGTAAGATTGCGCGCCGCGGCCGGCGTCAGATGGATGGCACGACCCTCCACGAGCAGCCGAACACCATCGGCCTCGTTGGCCTCCAGACGCAGGCGTGAGCCCACCCGCAGTCCTTCACCGTGCAGCACCCGGAAGAGTTCTTCGGGTTCATCCTCGATATGCACGACGCACGCCGAGTCGCCCGTCGTGAGCGTGGGAAGCGCCACACCACGTGCGGGCGGGAGCTCGCCCGCTGCCGTTGGAATCGGATCGCCGTGCGGATCGTAGAGCGGATGCCCCATGCGGATGGCGAGTCCCTCGACTTCCGCCTCGGAGAGCGCGTGCTCGGCCTCTTCAGCCGCAGCATGCCAATCGCCCGGCGTGACCCCGGTGCGATCGGCCAGATAGCGCTCCCACAGGCGGTGCGTCCGCACGATGCGAAGCGCATAGCTCCGTCCCGCCGACGTGAGGGAGAGCCCGTCGCCATCATGGCTCGCGAGCGCGGTCTCCTCGAGGCGATTGGCAATCTCCACTGCCCGCCCACGGGAAACCCCAAGGATGCCTGCCAGGCTCTCGGTTGTGCTGGAATGCCCGGCGGCTTCGCAGGTGTAGAGGTGCTTCAATCCGTCCTCGAGCAACACCCGCTCGGCGCCATGACCGGCCGACCGCCACCGCCAGTAGAGTCCATATCGGGGCCACCAGACGAGTGCCGAGGCCGCGGCCAGCGCGGCAAATGCGAGGAGCGCCGCACGCGGGTCGGGATATTCGAGCAGAGACTGGGCCGCAGAGTTCATAGTCAACACAATATAAATTTAGGCCGTCCGAATTTCCAGTCCCCGCTCGGTCGCCGGTCGCTGCCGTGCGACTAGGTTGAGGGCGCGCGTCCTTGCTTTCGAGCAGCGCGAACCTCTTCCCGCCCAAGTGGAGTCACCCTCGTGAACCGATCCCTCGCCGTTGCGGCCAGTCTTGTCCTCGGCATCAGTGGATGCGCCACGCTCCAGCAGATCGCCTCGCTCCGCCAGGTCGCCTTCGCGCTCGATGGCGTCACCAACGGTCGTCTGGCCGGGGTGGAGATCGGTCGATTTCGGAATGCGACCAACCTCTCCCCGCTCGAGATCGGGCGAATCACCGTCGCGCTGGCCCGTCGGGAAGTGCCACTCGACTTCACGGTCAACGTGCGCGCGTCAAACCCCGCTGAGAACGGGACGACCGCTTCGCTGGTGAAGCTGGCGTGGACTCTCCTCCTGGATGACAAGGAGACGATTTCGGGTGAGGTGGATACGGTGGTCGCCCTGCCGCCGGGACAGGCCACGATGATTCCCCTGCGGATGCGGCTCAATCTGGCGGAATTCGTGGATGGGCCAGCAGAAGACCTGGTCAATCTGGCGCTGTCGGTAGCGGGACTGGAGGCGGATCCGACTCGGGTGACACTGCGGGCGCTGCCGACCGTGGACACGCCGATCGGACCGATCCGCTATCCGACGCCGATCACGATTGTCAATCGGAATGTTGGGGGAACGCCGTAGCTCGGAGCGCTCAGGACGCGGGTGTGTCTTGCTCCGGGCGCTCACGCCGCGCGCGCCGCCAGCCGATCGTGCCCGCAATGACCATCCCCACCGCGAGGTACATCACTCCCGCGGGAATCGCCGGCGCGGCCTCGGGCACGACGCCGCAGAGTCCGGAGAGGATGCAGTCACCGGGGGTACCGGCCTGGGCGAGGAGTGATATCACATGCATAAGGGAGTAATATAAGGGGTGGCCCAGTCGCACGGGGCTGCATTTCCCTCCAATCTGCCCCGAACCTGTGGCTGTAGCTCAAGCCAGGGTCTTCTCAAGTCGTGCGATGGGTCCGAGTGGCCCCCGTGGCGGAGGCGCGCATGAACCGCTGGATTGCCCACGCTTGTCTCAGGTTCATGGTTGCTCTCCCCGCGACCGCTCATGCCCAGGCGTCTCTCGTTGGCGTGGTCACCAATGTGTGGGCCGACCCAGTGGATGGCCGCCCACCAGTCCTTCGTCATTACCTCACCGAGGCCAATGGTACGGAGTGGATCCTTGAGGCGAGCGAAGGGGTCGCTGATTTTGGCAGTGCGGTGGCGGGCGAGCGCTGGATCGTCCGGGGCGCCCCTGCGACGCCGTTGCCGGCGCTGCTGGCAGGCGACGCCGCGCTCCGATATCGCGTCGGTCAGGCGGAGCGAACGGGCAGTGCGTTGCTCGGGGCCACGCCCACCACACTGCGCTACCTGATCCTTCGCTGTCTTGCTGCGGACGCATCTGGCGTGACGTACTCGCACGATCAGTTGTCTGTCGTCTATGGAAAGCTCCCTCCTCGCGTCGGTCACTTCCTCCACGAGATGTCCGAGGGGCAACTGCACTTCGAGGTCGTTGACATCCAGACCGTCACCCTACCCTCGCCACAACTGGCCTACGGCGGCCTCGCACTGCCAGGTGGGGGCTATACGTCATATGCAGGGGCGCTGAATCAGGACTGCGTGGACGGGGCAACAGCGGTGGATTGGGATACCGTGGATGGCGTGGCAATGCATATGAACTGGCCTGGTGGCGCGGCGTTCGGGGGGCAGATGAGCGTCACGCTCAACGGACAATCGCGCGTGCTGCGATCGCTCTGGATGCCGACCAATAACGCCTTCGAGCGCGTAGTGATCCATGAGGTCGGTCACAGCATCGGCTGGTCGCATTCGGGCAGCGACTACGGTGCCATTCACGAACGCCAGTACGACAATCCCTGGGACGTCATGGGTTGGGTCGGTTTTCTCCCGCCGGATGCGACCCAAACTCCGGCGGTGAACCGGGCGGGCTGGGGCTGGATTCCTCCGGAACGACGGGCCGTTGTCCAGCCGGGTGAGGTGAGCGAATTCACGATGGAAATCGTCGGGAGCGGCCGCGTTGGTCCCCGCGCCGCCGGAGCGGTCGACTTCATCGAGGTGATCTCACCGAATGGCGGCCGGCGAATCTCTGCGGAACCGCGGCACAAAGCCGGCCCGTATGACCGTGGCATCCCGTTCCCTGGCGTGGTGCTGCATCGCCTCACCCGTCCGATCGGACTGAGCCTGGGTTGCTGTCTGGCCAAGTTGGTTGACCCGGACGGCAATGGTGTGCCATGGGACGACGGTCCCGCACTCGCTCCCGGCGAACGATACGAGCATCCTGACGGGCTTGGTATCGAGGTCCTTGACTCTGTCCCGAACGGGTATCGGATCCGCGCGTGGAGCGGCTGGCCGTTGACCCTGACGGTCCGAGGGCCCGGGGCGGTTGACGGGGTGCCAGGGGCTCCGGCGTGCAATGGTGAATGCCGCTCGATTCACGCGACGGCAGGCAGTGTGGCCTCTCTCGTGCCGAGCCCGACCCCCCCGGCAAACTTCCGAGGCTGGACCGGAGACTGCACCGGGAGCGGGGCGTGCTCTGTCCCGCTCGATCGCCCGAGCGCAGTGACCGCATGGTTCGGGAGTGCGCCGTTCCTGCGCAGCCAGCCGGTGCGCCCCTATGCCGCGGTGGGCCGTCCCTACGACGACACGCTCCGGGTGGATACCGAAGCCGCATCGTCATTCGCCGTGACCGCGGCCGACCTGCCTGCCGGCCTGACGCTCGCTCAACAGACCGGTCGGATCACGGGGACACCGACAGCCGCGGGCATCTTCAGGCCGATCGTCACGATGACCGCACTCGGTCAGACCACGGTGGACACCGTCAGCCTGAGGACCGTCGCTGCCAGTAGTACCATCGCGGACTCGGTGTTCCTGCTTCGCTACGAGGAGCGCTGGCTACCACTTCCCGTGGACGGGGGAGGACCGCTGGGCCGATCGGCACGCATCATCAGCGGGAGCCTGCACGACGGGTTGCGGATCGGTGAGGATGGGGCATGGGGCGGGATACCCTTCACCGGCGGGGTGCAATCGGTCACAGTCGGCTTTGAGCTCCCGAGCGGCCCCGCGGAGGCGACGTACCATGTTGTCGTCCTCGACCGAGGGCCCACGATCGAGACCACCACCATTCCTGGCCTCCAGTGGGTCGGCCGATTCATCAGCACCCAGCTCCGGGTGCAGGGAAATGATCCCGTCACGTGGGCCGTCGGCGGCGGGGACCTTCCGCCGGGAATCACGCTGACCCCCATTGGGCAACTCCTTGGCCAGTTCACGGTGCCGGGTCAGTACACCTTCAGCGCGGAGGCACGTCGGGGCACGCTCGCGGACACCGTCGCGTTGACTCTCGGCGTGGAAATCCCGAGTCTCCGCGACGACGATGTCGCGACCAGCCTGATGCGGCGTCGGCCCCTCTCGATCGCTCAAGCTGATTACGTGGACTTCATCGGCAACCGCAACAACACCGTGGATCTGGGCGACCTCCGCGCGTGGCTGCGGCTGCGCGGCCGGATTTCTGGGGGGGGGACATGAGGATGCGACGCTGGGGTGCCACCGCGATCACCACGCTGGCCCTCCTCGGCTGCGGCGATGACGGCGCCTCCTCCGGGCCGTTGCCGGGCACCGAGGGCAACCACCTCGTGATCGAGGGCACGCCGTCGGCGGTCATGGTCGAACTGATCGGTCCCGGCATCACCGGCTTTCAGGGCAGCGCGGAATTCTCGCGCAGCGACCGGCGAGGCGACACCCTCACGGTGGTGCTGGTGGGTACCGATCTGGATGGTTCAATGGGGCTGGTGGACCTGGCAGAGGCAACATCCCCCGCTTCGCTGACCGTGCGGGTCGTCGAGGCGGCGAACGACGAGGATCTGCCCATGGCGGTCGAGCAGGTGACCGCGCGCATTCATGTGGGCCGGTGGCCGCCGACACCCTGAGGTTAACGCTGAGTGGTGCAGCGCCGGTCGGGTCAGGGTAGTTTCCGCACTGCGCTTCCCCGCCCTGACCGGACCAATCCCGTGACCTCGCCCACACTGCGCGACCGCCTGCACGAGATCATCTTCGAGGCAGACACCCCAGCCGGACGGGCCTTCGATACGGCCCTGCTCATCGCCATCGTCGCCAGCGTCGCGGTGGTGATGCTCGAGAGTGTCGCCGCGGTGCGCGAGATCGCGGGTCCCTGGCTGGTGGCGTTCGAGTGGCTCTTCACGCTGCTGTTCACCGTGGAGTACATCCTCCGGCTTGCGAGCGTGGAGCGACCACTGAAGTACGCCCGCTCCTTCTTTGGCGTGGTGGACCTGCTGGCGATCTTGCCGACCTACATCTCCGTGCTGATTCCGGGGGCACAAGGGCTTCTGGTCGTGCGGATTCTCCGGCTTCTCAGGATCTTCCGCGTCTTCAAGCTCGTCACCTACCTGAACGAATCACGGATGCTTGTCGCGGCCCTGCGCGCCAGTGGTCGGAAGATCCTCATCTTTCTGTTCGCCCTGATGACGGTGGTGGTGATCCTCGGCGCCGCGATGTATGTGGTGGAAGGCCCGGAACACGGGTACACCAGCATCCCGACGAGCATCTACTGGTCCATCGTGACGCTGACCACCGTCGGATACGGCGACATCGTCCCCGGTACCGTGTTCGGGAAAGCGATCGCGACGGTCATGATGCTGCTGGGCTACGGGATCATCGCGGTCCCGACCGGCATCGTCACGGCAGAGATGGCGCGCATTGGCAAGGGGCAGGTCAGCACGCAAGCGTGTCGTCATTGTGGGGCCGAAGGACACCAGCACGACGCGGTGCACTGTCGGCGCTGTGGCGAGCCCCTCTGAAAAGCACAGGGGGCGCCCCGGTGAATGGGACGCCCCCTGCGTGGAGCGGACGGGGAGGGATTCGAACCCTCGAGACCGTTGCCGGCCTGCCGGTTTTCGAGACCGGTTCCTTCAACCACTCGGACACCCGTCCTGAGCCCCCGAAAATGACGGACCCCCGGCGTGATGGCAAGGGCATCGCCACCCCGAGAACCGGCAACGGAGAACGGCGCACAGTGGCCTGCTCTTGTCGCTGACGCCCTGATCGCACCCCACACGGTGTAATTTGAAGGGTTGCGCTCACTGTCCTCTGATCTCTGTTCCTCGTTCTCTGTCAAGGGTCCCATGGATTTCCAGCTCACTTCCGAACAGCAACAAGTCCAGCAGATGGTGCGGGACTTCGCCGCGACCCATATCCACCCGCACGTGATGGAATGGGATGAGGCGCAGACCTTCCCACTTGCCGTGATCAAGCAGCTCGGTGAGCTCGGCCTGCTCGGCGCGATCTTCCCGGAGCAGTACGGCGGCGCGGGGATGTCCTACGTGGACTACATCCACATCCTGGAGGAGCTCGCCGCCGTCGAATCGGGCATCGCGCTCGTGGTCGCCGCGCACAACTCGCTCGCCTGCGGCCACATCTATCTCGCGGGCAATGAGGAGCAGCGGCAGCGCTACCTCCCGAAGCTCACCAGCGGAGAGTGGATCGGGTGCTGGGCACTGACCGAGCCGGGCTCTGGGAGCGACGCGGCGGGTCTCGTCACCACTGCCGTGCGCGATGGCGATGACTGGGTGCTCACCGGCACCAAGAACTTCATCACCAACGCCTCGTACGCGCAGGTGGCTGTCGTCCTGGCGGTCACCGACAAGAACGACAGCAAGCGCGGAGTCACGGCGTTTGCCGTGGAGATGGATCGCCCCGGCATCCGCGCCGGCAAGAAGGAGAACAAGCTCGGCATGCGCACCTCGGACACCGCGGAGTTGATCCTCGAGGGGTGTCGCGTGCCACACGCCAACGTGCTCGGCGAGGTCGGCCATGGCTTCATCGACGCGATGAAGGTGCTTGACGGCGGCCGCATCTCGATTGCGGCGCTGTCGCTGGGCATCGCGCGTGGCGCGTACGATGCCGCGCGCAAGTACGCCGCTGAGCGTCACGCGTTCGGCAAGCCGATCGCGCACTTCCAGGCGATCCAGTTCATGCTTGCCGACATGGCCACCGAAATCGAGGCCGCACGCCTGCTCTGTTACCGCGCCGCTTCCCTCAAGGATGCCGGCGAGAAGACGACGCAGTGGTCGTCGATGGCGAAGCTGTATGCATCGGAAGTCGCGGTTCGCGCGACCGAGAAGGGCGTGCAGATTTTCGGGGGCTATGGCTACATCAAGGAGTTCCCGGCGGAGAAGTACTACCGCGACGTGAAGCTCTGCACGATCGGCGAGGGCACCAGCGAGATTCAACGCATGGTGATCGCGCGGAACCTGCTCGCCGAGTAATCGCTACGCCCCGGGCGCGGGGATCGCATCGGCAAGTGCCATCCCCCGCTCGCCCTCCACCAATCGGCCACCGACCGTGTGGCCGTCATGTTCGAAGACAATCCGCCACCCCTCCATCGCGGCCCGGTGATACAGCGCACGCTTGCTCTCCAGCGTGCGGAGCGGTTCGACATCGTATCCCATGATCCACGCGAGCGGGAGATGGTGTGCGGTCGGCACGGTGTCTGCCGGATAGAGGAGCGCTTCGCCCTCGCTCTCGATCAGCACCACCTGGTGCCACGGCGTATGACCAGGCGTCACCATCGTGCGCACACCAGGCACGATCCGACCGGCAGGCCCGTCCATCACGTCGACCAGGCCCGCCTCGAGCAGCGGATCGTAGTTGCGGGGAAAATACGAGGCGCGCGTGCGCTCGTTGGCGCTGCGGGCAAACTCAAGCTCGCGACGATGCAGGTGATACCGCGCGTTCGGGAAGGTCGGCTGCACGCGACGCTCGGCGTCGTCCGGCGCGATCCAGGTGGCGCCGCCCGCGTGATCGAAGTGGAGGTGCGTCAGCACGACGCGACGCACATCTTCGGGCCGATGTCCGAGTTCCGCGAGGCCATCCTCCAGCGCGGTCCGACCGTTGGTGCCGCCGTTCGTGATGCCATAGATGTCGAGGAACTTGGCGTCTTCCTTGTTGCCACTGCCCGTATCCACCAGCACCAGGCCGTCATCCTGTTCGATCAGCAGGCAGCGCATCGCCAGCGGAATGCGGTTGCGCGCATCGGCCGTGATCCGCTTTTCCCAGAGCGGCTTGGGCACGACACCGAACATCGCGCCACCATCGAGCTGTTGGCCGCCGGCCTCAAGGGTGTGAACGGTCAGTCGTCCGACCGTCTGGGTGGTGACTCGGGTCATCTCATCCTCCGGCAAGTGGCGCACGGTGCAGGCCCTCGAGGTCCGCAAGCGTCTGGGTACCCTGCGCACGCGCGGCACCAAGCAGGCGCTCGAGCAGCATCCCCGTGACGATGGCATCGCCCGCGGCGCGGTGGCGCGCAGGAAATTCGAGACTGAAACGATGCGCGAGCGCGGTCAGGCCGTATGACTTCTCACCGCGATAGAGTCGTCGTGCGAGGCGCACCGTGCAGAGCCGCGGGCCGTCCAGCACGAGGTCGCGCGCGCGCCGCACCTCGGCGGTGACGAAACCCCAGTCGAAGCGCGCATTGTGCGCCACGAAGACGCGACCTGCCAGCGCGGCGAGCACGTCATCCGCCACGTCCGCGAAGGTCGGCGCGGTGCGCACCATGGCATCCGAGATGCCGGTGAGCTGGGTGATTCGCGGGGGGATCGGGCGACCGGGATTGAGCAACGACTCGAAGACCACCTCGCGCCGACCGCCCTGAACCACGATCACTGCAATCTCGGTCATCCGGTCGTCACCGGCGGCTTGCATCCCGGTCGTCTCGACGTCCACCACCGCGAAGGCACATTCGTCCAACAGGGGCGACCCACGCGCCGCACCCACAAGCGCCCAGCGGCCGTCTGCTTGCTGGCGCACCCGCGGATCGGCTCCGAGCAGCGCCGTCGCCAACCGGTCGGCGACCACGGGGGGGGCATTGGGAAGCGCCATGACTTCCGCGGCGAGCCGGGACGCGTTGAGCGGCCCCTCCTGCATGAGGAGGATGGCACGATCCACCAGGGTACCATCCGGGCGCAGCGAGAGTCCGCTCACGCGTGCACGCGATGCGCAAGTGCGTACGAGAGGGTCTCGAGTTCGACGGCGAGATTCACGTTCTTCACATCCACCCCTTCGGGCACGTGGAGCTGCACGGGAGCGAAGTTCAATACGGCCGTCACCCCGGCCTGCACCAGGCGATCGACGAGGCCCTGCGCCGGATCCGCAGGTGTCACGAGGATCGCGATCTCGACCTGCTCACGGACGACGATTTCCTCAAGCTGGGCGACGCCCTCGATGACAATCTCACCCCACGCCGTGCCGATCTTGTCCGGGTCGCGATCCACGACCGCCACCACCTCGAAGCCCCGAGCCGAGAAACCCGCGTACTGGACCAAGGCGCCCGCCAACCGCCCCGCCCCGACAATCAGCACCCGGTACCGACGCCCGAGGCCAAGAATCTCCCGCAACCGGATCCCGAGGGCATGGACATCGTAGCCCAACCCGCGCTTCCCGAAGGAGCCGAAGAAGGAGAGGTCCTTGCGGACCTGGGCCGAGGTGGTGCCCGCGCGGTGAGCAAGGGCTTCGGAGGAGACCGTGTCTCGGCCCTGATCCTCGAATTCTTCGAGGAAGCGGAGATAGATCGCCAGGCGCCTGACCGTGGAGTCGGCAATCTTGCGGGGCAGCATATTGTGAAATCTTTCACGAGCGCCGCTTCGGAGCAACCGCCCCCGGTGCGCGGGGGCGTGGAACTCCCTAGATTTGCCGATTCAGATGAAGCTCCTCCTCAACGCCGACCTCTTCGATCCCACCTCCCGGGGAATCAACCACCTCCTCATTGGGGGTGGTCGGGTATTGTGGATCGGCCCCGATCGCCCCGAGATGCCGGTGGGAATGGGTGTGGAGGTCCACGATGTGGAGGGGCGCCGGGTCATTCCCGGCCTGGTGGATCTTCACGTCCATCTTACGGGCGGCGGCGGCGAGGCGGGCCACGGCAGCAAGGTCCCCCCGCTGGGCATCAGTCGCTTCACGCGGCACGGCGTGACCTCGGTCGTTGGCCTCCTCGGCACCGACGACGCCACTCGCCACCCTCGAGAGCTGGTGGCGGCGGTGCATGGCCTTCGGACCCTGGGACTCGGGGCCTGGTGCTGGACCGCTGGCTACCATCACCCGCCAGTGACGATCACCGGGACCGTGCGCGGCGATCTGGCGGCCATTGATTGCATCCTCGGTGCGAAGACCGCCATCAGTGATCACCGTTCCAGCCAACCCACGCTCGACGAATTGCTTCGTCTCGCGAGCGAGGCGCACGTTGGGGGATTGATGACGGGCAAGGCAGGCGTGGTGCACCTGCATGTCGGCGACGGGCCGCGTGGCCTCGCCTTGGTGCGCGAGGCGATCGCGACGAGCGAGTTGCCGGCGCGGGTGTTCCATCCGACGCATGTGAACCGGAAGCGCGCGCTCTTCGATGAAGCGATGGAACTCGCTCGTGGCGGTTCCTGGGTGGACGTGACCGCATTTCCGGTGGCCGAGGGTGAGGACGCGTGGCCCGCGGACGAGGCCATCATCCGCTATCTCGACAGCGGTGCCCCCCCCGAACGGGTGACGGTGAGTTCGGACGGCGGAGGCTGCTTGCCGATGTTCGATGGCGAGGGCCGCGTGACACAGATGGACATCGGGGATCCCGCGGGGTTGCCGGCGACCCTCGCCGCCCTGGTGGCGCGCGGGGTGCCGTTGGCGACAGCGCTGCTCCCCTTCACGACGAATCCGGCGCGCCTGCTCCGCCTCACGCACAAGGGGTCCGTGCGGGTGGACGGCGATGCCGACCTGGTGGTCTTGGGCCTGGATGGAGGAGTTCACGACGTGATGTGTTCTGGTGCATGGCACGTGCGGGCGGGCAAGGTGGTCGTACGAGGCTCCTTCGAGGCGGTGACGACGTGAGTCCCGCACGCCCCCCGGAGGGCGAAACCCGCGGCTGGATCGTGCCGATCGGTGGCGCGGAGGCCAAGGAAGGTCAGCGGCCGATCCTCGAGCGCGTCTTGCATCTCGCCGGTGGGCGCGATGCGCGCATCGGAGTGATCCCGACGGCCTCCCAGCTCACCGACACCGGCCCGCGGTACGAGGCGCTGTTTCGTGAGCTGGGGGCCGCCGAGGTGCTGGTCATGGACTTCGACACGAGGCGC
>JAABRY010000054.1 GCA_011390645.1 Gemmatimonadota bacterium
TGCTCATCCCGTGGTATCACGAGGGCGCAGGGTGGTCCTCGACGCAACATCAGCGGGGGATGTATCACGCCTTGGGGGCTTGGGCGCTGACCGATGCGGCCGTCCTTGTTGCCTGGTTGGGATCATGACCGTTGACCGTGGGTCTTGGCCCGCACCCTCTGCCGCGGCTATTTTTGCCGCGTTCCCGTTTCCCTTCACGGAGAAGTCCTGATGGCCACTGCGGTCCGGCTCGACGGCAACGCCGACACTACCGAGCTTCCGATCATCCTGCGGGGTTCCGCCATCCTTGGCGTAATCCAGTCTGTCTGTGTCTTCGCCGTTTCGGTGATCAACAAGGCACTCGAAGGCACCGCCGATGCGGCGCTCACCGGTGTGGTGGTCTTCATCGGCGCCGCCCTGACGATCATCCTGCCAGGGCTCTGGACCAAGGCACGCACGATCGAGGGCATCAGCGGCGCCGCCGGCATCGGCCTCGGCGCCACCGTGATGTTCCTGATCCTCGACGTGGCGATCCTTCAGCCTCTGGGGACCTACACCAATCGGTGGCACGAAATCGGGGGCCATTCGAATTGGTGGTATCACCCCGTGTGGTGGATGGTTGGCGCCTACCTGTCCTGGCTTGGTGCATTCATCATGTCCAATCAGGCAGCGAAGAGCGGCGCGCCCTCGGTGGTCGGAGCCCTCGGCATGGTTGCGGTGTTGACGGTGGCGTGTGGGGCCATCGCGGCGGTGACCGGCTTCCCGGGCGCCGGGTGGAACGTGCCGACGTTCGCCATCGCCATCCTGCCGGCGCTTGCGCTCGGCACCTGGGCCAGTAGCCTGGGCGCCAAGCAGGGCTGACGGCCAGCCGACGTGATCCGCCAGGCCGTCCGCCTCCTTCTCCGCCTGCTGGGCTGGTTGCTGACGCCTCTCGCCGTGACACTCGCGGCCGCCATCGGGGCGACCATCGGAACGACGGTCGCCCCGTTGTCATCTCCAATGACTGGTTTGCTCTTCACCGCAACCGGCGCGCTGCTCACCGGCGCGGTCGGCCTCTGGCTCTGGCTCCGGCTGGTGCGGGCCACACCCGCGCTGCAGGAAGTGTTGGCGGTTTCACCCTCGGGCGTCCCTACGGAAGAAGCCCTCGAAGAACTCATCCATCCTGATCACCCGGAGGACCCTCCCCCGTCGTGACCTGCCGCCGCCTGTTGCTCACCATGCTGGCCCTTGGCCTCTCGACCGCCCCGCTGCCCGCGCAGGACGGCCTTTTCCTCACGGCCGGTCGGGTGTTGGCAGGGAACCCTGACGAGGGAAGTTGGCGCCTCACCGCCCAGAAGGCGCTCGTCGGGCCGATCGGTCTCGACATTTCCGCCCAGGTGCTTCCAGGGGAACGCCCCGGAGAAGGATCCCTCTACGGCGGGGGGGTGGACTTCACGATCTTCGATGGCGCGCGGCGGCTGCCAACGATCTTCATCGGTGGTGCGGTGGGGTTGGGCCTCAAGGACCAGGACCGGATCTGGTACGGACCCTCCGCCGGCCTGCGGTTGCCGCTCATCGTAGCCGGCCCGGTGCGTGGGACCTTCGAGGGCCGGTGGCGCAAGCTCACCATCGATGGGCGCGATGGCCTTGAGCTCGGGCTCACCATCGGATGGCGGAGCCAGAGCAAGCGTGGTTCCGGCGGTCGAGATGAATCGGCGGGGTTGTGGGTGCCACGGGCCACCGCCGATCGGCTGCGCATGGCCGGTATCCCCGACGAGAAGGCGCGCCTGATCGGCAACGTCGTCTCGACCGCGCTTGAGGAGATGGGGCAGCCCTATGTCTGGGGAGGCACCGGCGATGGCAGTGGTGGATACGATTGCTCCGGCCTCATTCAGTACGCCTACAACCGTCAGGGCATACGCCTCCCCCGCACCTCAGTCGGCCAGGCTTCCGCAGGGATCGCGATACGACGGGATATTGACGCGCTCCTGCCGGGGGACATCCTGACCTTCTCGGAGCGCGGTGATCAGGTCACCCACGTCGGCCTCTATGTGGGCGAGGGGCGGTTCATCCACTCCGCGTCGCGAGGGGTCCGCCTCTCCCGCCTCGCCGAGGATGATCCAGACGGCCGATATTGGCTGCGCCGCTGGGTCGGTGTGCGGCGGGTGGTGGAGTAGGGAGGTGAGGGGGGCGCGGCTTCGCCGCGCTCGGTGAGGGGGTGCGGGGCTGCGCCCCGCAGGGGAACAGCGCCGGATTCCAGTGCGTCCCCTGAGCCGCGCAGCGGCAAACCCCTCACCCCTCACCCCTCACCCCTCACCCCTCACCCCTCACCCCTCACCCCTCACCCCTCACCCCTCACACCTCACCCCTCACCCCTCACCCCTCACACCTCACCCCTCACCCCTCACCCCTCACCCCTCACCCCTCACCCCTCACCCCTCGCCCGTCGCCCGTCGCAGTGACAGATCCCCTTCCAGCCGCCCCCCCATCACTCCGCCAAATTGACCAAATACCCCTGCCATCCTGGCTTGGCACTCCGGCATGCCGATTGCCAACGGGTTGTCACGTCTTGACTTGCCGCCTCAAAGGCGACAGGTTTGCAGGGTTGGCACTCGATCGTTCTGAGTGCCAGAGGTTCCCACGTAGCAGTTCACCACCACGTTGAAGTTTCGGAGGCACGGACAGATGGCGGCCACCAAGAAGAAGCTGAAGATCACCCCGCTCGAGGATCGCGTTGTGATTCTCCCGACGGACGAGACCGAATCGATGCGCGGCGGGTTGTACATCCCCGACACCGCCAAGGAGAAGCCGACGATGGGCGAAGTGATCGCCGTCGGGCCGGGTCGGTTCGAAAAGGGCGAGCGGGTGCCGATGGACGTGAAGGTCGGCGACAAGGTGATCTACGGGAAGTACAGCGGGACGCCGTTCACGGTGGAGACGGAAGAAGTGATCATCATCAAGGCTTCTGACATCCTCGCCAAGCTCGGTTGATTCCAACACATTTGATCGGAGAATGACGCACAATGGCAGCTAAGGAACTCATCTTCGACGTGGATGCCCGCGCGAAGCTCAAGAAGGGTGTTGACGCCCTCGCCGAAGCGGTGAAGGTCACCCTCGGCCCCAAGGGTCGGAACGTCGTGATCGACAAGAAGTTCGGCTCCCCGACGGTCACCAAGGACGGCGTGACGGTCGCGAAGGAAATCGAGCTCACCGATCCGGTCGAGAACATGGGCGCGCAGATGGTGAAGGAAGTCGCGACCAAGACCTCCGACCTCGCCGGCGACGGCACCACCACCGCGACCGTGCTGGCCCAGGCGATCTTCCGGGAAGGCCTGAAGAACGTCACCGCCGGTTCGAACCCGATGGAGCTGAAGCGTGGCATCGACAAGGCCGTCGAGGCCCTCGTCGCCGCACTCAAGGATCTCTCGGTCCCGACCAGCGGCAAGAAGGACATCGCGCAGGTCGGCACGATCTCCGCGAACAACGATCACGAGATCGGCAAGCTCATCGCCGAGGCGATGGAGAAGGTCGGCAAGGAAGGCGTGATCACGGTTGAAGAGGCGAAGGGCCTCGAGACCACGCTGGAGACGGTCGACGGCATGCAGTTCGATCGCGGCTATCTCTCGCCGTACTTCGTGACCGATCCCGAGGCGATGGAAGCCTCGATGGACGCGCCGTACATCCTCATTCACGACAAGAAGATCTCGTCGATGAAGGAACTCCTCCCGGTGCTCGAGAAGGTGGCCCAGTCGGGCAAGCCGCTCGTGATCATCGCCGAGGACATCGAGGGCGAGGCGCTCGCGACGCTCGTGGTCAACAAGCTCCGTGGCACGCTGAAGGTCGCCGCCGTGAAGGCGCCGGGCTTCGGGGATCGCCGCAAGGAGATGCTCCGCGACATCGCCATCCTGACCGGCGGCAACGTCATCAGCGAGGAAGTCGGCTTCAAGCTCGAGAACGCGACCCTGAACGATCTGGGTCAGGCCAAGCGCGTCGTGATCGACAAGGACAACACCACGATCGTCGACGGCAAGGGCAAGGATGGCGACATCCAGGGCCGCATCGCCGAGATCCGTGGCGCGATCGACAAGAGCACGTCGGACTACGATCGTGAGAAGCTCCAGGAGCGTCTCGCGAAGCTGGCCGGCGGCGTGGCGGTGATTCACGTTGGTGCCGCGACCGAGACCGAGATGAAGGAGAAGAAGGCTCGCGTCGAGGATGCCCTGCACGCGACGCGTGCGGCGGTCGAAGAGGGCATCGTCCCGGGCGGCGGCGTCGCGTTGATCCGCGTCCAGTACGTGCTCGACAAGGTCAAGGGCACGGGCGACGAGAAGATCGGTGTCGACATCATCCGTCGCGCGATCGAGTCGCCGATCCGGTCGATCGCCGCGAATGCTGGCGTCGAGGGGTCGATCGTCGTGGCCAAGGTCAAGGAGTCGAAGGACAAGGGCTACGGCTACAACGCCGCGACCGATGAGTACGAGGATCTGGTCAAGGCCGGCGTCATCGACCCGACCAAGGTCACCCGCACGGCGCTGCAAAACGCGGCCTCGATCGCGGGCCTCCTGCTCACGACCGAGTGCGTGATCGTGGAGAAGAAGGACGACAAGGCTGCGGCACCGGCGATGCCGGGCGGCGGCGGCATGGGCGGGATGTACTGATCCGCCGAAGGCGGATCAGTATCCTGAGAACGCGCAGCGTTCGAGGGATCTCCCGCCTCTGGTAGATCGGTACGCCGAAGGCGGATCAGTATCCTGAGAACGCGCAGCGTTCGAGGGATCTCCCGCCCGACGTTGCACAACGGCCACCCCTCGGGGTGGCCGTTGGTGTTTCAAGGCGGGGGAGGGTCGCGCCTACTTCACCTTCTCCGGTACCAGCGTCACTCGCACGCGTGTCGCGCGACCCGCGTCGCCACCGGTGCTCCGGAACTCGTACATCCCATCTGCTCGCGCCGTGACGGTGTACAGCACCGTGCCGCTCGACGAGTCACCCGGGAGCAACTGCTGCACGAGGGGGTCCTGGATCCCGGACTGCACCGGGCGCACCTGAAGCCGAAGCCCCTCGCTCCCGATCTCGACGCGGTACGCGCTGCCACCAGCCAGCATGACCCTGGCGAACTCGCCCGAGGGGATCGTGAAGATTTCGTCCACGATGGGCTTCGGGGGAACCTGCTTCGTCTCGGACTGGGCCGCGAGCGGCGCGGTGAGGGCGGTGGCGATCGTCAGCGCGATCGCGGCAAGGGCTGGGGTACGCATGGGCGCCTCGAGGTTGGATTGTCTCTACCGTACGCCCCGGAGACGCCTCAAAGGTGGCATCCTGCACTCGACGGCCCGCAGAGAGCCACTGGGCCGGTGCTGTCCCCTACAGTTGCGACTTGATCGGCACGAGGATCAGCTCCGCAAACCGCTCCCGCCATGGCCGCTGCTGCCACTGATCCAGCGTGTACTGCTCGGTCGGGACCAGGTCGGCGTCGAACACCTCCGTCATCGCCTGCGCGAAGTCGCGATCATAGATGTTCAGTGACGCTTCATCATTGAGCTGAAATGACCGCAGGTCAGCGTTCGTGGACCCGACCGACACCATCAGCCCATCAACGACGAGCAGCTTGGTGTGGAGCATCGTCGGGAGATAGATGAAGATCTCCGCGCCGGCCGCCAGCAGGGCGCCCCAGACGCGCTTGCTCGCGACCCGCACCGATTGCGAATCGGTGTGGGGCCCCGGCACCAGAATCCGCACCTTCACTCCGCGCTCGCATGCCGAGACCAACGCCTGGACCAGCAGATCATCCGGCACGAAGTACGACGCTGCCAGATCGATCGACTGTTCCGCCGCTGCGATGGTCATCAGGTACATCAGGTGCATGCTCTCGCCGCCGCCGGCCGGTGACGCCAGGAACATCTGTGCCGGACTGTCGCCCACCGGCTGAAGGGGGGGGAAGTACGCCTCGCCGCTGAGCACCTCACCGGTCATCTTGATCCAGTTGTCCGTGTACGCGGCTTGAAGTTGCGCGACCACTGGCCCCTCCACCCGATAGTGCGTGTCACGCCAGTGATCGGGATCCTGCGCATGGCCAGTCCAAGTGTCGGCGATACCGACCCCGCCGGTGAAGCCCACCCGGCCGTCGATGACCAACAGCTTGCGGTGCGAGCGGTTGTTCATCCGGCCGAGATTGTACCAGCGCAGCGGTCGATAGCGACGGATGAGCACCCCTGCGCGTTCCATCCGCTCGAACAGCTTGTCGTCCATCTTGAGACTGCCGACCCAGTCGACGGTGACGTAGACCCGCACGCCGGCCTGGGCTCGCTCGGCGAAGGCATCGGCAAACGCACGACCGACCTCACCCGACCAGTAGATGAACGTCTCGAAGGTGATCGACTGACGGGCTGCTGCGATTGCCCCGAGCATGGCCGGGAAGATGGCGTCGCCGTTGTGCAACGCCGTGACGCGATTGCCGCCGACGATCGCCGGCCCGAGCACCACTCCCATTTCCCGGGCGAATTGCGGATCCGCAAGCCCGTGGCTGTGATCGACCTTCCGATCAAGCTGCTTCTCGGAGGTCAGGAAGTTCATGCCGATCACGACCACCACCCCGGTGGCGAGCACGGTACCAAGAATGATCCAGAGCATCGAGCCCCTTCGGGCGCGGGGAAAGGTCGGCGTGCGTACCTCCCGGATGATAGGCAGGCGGGCAGGCAATCGCTCGTTTGCCCTTCCACAGGCGAGGTGATTGATTCCATCGGTTCTCTCCCACCACCCGGAGCCCCGATGCGTCGCCTGCTACCGTTCTGCCTCCTCACCGTCGCGTGCGCCCAGGACACCATTCAGGTCCCACAACTCGATGGGGCGCGCCTCCTCGCCGACATCAGCGTACTGGCGCATGACTCGCTGCTTGGCCGGGCCCCCGGTACCGAGGGCGAAACGAAGACTGTCGCCTTCTTGACCGCCCAATTCGCCGCAGCCGGTCTCGAACCCGGCAACCCTGACGGCACCTGGGTGCAGGAGGTGGATCTCGTCGGGATCACCGGCACGCCGACCGCAACATTGACCGTGGGTGGTCGCAGCCTGCCGGTCACCCACCTCGACGACTACGTCGCCGTCTCGCGGCATGTCGTCCCCGACGTGCAGGTGACCGAGAGCGAGCTGGTCTTCGTCGGCTATGGTGTGGTGGCCCCGGAGTTTGGCTGGGACGACTACAAGGATGTGGACGTGCGTGGCAAGACGATTGTCATGCTCGTCAACGATCCGGCGGTTCCCGATGCGTCTGATTCAACCCGCCTCGATCCCGCAGCGTTTCGCGGTGACGCGATGACCTACTATGGTCGTTGGACCTACAAGTACGAGATCGCCGCCGAGCGCGGCGCTGCAGGTGCGATCATCATCCACGAGGATGGGCCCGCGGGATACCCCTGGGAGGTGGTGCGTGGTGGGTGGAGCGGCGAGCGGATGGACACCCGGTCCGCCGATGGAAACATCGGCCGGGCGCCGGTGGAGGGGTGGATCACCGCCCCGAAGGCGCGCGAGCTGTTCACGGCGGCCGGGCAGGACTTCGACGCGCTCAAGCGCGCCGCGACACGCACCGATTTTCGCCCGGTCCCGCTCGGTGGCACCGCATCTTTCGCCATCGCACAGGAACTGCGAGACGTCCGCTCGAGCAATGTCGTGGCGCGCCTCCCGGGCACTGATCCCGTACTGCGTGACGAAGTGATCGTCTACACCGCGCATTGGGATCATTTCGGCATTGGTGAGGCAGTGGACGGCGACTCGATCTACAACGGCGCGCGCGACAATGCCTCGGGAACCGCCGCGCTGATTGAACTCGCGCGGGCATTCGTCGAGGCCGGTGCGCCGAAGCGAAGCATTGTCTTCCTCGCGGTCACGGCGGAAGAGCAGGGACTCCTCGGATCAAAGTGGTACGCCGAGCAGCCGCTCTATCCGCTGGAGCGCACCCTCGCCAACATCAACGTCGATGTGTTGAACGCCTGGGGGCCAACCCGTGACGTCGTCGTGGTGGGTTCAGGAAGTACCTCACTCGAGGATATCCTCGCCACGATGGCCGCACGCGAAGATCGCGTACTCGCTCCGGACCCCGAGCCATCCAAGGGCTTCTTCTATCGCTCTGACCATTTCGAGTTCGCCAAGCAGGGTGTCCCGGCGCTGTACGTGGACGAGGGCGACGAATACATCGGCAAGGCGGCGGGCTACGGGCAGGAGAAGCGTGACGACTGGACCGCGCGGCTCTATCACAAACCGCAGGACGAGGTGGACCCCAGTTGGGAGATGGCCGGTGCCATCGCGGATCTTCGGCTCCTGTATTACGTCGGGCGCGAGGTCGCCGATGGCGAGACGTGGCCGACCTGGAAGGACGGTACCGAGTTCAAGGCGGTGCGCGAGGCGTCGTTGGGTACGACACCGTGAAGCAGGTACCTCGTGTGCAGGGCAGTATCTTTGGAACGTCCCCCGCGTGATACCCTGACCGGAGTTGATGCCTGTGCGTGTGCTGGTTCTGCTGACTGCCCTGATGACCACCCCTGTGCTCGTGCAGGCACAAACCCGTGCTGCCCCTGAAGTCACTGGTACCTGGCGGGTCGCTGCCGGCACTGATGTCAAGAGCGGTCCGCGGGAGGTCATCATCCGCGCCGATTCAAGCGCCAGCTGGGGGAAGGAAACCGTCCGCTGGCGGGTGCGCGACGGCAAGATCTGGATTGCGCTCGGTGGAGAGTGGGAGATCTACACGCTGCGCGTCACTGCTCGCGAACTGACGCTCTCCGGGGGAGACCTTCAGAAGCCGGTGACCCTGCAACGCGTGGGTCCACCGTCACCGTTGCCTGCCGGCGGGCGCGTCCCGCCGGATCCGGATGTGGGGTAGGCAGGCCACCGGCCAGTTCTGCACCCGTGGGGAGAGCCTTCGGGAGCAGTCAGGCCGCGGCGAGTTGACCGACCCACGTGAGAGTCCGGCCGTAGGCCTCGGGTAGGGCCGGACCCTCGATCCCGAGCGAGTGCATCAGCCCGTCGACACGATCCCACTCTCCCCGTTCATATGCCAGGGTGAGGTCGAGGTAATCCGACATCGGCGTCCGAACCCCCAGCAGGGTGTCCGCCACTTCCCGAGCGAGCGGCATGTCGGCCAGGAGGACCTCGATCGGGCGGTCGAGCAAGGCCTCAAGGGTCGAGAGCAATCCCACGAGGAAGAGTTCGGAGCGCATGCTATCTCCGAGCTTCTGGGCCCCGAGCTCCTCGCATAGCTGGGCACGGACGAGCGACGTGGTGATGAGTTCGCTCGGCTTGTCCGACGCAATCAGGGTGTAGGCGGTGAGGGACGCCCACTTCCGGACCGACCGGTGGCCGAGTACCCGCAACCCTTGCCCGATGCTCGTCACCTGATGCCGCCATCCGAGGCCGGCCGACTGCAGGTACCGGAGCAGGCGCACCGAGAGGGCCACGTCGCGCTTGATCAATTCTTCCAGCTTGTCGAGATCGATATCGGTCCGGTTGACCTCTGCAATGAGCTGCGCCAGCGTCGCCCCGGACGCCGCGATGTCGCCACCAGTGAACACTTCCGCTTCACAGAAGAAATAGCCCTGGAATTGATGGTACCCGAGCGTGGTGGCTTCACGGAACTGGTCGTGGGTGACCACCTTCTCGGCCACGAGGACTGTGCCTGTCCTGCCGTATGCCTTCGCCAGCGCGGCCCGTCGGTCCGCGGTCGCACTGGAGTAGTCCACGAAGACGTAGTCCGCGAGCGGCAGCGGGACGAGGTCCGCACCATCCGTCGTGTCGGCCGACAACGCGATCCGGTGACCATTCCCCTTGGCCGCGAGAATCGCACTTTCCAGATCTTCACGGGAGACGGATCCGGTGGTGTCCGGGCGGACACGAAGAATGACCCGATCGCCTGGAATGGCACCCCAATGCCCCTGATGCAGGAACTCGGCGCTGGCCCGTAGCACCGCGGGCCGGTTGCCGGCGAGCCGATCGAGGCCGAAGCCCTGGAGGGCGGCGTCGAGCATGCGACGCTCGTCGCGATCGACGGTGCGCCCGGCAAAGCCCATCAGCAGGCCCTGCCGAAAGACGAGTTCATAGGCCACGACGCTGCGCGCCTGGTCGAAGATCGGGTGTCGTGTGGCGAAGATGTCCATTTGGGGGCCGGAAGAAGGGAGCGGACAAGATAGTGGTGTGCCCCGGGGCTCAGCAAAGGGGGGCACCCTCACGGTGGCCCCCCCCTTGCATCCCCGAACAATCAGCGGAGTTACTCGGTGCGGCTACGCCGGGTGGTCCTGCGTCCATCCTTCGTGAAGCCCATCTCCTTGCGGTCCTTGCCCGTCGGTAGGTGCTTCAGGAAGAACTGCACCGCCTCCGCGCCATAGAGGGGCTGGACCCAGCGCGTGTGCTTCTGGAACGCTTTGCCGGCGTTGAGCCCGACCGTCTTCAGCAACGCCCGCACCTTGCGAAGCTCTGCCTGTGAGTTCACGACGAGGCGCACCTCATCGCCCTTCTTGTAGCCGTACGGCCCCATTTCCTCAGCCAGCTCGGCCGAGCGGCGGCGCATGTACCCGCCCGCCTGGAAGACCTGCACCAGTTCCTTCGCAGCAGCAGCGCTCATCAATTGCCTCCTTCGGTGGCCTGCACCGGCTGCGCAACCGGTGCGGGTGTCCAGACGACCTGATCCTTCCCTTTGTCCTTGGCCGGGATGCCGCGGACCATCCAGTCGGGCGCCGGGCGCCCACGCAACTTGGTATCGAAGAACTGCTCCATCCGCATCGCCATGTCCTTCTGGTTCGCGCGGCTCGCGGGATTGTGCACATCGTTGTTGTAGTTGATCAGGTAGACCTCCTTGCCGAGCCGACGCAGCCCGACGTAGAGCTCGATCCCCTGGTACCACGGTACAGCATCGTCCATGTCGTTGTGCATCATGAACAGCGGCGTCGTGACCCGCTCCAGATGAAACAGCGGGGAATTGAGAATGTACAGGTCCGGGGCCTCGAACAGCGACTGGCCGATCCGGCTCTGCTGCTTCTCATACTGGAAGGCCCGTGCCAACCCGCTTCCCCAGCGGATCCCGCCGTAGGCGCTGGTCATGTTGGCCACCGGCGCCCCAGCCATGGCGGCGGAGAAGAGGCTGGATTGGGTGATGATATAGGCAGCCTGGTACCCCCCCCACGACTGCCCCTGCAACCCGAGCCCTTCGGGGTCCACATAGCCGCGGGCCAGCAGCATCTGGACCCCCGGAATGATGGACTTCACCGCACTCGGGCCGGGGAAGCCCTGCTCGTAATGAATATCGGGCATGAAGACCAGATAGCCGTTCGAGGCGTAGTGGGTGGCATTGATGACATTCCGGCCGGTCGGCGCGACGTAGTTGTGGAGTCCGTCCGAGAGCCGCTCGTAGAAGTAGGAGATGAGTGGGTACTGCTTGCTCGGATCGAAGTCCTCGGGCTTGAAGAGGAGCCCTTGCAGCAGCACGCCGTCATCGCTGCGCCACGAGACGAGCTCGACGGTACCCCAGTTGTATTCATCCTGGAAGGCGTTCGCATCCGTGACCTGCGTGAGCGCCGTCAGGCTGGGGCCGACGTGCAGGTTCGGGAACTCGGTGAAGGTACCGCGCGTGAGGAGGTACATCTCCGCGTCTCGCGCCTTCTGCGGCGTCCCGTGATTGGCGTCGGCCATCACGATGCGCGCCGGTGCCTGGCGGATGCCGAGCCGGTCGCTGACAAAGCCGCTTGCCTTGGTCTCCGTGTTGAAGGCACGGAAGAGCAGGGTGGCGTCGGGCTCGATCCAGCGGTCGTCGGTGCGCTCGAGTCGCACCATCCGGAGCGTCGTCTGCTCACGCCGCCCCATCGAGTCGGTCACCATCACCGGGGCGCGCACACCGGCGGGATCCAGTTCCCAGACATCGAAGCGGTCGTAGACCAGCACGCTCCGGTCGTCCTTGGTCCACCCCGCGATGCCCCACGGCGATGGGTCGCTCGGCGTGCTCCACGTTTCCTGGTCGAAGGAGACGTTGGCGATCCGGCCGGTGAGGTCGGTCACTTTCCCTGACGCGAAGGCGTAGCTGTACCAGCGCCCGGCGTCGAAGAAGACGATGTACTTGCCATCCACCGAGAGCTGCGCCGAGCCGGTGATCTTCTGGCGAATCAGCGTCATCCGGCCCGTGGTCGGATCCACCGCATAGATGTCGTTGCCGCTGTCGCCCCACATCTTGGCGATGTCGTAGGCCGTGCTGCTCGTGGCGACGCCTGTCTTCGCATCGTCGCTGAGCGAGACCGATGGGATGGAATCACTCGCCAGCGGCACCAGACGCTTCGATCCGAGGTGGTAGATCGCCTGATACGTGCGATTGCGGTCCCGGTTCACGTTCAGCTTCTGTGTGGGCTGCAACTGCGGGTCCTGCCAGTGCCAGAGGTCGAAGACCGCCTTGCCCGCGAGCGAGTCGGCGGGAATCGAATCTTCCTTGGGGGGGGCAATCCCGATGACCAGTGCCGTGCCCCCCCGGGTGAACGACGCGCTCGGCGCATCCGGGAGCCGCATCCCGTTCGGCACCTGGGCCGACGAGATGATCGGGGTGGCCGCGCCTGAGCGCACGGTGCCATGCCAGATGACCATCGGGGCATCGGGTGTGCCGAAGGCCTCGCGATCCGTGCTGAAGACGAACTGCTGCTGGGCACGATCGAAGGTGAAGCCGCGGTAGTTGCCCGGTCCTGTAAGCACCGTGTCGGTGGCGCCGGTCCGGAGGTCGCGGATGTACACGCCATCCTCGGTGGAGTCCGTCGCGGTCACCACATACGCCAGCACGCGCGCCGAGTCGTCGAAGGCATGACTGCTGACGTGCGTCAGGCGCTCTTCGGTGCCGCTGTCGAGGTTGCGCAGGACGATCGTGGAGCCGAGGGTGCGTCGACGGATGCCCGGGGCCGGTGTCCCCCCCCCACGGGCCGGACGGCTGGTCGAATCGGCCGCGGAGTCCGGGGCCGGACGGTACGTCATCCACGTCCCGACATCCGCCGGAAAGCGATAGTTCCGGGCGCCCGGAAACTCGGTCCGCTCCCCGGAGGCAAGGGAGAGGATCACCATGCCGCCGCGGGGCAGGGTGTCCGCTGCCCACGTCGGGTCCACCGAATCCTTGGCTGCGCGGGCCTTGCGGATGAGTGCCTTGGCGCGATCCGCCGCGTCGGTTTCAGCCTTGGTTGCCTGCGTCACGGCCACGACATGCTTCCCGCCGGGGACGAGCGTCGCACTGCCGGCGGGCGGAGCGGATTCTTCGCCCTCCCCGCCACCTCCGCCGCCGCGTGCCCCCCCCGGTGTGTTGTTGGGCTTGCTGATGTAGCCCAGCTCGATCCGGTACTCGGTCGACCCGGTGGTGCTGCGGACGATGTAGGCGCCGTTGCCAACCTGGGGGCGCAAGGTGTACCCGACCCAGCGGCCGTCGGTGGAGAGCGCCGAACCGGCGATCGATTGCCATCGGTCCCAGTCGGTCTGGGTGAGTGCGGGCTTCGGGGCCTGTGCCGTGAGGGGTACAGCGACCGCGACAAGGGCGAGCATGCGCAGGGTGCGAGCGAGCATCAGCAATCCGGGATCATGGTGAACATGGGCGGGGACGTACAATGGTCATGGTCAGGTCACCGGTGCTACTGCGCGCATCAACTGTGCGGCGAGCCAGGCGCCATAGGTGCCGACCGCATACCCGAGGACGGCGAGCAGGACGCCCACCGGGGCGAGCGAGGGGTGAAACGCCGACGCGACAATCGGAGCGGATGCCGCGCCACCAACGTTGGCCTGGCTGCCCACCGCGAGGAAGAAGAACGGCGCCTTCACGAGCCGACCGACGATCAGGAGGATGGCCGCGTGACATGCCATCCACACGGCGCCGACCGCGAAGAGGCCCGGGCGCTCCACCACGGCGCGAAGATCCATCGACATCCCGATGGTGGCAATCAGGACATACAGCAGGGCGGAGCCGACCGTGGACGCGCCGGCACCCTCAAGCGCGCGCGCCCGCGTGAACGACAGGGCCAGGCCACCCGTGGTGGCGAAGACGACCAACCAGAAGAAGCTGCTCGTGAGCGACAGGCGCTCGAGCTGTGGGGCATTGGTCGCGATCCAGGCGGAGATCGGGTCCGCGAGCGCGTGCGAGGCACCCATCACGCCGAAGCCGACGGCGAGAATCATCATCAGGTCGGTGAGCGATGGGATCCGTGCGTGCTGGGCACGATACGCCGTGACGCGGTCGCGCAACTCGTCGATGGCGCGGTTGTCCGCCCCGGTGCGTGCGTCGATGGACGCGGCCCGCGGCGCGAAGAAGAGCAGCACGGCGAGCCACACATTCGCGACCAGAATGTCCACCGCGATCATCGAGGAGAACACCGTGTCGCTGACTTCGAAGACTTCCTTCATCGCCGCCTGATTGGCGCCCCCGCCGATCCAGCTCCCGGCGATGGTGGCGAGCCCGCGCCAGACCGCATCCGGTCCCTGCCCGCCCACGGTCTCGGGGCTGACGCTGCCGACGATCAAGACGGCGAGCGGGCCGCCCAGGATGATGCCGGCGGTCCCGGCGAAAAACATCGCCAACGCCTTGGGACCGAGGCGAACAATGGCCTTGAAGTCGATGCTCAATGTCAGCAGGACGAGTGTGGCGGGGAGGAGGTAGCGCGACGCCACGGCATACAGTCGCGAGACATCACCGTCAATCACGCCGAACGTGGCATAGAGCGAGGGGATGAAGTAGCACAACAACAGCGAGGGCACGACGCGATAGAAGCGTTGCCACCCGGGACGCGTGCTGTGGGCGGTCGCGAAGACGGCGCCGAGGGTCAGCATCAGCAGGCCGAGGACGGCGGCATCGTTGGTCAGCAGCGGGGTCGCGGGAGCGATCGCATCCATTGCGTGGCGTCTCGGGGTCAGGGCAAGCGGGGATGGGCTACCCCGGAATCTACTGCGATTTCCGCCAAGTGGGGGGGGCAGTCACCTCGCCCAGATCCAGCCCTCTCGCTGGACGACCCCCGCCAGGTCGGGAGGGGGGGGGATCGCGTGACCGCGATGCCAGTCGGCGGCAGCGACCACGCAGAGCGCCGCATCGAGGGCATCCATGCTGGATTGCATCGCCGGATGCTGGGCCAACGCCCCCGGGCCGAACGCCTCCGTGACCACCGCCGTCTTGGCCGCCACCATCGCCACGTCACCACGAGGCCGTGCCCCGCGCGCCGCGACGAGTGCTGCCGGATACACCTCGATCACCATGGCGTCCGGCCGGCGGACCTCGGTCACCGCGACCGTGAGTGCCCGCCCGGTGCGCATCCGCAGGCGTTCGAGGAGGGCCAGCGCGGCGACCGCGGTCCGTGCGATGCGATCGGCCCCGACCTCGAGCGGTTGCTTGCCAAGGCGCGCTCGGATGGCATGGTCTGTCGCGCGTGAGAAGAGTGCGGCGGGGGAGGCGGAGACGGGCGCACCGACGAGATGGTCCGGTAACGCATCGCCGAGGGCGCTGGGCCATCCGAGCGGTGCATCGAGGGCGAGCACCGCAGGCCCACCGCCTGAGAGCGCAGCGACGATGATCCCGTCCACGTCCAGCGCCCGATCGGGGGCATGGACAGCGTCGAGCGTGTAGTGGTCATCCACGAGCCGGCCGATAGCGATGCCCGTTCGCTCCGGGACGGTGGCGCAATCCACGCCGATCAGCACGGTCACGGGAAGAGCGCCTGTTGCGCGGGACCGCGTACCATGATCGGTGTCCCGTCGCCCTCCTGATTGGCAAGCACGAGCTCACCAGCGAAACCGAGGCTGGCGAGACGTGGGGCGACCGTGCCGTGCGCCACGTTGGGAGCGTTGCAGCGCTGGCTCAGGTGCGCCAACACCACCGTGGTGAGTCCCGGGTGGTGCAACTCCTCCAGAAGGACGGCACAAGCCTCATTGGAGAGGTGGCCGCCGTGCCCGGCGATCCGCTCCTGGACGACGGCGGGGTAGTTGCTCTCGCGCAGCAGGCGTTCATCGTGGTTCGCCTCGAGCACCAGGCAATGACGCTCGCGGAGGAACCAGCGCACGGCCTGCGTCGGCCGGCCAAGATCGGTGGCCATCCCGAGTGCCGTGCCGTCCGGCAGCCGGACGCCGAGCGCGACGGGCTCCGCAGCATCATGCGAGGTGGGACAGGCCTCCACCCGGAAGGGCCCGACTTCGACGGGACCGCGCGAACCGATCGCGAGCCACTCGCAGGGTTCCCCCCCCCTCGCGAGGGCTTGCCAGGTGCCGAAGGACGCACACAGGGGCACCGCATGCCGTCGTGCCACCTTGGTGGCGGCCGCCGCATGATCCCCGTGCTCATGGGTGATGGCGACACCCGCAACCTGACTGGGGTCGAGGCCCGCACGAGCGAGGCGGCGATCGAGTTCGCGCAGGGAGAAGCCCGCCTCCAGCAAGAGCACCACCCCCTCGTGCTCGAGGGCGAAGGCGTTGCCCTTCGACCCGGAGCCGAGGACGTGGAGGCGGGTCACCTCAGCGCATGCTCCGAGCGTGCAAGGCCGTCAGTGCCGCCCGGGTTGCGGCATCCACCGTGACGCCGCGACGTGGCAGGACGCGTGTGGCGACCGCCAGGAACGCCTCCAGCGTCATCGTCTCGTCCGTGTCCCCCCCCCAGGCGAAGGGCGCGACATGCTTCGGGGCGCGCGGCGCACCGAAGAGCTGGGCCCCCGCCCCGATCACCGCACCGGTCGGCAACAGCGTGCCGATCGCGGTCTTCACATGGTCGCCGAAGAGCGTCCCCAGATTGGTGCGACCCGTCTCGATCCGCTCGGTGCCGATGTCAAGCCGAATCGGGCCATAGGTGTTCTTGAGGTTCGAGGTGATCGTACCCGCCCCGAGGTTCACCCACGCGCCAACGACGGAGTGGCCAAGGAAGCCGTCATGACTCTTGTTGGCATGCCCTGAAAACACTGAATGCGAGATCTCGCCGTGGAGGCGACAGTGCGGGCCGGCGCTCACGCCGCGCAATGCACCTCCGGCCACGATCGTCTCTTCACGCAGCCAGAGCGGCCCCTCGAGTCGCGTCCCTGCGCGCACGATCACGCCGCGTTCCAGGACGATCGCCCCCTTTTGCACGTCAAGCACCACGCCCGGCTCCAGGGTCGCACCGCGCAGGGCGATCGCGCCGGGATTGCCGAGCACGAGCGTGCCATCGGGAATCGCGTCGCTGCCCGCCTCGAGGCCGAGGATGGTGTCGGCGAAGAGAAACTGCTCGAGCACGGTGATCAGGTCGAAGCTGCCACGCATCGGGAAGCCATCCACCACCATCCCGTCGCCGTCGTCATGGGGACCGCTCCAGCGCTCCCCCGGATCGAGTCGCCACGCCACGGCACGACCGGCGTGCAGCAGCCGCTTGGCACCGCCAATCGCGCGCATCGGCAGCTTCGGGGCGAAGGTGGCATCGGCCACCCAGCAGGGACCGGTGACGTCGGCGGCCGCAATCACCGGCGGCGCGCCGGAGAGCGAGGTCCCTGCCGCGTGCGGGGCGATCAGGCCCGAAGTGGCCGGGACGACAAGCGCTCGCTCCCAGCGTTCGTGCAGGCGCCAGGCACCGGCACGCAAGAGTCCCAGCGGGGTCGCGTTCGTGAAGGGCGCCCAGGCGGCACCGGGCTGATCGGGGTCGAGCAGGTACAGCGTGGACATGTCACTCCAGTTCGCGCACTGCCTGCGGCAGCGCGTCCAAGGTCTGTTTCAGGTCAGGGGCCCGGCTGCGTTCCAGCACCAGCGTGCGCTGGTTGGCGTGTACCACCACCAATTCGCGCACCCCGCTGAGCACCATCGGCGGCCCGTCGTTCCATACAATGCAGTCGGCGCAATCCACGAGGGTCACCTCGCCATGCGTGACGTTGCCCTGCCGATCACGTGGCCGGACGCGCGCCAGCGCTTCCCACGTCCCGATGTCGTCCCACGGAAAGTCTCCACGAACCATCGCGACCGCGGTGCTGCGCTCGAACACGCCGACGTCGATCGAAATCGACCGCACGGCGTGGAAGAAGCCGATCACGTCACCACCATCCAGATGGGGCAGGGCGGGGGCGATCTCGGGAGTATGCAGGAGCACTTCGCGGCGGAGGTCCGCTGCGCGCCAAGCGAAGAGGCCGCTGTTCCACAGCGCCCCTTCAGCGAGCAGATCCAATGCCCTGGCGGCCTGGGGCTTTTCCTCGAAGCGGGCGACCACCTGCGCCATGGCGTCGAGCGGCTCGCCGCCGATGATGTAGCCGAAACCGGTATCCGGGCGCGACGGCACGATCCCTACCGTCACGAGGCGCTGATGGTGCTCGGCGGTCGAAAGGGCCGCGTCGGCGGCCACAATGAACGCTGCCGGGTCGCTGATCGCCCAATCTGCATGCATCGAGAGGACCGTGGCATCCGGGTCACGGCGAGCCGCCTCAAGGGTAGCCCAGACGAGAGCGGCCGCCGTGCCGGCCGCCCGAGGCTCGATCAGGTAGTTGGCGTGTGGCACCTCCAGCCGCTCCTGCAGCTTGGTGGCCAGGTCGGCGCCGGTGACGATCAGTACCCGCTCGGCGGGGATGAACCCCGCCAATCGGTCCACTGCTTCCTGGGCGCTGGACCGCGGTCCAGACAGCGGCAGCAACTGCTTGGGCTGGCTTGGGGAAGAGAGCGGCCAGAAGCGGGTTCCCGACCCGCCGGCAATCACGACACCCCACCGCATCAGGCGCTCGCCAGCAGGACCGACGCGTGGCGCCGGAGATCGTGGAGCAGGGCCCCGACGTCAGGGGCGTCGCCGTCAGCCAGCACGAAGATCGTGGTGCCGGGGCCGAGGCGACGCAGGATCATGATCCCGCCGGGGGCCTCGGTCACGATTTCCTCTGGGCTTCCGGTCCCGGTCGCTCCGCCCAAGGTGGCCAAGCCGCGCCACACCGTCGCCGCATGGGCTGCCACGGCCTCGACGTCGACTCCCTCCGGGAGGGTGGCCGCGACGGGTAACCCCTCGTCGCTGAGGAGCATGGCGCCGGCCACGCCGGGGCGTTCGGCAAGCGCAGACAGGATTTGTTGGAGCGCAGACATCAAGGGGCTCCCGGGGGACGAGGACACGCGGCAATCGTAGGCCTGCCGAGGCTCGGAAGTCAAGCAATGATGCCGGGTTGCCGCACCCGGCCAAGTGGTCTAACCTTCGGGTCTATGCGCCTCATTCGTTCATTCCTCCCGCTCTGCCTCCTCGTCCTCGCGGCCTGCGGCGACGAACTCTTTCCCGCCTCGTTCGAGAACTTCGAGGACGAGGTGGAACTTGGCGCGCTGGTCGGGACGGCACCGCCGATCCCGTCCGCCTATTCCATCGCCGACGCGCGCACCGTCCGCACCGACCTGTCGGCATCCTTCGACTTCGCCTATGTGATCGATCCGACGGGGAAGCACTTCCTGGTACCGATCGACGCCCTCGGTCTTGGCTCGTCCTCGTCGAACCCCGGTCTCCAGAAGAGCACCGAGGCCTTCGCCACGATCACGTCCGCGCCGAACAACGGGTATATCACCAGTGATTCCCTTGAGGTCGCGGTGGGTGATGTCCTGGTGGGGCGCTCACGCGTCGCCTGTTTCCTCGGCGTGCCCCAGTACGCGAAGATCGAAGTGCTGGCCATCGAGGCAGCCACCAAGACGATCCGTCTGAAGGTGTTGGCGAACATCAACTGCGGATACCGGTCGCTGGCGCCCGGCGTCCCGCGCTCCTGAGCCCGACGTGATCGACATTCGAGCCGTTCGCCCTGATCCGGGCGTCGCCCGTGCAGCGCTCGCCCGACGCGGCGACGAGGCCGCGTTGGCGCAGTTCGACCGTGCCATGGAACTCGATGCCCGACGCCTGGCCGTCCTCGCGGAGGTCGAGCAGTTGCGTGCCGAACGCAACGAGGCGAGCCGCGTCTTCGGCCAGCGGAAACAGGCCGGGGAAGACGTGGGTGGACTGCAGCAGGAACTTGGTGAACGCGCCGCCACGTTGAAGTCGCTGGAGGAGGATCTCCGCGAGTTCGAGGCGCTGTGCGAGTCGCACCTGCTGGCGGTCCCGAATTTCCCCCATCGCGCGGCGCCCGACGGCGACGCGAGCGCCAACAGGGTCGTGCGCACCTGGGGCACGCCCCGGTCGTTCGACACGCCGCCACGTCCGCATTGGGAACTCGGCGAGGCGCTCGGCCTGTTTGACCTCGCGCGCGGCACGAAGGTGGCCGGCAGTGGCTTCCCGTTGTTCACTGGTCCGGGCGCGCGACTGGTGCGCGGCCTCGCCAACTTCATGCTCGACCTGCACACGACGGAACACGGGTACACCGAGGTGCAGCCGCCGTTGCTCGTCAACGAGGCCTCAGCGCGTGGCACGGGACAGCTCCCGAAGTTCCAGGATGACCTGTACATGGCGGAACGGGATGCGCTGTACCTGCTCCCGACCTCAGAAGTCCCCGTGACGAACATCTACCGCGACGAAATTCTCGACGCGGCCGCACTCCCGATCGCGATGACGGCGTATACGCCGTGCTTCCGGCGTGAAGCGGGCTCGCATGGCAAGGACACGCGCGGCCTGATTCGCGTGCATCAATTCGACAAGGTCGAACTCGTGCGCATCTGTCGCCCGGAAGACAGCGAGGCGCAGCACGCATTGATCACGGCGCAGGCGGAGACGGTATTGCAGCGGTTGGAATTGCCGTACCGCGTGCTCGAGCTGGCGGCGGGCGACACCGGCTTTGCCAGTGCGCACACCTACGACCTCGAGTTGTGGGCCCCGGGACTCGACACCTGGCTCGAGGCGAGCAGCGCGTCCACCTTCACGGACTTTCAGGCGCGGCGCGCGAACATCCGGTATCGTCCGACACCCGGAGCCAAGCCGGAGTTCGTGCATACGCTCAACGCGTCGGGCGTTGCCTTCCCGCGGACCATCATCGCGATCCTCGAGAACGGCCAGGAGGCGGACGGGTCGGTTCGCCTGCCCGCTGCCCTGGTGCCGTATGTCGGCACAGACCGCCTCGTCCCGGCGGCCTAGCGGCGGCCTGCGGCGCTTTGCGCCGGGCGCGGCCATCGTGCTGGTGGCGCTGCTCGCCGGGCTGAGCGTCGGCACCTCGTGGCTGGTCGCAGGATATCTCCGCGAATCAGCCGTGACGGCCTCGCGCCTGTACGCCGTGGTCTTCGACGCGCTGAACGATCCCGCACCGGACGCGCCAAGCTCCGCCTTGCTCGAGTTGGGCGCCCAGGTGCGTGAGCTCGGCATCCCACTGGTCGTGACCGATTCGGCGGGGCAGGTGACGGCCGCCGCGAACCTGCCGTTCACGGCTGAGCGGGACGATCCACGTCTGGCGGCCTACATCGCCGAACTGGATGGCATCAACCCACCGCTGTTGACGCCGGGCCTCGGGGCGGTGCATTACGGCGCGCTCCCGGCCAGCGGCCTCTTGCGCAGTCTGGCCGTGCTGCAGGGCCTGACGCTCGTGGTGATGGTGGCGGTTGCGATCGTCGCGTACCGCAACGCGACAGGTGCCCAGCGCGATCGGCTGTGGGTGGCCATGGCTCGCGAGGCGGCACATCAGATGGGCACGCCGCTGACCTCGCTCCAGGGCTGGATCGAACAGTTGCGCAGTGAGGGCGTGCCACCCGCGAAGCTGGCGGAGTTTCTCGATGCGGATGCGGAACGATTGCAGCGCGTTGCCCAGCGGTTCGAGCGAATCGGCAACCCGGCGCGTCGCGATCCGGTGGCACTCGGTGCGCTGGCAGAGCGTGTCGCGGGGTATTTCCGGCCGCGCTTGCCGAAGCACACGAATCGCATCGAACTCGAGGTGGTCGCCCCGAGCGCTGGCCCAGCGATTCTGGGCGATCCGGTCCTGCTGGAATGGGCGCTCGAGGCGATGGTGAAGAACGCGATCGACGCCCTGCAGGGACGCGGGGGGCGGATCACCCTCGCGGTGCGGACTGATGGTGCCGTGGCCGTGTTGCGCGTGATCGACGATGGCCCTGGGGTACCGCGCGAGTTGCGGCGGACGATTTTCGAGCCCGGCATCACCTCCAAGCGCGGTGGCTGGGGTATCGGCCTGGCGCTCGCGCGCCGGGTCGTGGCCGATGGCCACGATGGCATGCTGACTCTTGAACCAAGCGAGACGGGTACCACCTTCGTGATGCGACTCCCCTTGGCACCGACCACCTCGTGAGCGAGTCTCGCGACCTGCTGCATGGCCTCAA
>JAABRY010000055.1 GCA_011390645.1 Gemmatimonadota bacterium
CGGGTGGTTTGCCGCCTTTGTCCTGCCGACGCTCATCGTGTTGGGGGGGGGACTCTTCGGAGTGATCATCCCCGGGCGGCGGCTCAAGCCGGTGGATCCGTGGGCTCGCCTGCGCGCGCGATTCTGGCGCAGCGCCCCCGGACGGCTCTTCGCGAAGGTGGCGGCGAGCGGGCTCCCGCCGCGCACGGCGGCGTGGGGAAGCTGGCGCCCGACCGAGGTGGCGCTCGGCGGCGCGACAGAGACCCTCCATGCTGCACTCCCAGCCGCGCAGCGCGATGCGCTGGCCGACTTGCCGCGAGTGGTCGCGCGCCTGGAGCACGAGGCGGTGCATGCGCGTGCGCAGCTCGATGGTGGCGTAGAGGGGCCGTGGGCAGCGCGGTTGCAGGCAGCGGTGAGCGCGATCGAAACGCTGCGGCTCGGCCTGCTGCGCCTGCATGCCGATCAGGCCGAGGTGGGGTCCCTCACGCTGGACCTGGAGAAGGCGCGCGAGTTGTCGGAGCAGATCGGGTACATGGTGGAGGGGGCCGACGAGGTGGATCGGGTGTTGAAGGGGTAGCGATCCAACATCCAGCCGGCGGCGTCAGCCGCCGGAACGGCCCTCACCCCACCGCCGGCGCCAACGTCACCTGACGATGGTTCGCTGCCGACAACCAGAGCAGGATCCAGCCCGTCCCGAGCGCCAACGCAGCGATCACGTCGCTCGGGAAGTGCACACCGAGGTAGACGCGCGACACCGCAATCGCGATCGGAATCGTCACCGCCAGGAAGAGCAGCACACGACGGATCAGCGCATTGGTCACCGACTGCGACAGCAGCAGCAGGCCGAGGCCCCAGATGACAGGGGCCAGCATCGCGTGGCCACTCGGGTATGAATACCACCCGGCACCGGCGAGCCGGTCGATGATGTCGGGCCGGGGGCGCTGGAAGGACTGCTTGGCCAGCATCAGCACGACTTGACCCGACAGCGCGCAGAAGACGAAGATGCGCGCGCACCGCGGGCGCCCGAGTCGCCACAGCAGCAGCCCAGTCGCCAACGCGAACGGAATCTCCACCTCCCCGTCGCCCAGCACGGTCGCGGCGATCATCAAGTCGAGGGTGATCCCCCCGCGCACGGTGCCGATCCATCGGAGGATGGACTCGTCCCACGCGCCGGTGACGCCGTAGACCATCAGGACCGAGATCGCCACGAAGGCGACCATCATGCCGGCACAGGGGCGGGAGATGCGGGTAGGAAGGGCCACGATCAAAGGTACGCCGGCTGGGTGCGGGCCGTTGGACCTGTCACCCGATCGTGACCCCGGAGGCTATATTCTTCCATGATCTCCTCCTTTGCCGACCTCGGCCTCAGCCCGGTCCTCGTCGAAGCGCTCACCGCGCTGGGCTACGAAGAGCCCACTCCCGTGCAGCAAGCGTCCATCCCGCACCTCCTCGAAGGGCGCGACATCCTCGCCCAGGCAGCCACGGGGACGGGCAAAACGGCGGCGTTTGCACTCCCGCTGCTGCAGCGCCTCCCCAAGACGGCCCCGGAACCCTCGAAGCCCGCCGTCCTGGTGCTCACGCCAACGCGTGAATTGGCGGTGCAGGTCGCCGAGGCGTTCCATCGCTACGGCCGGGCGCTGGGCGCACTGACGGTGCCGATCTACGGCGGGCAGGAGTTCTCCCAGCAGATCCGTGTGCTGCGGCGTGGCGTCCATGTGGTGGTGGCGACCCCAGGTCGCGCGCTCGATCACATGCGACGCAACACCCTCGACCTCAGCGGGCTGATGGCGGTGGTGCTCGACGAAGCCGACGAGATGCTCGACATGGGCTTCGCCGACGAGATCGAGGCGATTCTCGAGGCGGCACCCGAGGTACGGCAGACCGCACTCTTCAGCGCGACGATGGCGCCGCGCATCGCGAAGATCGCCAACAAGCACCTGCGCGACCCCGCCCGCGTGCTCGTTGAGCGTGAGGCCACGGCCGCCGGGGAAATGCCCAAGGTGCGGCAGACGGCGTACGTCGTCGCCCGCGCGCAGAAAGTCGCTGCACTCGGTCGGGTACTCGACCTCGAATCACCGACCCTCGCGCTGATCTTCTGCCGCACGCGCAACGAAGTGGACGCTCTCGCGGAATCACTGGGTGGGCGAGGCTATCAGGTGCAGGCGCTGCATGGCGGGATGACGCAGGACCAGCGTGAGCGCGTGATGAAGCGGACACGCGCGGGGTCGGTGGACATCCTCGTGGCGACCGACGTTGCCGCGCGCGGACTCGACATCGAACAGATCACGCACGTCGTGAACTTCAACGTCCCGGAATCACCGGCGGCGTACGTGCACCGCATCGGCCGCACGGGGCGCGCGGGGCGCGAGGGCGTCGCGATCACCTTCGCGGAGCCGCGCGAGCATCGGATGCTCAAGAACATCGAGCAGCTCACTCGGCAAAAGGTCGAAGTTGCGCGACTGCCGACGGTCCTCGATGTGCGCAACAAGCAGCTCGAGGTGACGCGTGCGACGATTACCGAGACGATCCTCGCCGGGGATCTCGATAGCTACCGAGTGATCGTCGAGTCGTTGTCCGACGAGCACGACATCATGGACATCGCCACTGCGGCGGTGAAGCTGGCGCATCAGGCAGAAATGGGCGCCGTCGAAGAGGCCGAGCTGGAGCAGCCGGAGCTGCAGCGTGAGCGGCCGGGTGTCAGCCAGCGCAGCAGCGGTAGCAGCGGACCGCGCAGCCGGGAGTCAGCGGGGCCGCGCAAGCGCTCGGTCGGGATGTCGCGGATCTACATCGGCAGCGGGCGCAAGGACAACATGCGCCCGGCGGACCTCGTCGGCGCGATCGCCAACGAAGCCAAGCTCGACGCCAAGCAGATCGGCTCGATCGAGATCAGCGACCGCTTCTCGTTGGTGGAGCTCCCCGAGGAACTCGTTGATGACGTGATCGCCGCATTCCGCGCCACCAAGATCAAGGGGAAGCGGCAGACGGTGCGGCGGGACCTGGCGACGAAGCGGGGGTAGGGCTGTCGCCCTGAGCGCAGCGAAGGGGTGAGGGGGAAGGGGTGAGGGGTGAGGGGGAACGCCGTCACCTCGGGCGCCCCTGCTTTCCGTCATCTCGAGCGCAGCGAGAGATCGGGCGGGTGCCCGGCTTCGGAACGGGACTCCGACCATTCAGGGGACGCCCGATCCCTCGCTGCGCTCGGGATGACGGACCCTCCAACATCCAACGTCCAACATCCCTCTCGCGACCTACGACCTACGACCTACGACCCCTACACCGACCCCACCAACGCATCCACATCCGCGGCCTCCGTCGCCCACGAGCACATCAGCCGCACCTCGTGCCGCGTCTCGTCCCACTCGTAGAAGTGGAACTGCTCCTGCAGCCGCGCAATCAGCGCGGGCTCCATGAGCGCGAACACCGCATTCGCCTGCACGTGCTGGGTGACATTGACGCCGGCCGCAGTGAGCCCCGCCGCCAGCCGCTGCGCCATCGCGTTGGCCTGCCGGGCGTTGTCGAGCCAGAGATCGTGCTCAGCCAGCGCCACCACCTGTGCCGCGAGAAAGCGCATCTTCGAGGCAAGCTGCGTGGACTGCTTGCGCACATACTTGAACTGCGGCGCCAGCGCCGGGTTCAGCAGCACCACCGCCTCCGCACCGATCGCACCGTTCTTGGTGAGCCCGAACGAGAGCGCGTCCACGCCGGTGTCGGTGATCAACTCACGCAACGACACCTCGAGTGATGCGGCAGCGTTCGCGATCCGCGCGCCATCCACATGCACCAGCAAGCCGTGGCCATGCGCCTCAGCCACCAGTGCACCGAGCTCGTCCACGCTGTAGGCTGTGCCGTACTCGGTGGTCTGGGTGAGCGAGAGCACGCGCGGCTGCACGTGATGCTCGAAGCCCACCCCCTTGAGCGCCGCCGCACGCACCTGCTCCACCGTGAGCTTCGCATCGGCACTCGGCAGGTCGAGCAGCTTGCACCCCGACAACAACTCCGGCGCGCCGCACTCGTCCACGTGAATGTGCGCCTGGTCGCTGCAGATCACCGCTTCCCACGGCCGCGTCATCGCCCGCAACGCGCTCACATTGGCGCCGGTCCCGTTCCACACCAGATACGACTCCACCTGCCCGCCAAACTGGTCCCTGAACCACGCCTCGGCCCGACGGGTCCACGGGTCGTTGCCGTACGCGCCGGCACTCCCCTCGTTCGCGGCCGCAAGCGCGTCGAGCACCACGGGGTGCGCGGGCGCGGCGTTGTCGCTGCGGAACTCGGCCGGCAGACTCACGGTTCCTCGGGCGGTGAGACGTTGTCTTCCCAGAGCGCGATCACGTTGCCGTCGGGGTCAGCCACCATCGCCATGATCCCGAAGCCCTGCTGCGTCGGCTCGGCCATGAACTTCACCCCCGCCTCACCGATCCGCGAGCAGAACTCGAGCAGGTTGGGGACCTGCAGCGTGATCCCGGTCTCGCGCCCGACCATCGCGCGCGACGCCGGGTGATTGGCCGGGTGCACGCCGATATGCGGCGGACGCTCGAGGAACTGGTAGCCGAACGAGCCACGCACCGCGAGCGGCAACCCCAGGTGCTCCTCGTAGAAGACCAGGGCGCGCTCGAGATCGGTGACGAAGATGGCGACAGACTGCAGGGTCGGGGTCATGGGCGCTCAGTGTGACGGCTCGCCACCGCGAGCCTCGTGTTGCGACGCATCCGGTCCAGTCCCGGACGTGCCAAGGGTGTCTCGGCGAAGTGCTCCGCAAACTCCGCCTCGGTCAACTGCTCAAAATACGCAGGGTTCCGCCGATCCGGATGCGGCCGCATCCCGTATTCCGGTTCGACGGTGGCCTCCGCAAACTTCACGTTCCACGGGCAGACATCATTGCAGACATCACAGCCGAAGGCCCAGCCATCCCAGGCGGCATGGAACTCCGCGGGAGGCTCGCCCCGATGCTCGATGGTGAAATAGCTCAGGCACCGCGTGGCATCGAGGACGCGCTCGGTCACGAAGGCATCGGTGGGGCACGCCTCCAGGCAGCGCGTACAGGTGCCACAGTGATCGCCCACCGGCGGGAGGTCCGGTGACAGCGCGAGGTCGGTGAAGATCGTCCCGATCAACGTGTACGACCCGATCCGGGGATGGATCAGCATCGTGTTCTTGCCGATCCAGCCGAGCCCGGCACGCTCGGCGAGCTCGCGCTCGGGAACGGGACCGTCGTCTACCCAGACGTTCGCCACCGTGGCGCCCGCCGCGAGCATCCATTCTGCCAACTTGTGCAGCCGTCCATGCAGCACCAGGTGATAGTCGGTGCCGCGCGCGTAGCCCGCGATCTTGTACGCGTCACCAGGCTGCGGACGTTCGTTGGGGGGGGGAGTGTAGTTCTCCAGCACCACCACTGCGCTGTGCGCGCCGGGAGTGATGGTCTCGGGTGCCTTCCGCTTGCGGGCCTGACGCGGGAGATAGCCCATCGTGCCGGCGTATCCGGCACGCAGCCACGCATCGAGTGCATCCCCGCGTGCGCTGGGCTCGAGCGTCGCCGCGCCGCATGCCACAAAGCCGAGGCGCAGCGCCTCTGCACGGATCGCGGCGAGCGCAGGAGTGGTCACGGCGAGCGGTGTGCGTGGCGTGCCGCGAACTCGCCGGTTTCGCCAGTGATCAGGCGCGCACCCGGCGCGTAGCGCACATAACTCCAACCCCACTCGATCAGCACCATCAACCGATTGCGGAAGTTCACCAGGAACGCGATGTGCACCACCGCCCAGACCCACCACGCGAGGAACCCGGCGAAGTGGAAGCGCCAGATATCGGCCACGGCGTGTCCGCGCCCGATCACCGCGAGCTGGCCCTTGTCCCAGTAGCGGAATGGCGTGCGTGGCTTCTTGGCGAGGTCCGCGGCGATCGCGCGCGCCGTGTATCCGCCCATCTGAATGGCGACTGGACAGGTGCCGGGCAACGGACCGGTGCGATCGGCCTGGTGCATGAACGCGGCGGCATCGCCGAGCACGAAGCACTCGGGATGACCGGGGATCGTGCAGTCGGGTTCGACGAGGGCGCGGCCCTGACGATCGAGCGGTGCGCCGAGTGTCGCGACCAGTGGACTCGCCTGATTGCCGGCGGCCCAGACGACGGTCGCGGTCGGGATCGTCCAGCCGGCGGCTTCCACCCAACCAGCGGTGATGTTGGTGACGAGGGTGTTCTCGCGCACGTCCACGCCGAGCGAGCGGAGGTCGGCCTTGGCGCGGGTCGAAAGCTCTTCGGGGTAGCTCGTCAGGATGCGCGGACCACCTTCGAGCAGCAGCACCGTCGCCTCGCGTGGGTCAATGTGCCTGAAGTCGCGCGCCAGGGCGTATCGCCGCAACTCGGCGATGGCGCCTGCCATCTCGACGCCGGTAGGCCCGCCGCCGATCACGACGAAGGTGAGGTACTGATGCCGCTTGACCGGATCGGGTTCGCGTTCGGCCTTCTCGAAGGCGAGCAACACGCGACGACGCACTTCGAGAGCATCTTCGATGGCCTTGAGTCCGGGGGCGTGCGGTTCCCAGTCATCGCGCCCAAAGTATGAATGGCGCGCACCGGTGGCGATCACGCAGTAGTCGTAGGTGAGCGACTGCCCGTTTGTCGCGTGCACCGTGCGAGTCGCGGGGTCAACGCGGGCGACATCGGCCATCTGGACTTCGACGTTGCGTTGCCGACGGAGAATCGCGCGAATCGGGGTCGCGATGTCCTGCGGCGACAGTGCCGCAGTCGCCACCTGGTACAGCATCGGCTGGAAGAGATGGTGATTGCGGCGATCCACCAGGGTGATGCGCACCGGGGCGCGACGCAGCCCCTTCGCCAGATACAAGCCAGCGAAGCCGCCACCGATGATCACCACATGGGGCCGGCCATCGCCACTGGTCATGCGTGTCCCCTAGAATCCCATCGTTTCGCGGCGCCAGCGAGCGAAGCGGACCACATCCTCGATCGGCGGCACCGCGGCCTCATCTCCATACGCGGTGTACATCCGCCAGCGGAGGTAAGGTCCGTCGGGCACCGGGAGAAATGGCGCCTTCCGCCACCACTCGCGTCGACGGAACGCCCACCCGGTGCGGAGCAGGTCCACTGCCAATTGCGGCGAAAGCAGCGCCCGCCCGACAAGCCGAGCGGCGAGGGCGGTCCAGGAGGGGGAGGAGGCCATGGTAGGAAGGTAGCGACCTGGTGAGGGGGCGTGCGGCCTTGCCGCACGAGGGTGAGGGGGGCGCGGCTGACGCCGCGCGGGGGGAGATGCCCAGCTGTTCCCCCGCCGCCGCAGCGCGGCGGCCCCGTTCACCAAGCGCGGCGTAGCCGCGTCCCTGTCCGGCGGTTGACCCTTCGGCTTCGCTCAGGGCAGGCACCGCCGGCTGGTTCGATCCTCCCTATACTTCCCCCCATGACCGACCTGACCCGCTTTCGCGACGATTTCCCGATCTTCCAGCACACCACCTACCTGAACTCCTGCTCATTGGGACCGCTCTCCCGGCAGAGCCGAGGGCGGGTGATGACCTATCTCGACCAGTGGGAGCGCCGCGGCGCCGCCAACTGGTACGACGTCTGGTGGGCCGCGCTGGAGGAGTTGCGGACGCGGTATGGCGCCCTGATTGGCGCGCGCCCCGGCGAGATCGCCCTCCACCCCTCGGTCTCCAGCATCCTCGGCGTGATCGCGAGTGCGCTCGACACCACCACACGTCGGCGCATCGTGACCACGACGCTCGACTTCCCTACGGTGCCATATCAGTGGCTGCCGCGCGACGTCGACCTGGTGTTGCTCGAGAGCCCCGACGGCGTCTCCATTCCCTTGGAGCTGTTCGAGCGTGCAGTGA
The DNA here is from genome assembly GCA_011390645.1 of Gemmatimonadota bacterium. Taxonomy (GTDB): domain Bacteria; phylum Gemmatimonadota; class Gemmatimonadetes; order Gemmatimonadales; family GWC2-71-9; genus Palsa-1233. The sequence goes on from JAABRY010000055.1 coordinate 7,812, forward strand.
ACGATGAGACCGCGCTGGTGGTGACGAGTCACGTCTATTTCACCTCCGGGGCGATCCAGGACATTGCGGCGATCGGCGCGATTGCCCGGCGCCATGGGGCGTTGAGCGTGATCGATGGTTACCAGGGTGTCGGCCAGCTCCCGCTGAACGCCCCCGCGAGCGGCGTGGACTTCTACTGCTCCGGTGGGCTCAAGTGGCTGCTCGGTGGGACCGGTGTCTGCTTCCTATGGGCCAACGCCGAGACGACGCACGGCCTGGTGCCAAGCAATACCGGGTGGTTCGCGCACAAGGACCAGTTCGCGTTCGATCCGCGCTCCTTCACGCCGCACGACGACGCGCGACGGTTCGAGACCGGCACTCCACCGCTATTGCCGGTGTACACGCAGCTTGGTGGGCTCGATGTCCTCGAGGCCGCCGGCGCCGAGGCGATTCGGGCGACGACCGCTGCGCTGACGGAAGACCTGATCGCCGAGGCGCGCGCGCGTGGACGCGTGCCGAAGGTGGCCGCGAACGCTGTCGACCGGAGTGCGATCGTGATGCTGCCGAGCGCCGATCCGAAGCGCGATGTCGCGCGACTGGCGGATCGTGGCTTTATTGTGGACGCGCGACCGGGCCATGTGCGCGTGTCGCCGTACTTCTACAATGTGGTGGCTGATCACCGCGCGTTTCTGGAGGCGTTCACGGATGACTGAAGCGACTCAGCCCGGCCGCAATCGGCCCAACGAAGAGCCGACGCAGGACGAGCAGCTCCTGAATGAACCGCTGGATGCGACGTCAGTGGACGTGCGGCGCAACTCCGACTCCTGGCGCGTCCTCCGGATCATGGGCGAGTTCGTCTGGGGCTTCGAGAACCTGCAGCGCGTCGCGGGCGGTGTGAGCATCTTCGGCAGCGCACGCACCAAGCCCGAAGACCCGATGTATCAGGCCGCCGTGCAGACCGGCGCACTCTTCGCGGCGGCCAACGTCCCCGTGATCACCGGTGGCGGGCCCGGCATCATGGAGGCGGCCAACAAGGGTGCCTTCGAGGCGGGTGGGCTGTCGATCGGCTGCAACATCGAATTGCCGCATGAGCAGTTCAGCAACAAGTACCTGACCAAGTCGCTCGACTTCAAGTTCTTCTTCGTCCGCAAGACAATGTTCGTCAAGTACGCGCTCGGGTTCGTGGTCTTCCCCGGTGGCTACGGCACCCTCGACGAGCTGTTCGAGGCCTTGACGTTGATCCAGACCGACAAGGTTACCGACTTCCCGGTGGTGCTCTTCGGTGATGGCTACTGGGGCGGGCTGGTCGAGTGGATGCACAAGACGCTGCTCGACGGCGGGATGATCTCGCCCGGCGACGAGCGCCTGTTCACCCTCACCAATGATCCCGCCGTGGCGGTGCAGACCATCATGGATGCGCAGGCGCGCCTGGCACTCAACGGGCACGGCCGGTAGGCCATGGCCGACCCCGCGGCACCGAGTTCCCCCCCCCGGCGTCAGGCGTGGACCGCGCTGCTGCTGCTCGCGTTCATCAACATCCTGAACTACCTCGACCGCAACGTCATCTTCGCGTTGTTCGAGCCGATCAAGCAGGAGCTTGGCCTCACCGACGCGCAACTCGGGTGGCTCGGCTCGGCGTACATCCTCGTCTTCTCGCTGGCGGCGCTCCCCCTCGGGGTGCTTAGCGACCTCAAGAGTCGCAAGGGCGTGATCGCCGGTGGTGTCGCCTTGTGGAGCGCCTTCACCGCGCTCGGCGGCCTGGTGCGCTCGTACTGGCAGCTCTTCGTGTGTCGCGCCGCGGTGGGGATCGGTGAGGCGGCGTTCGGGCCGGCCGCATCCTCCATGACGGCCGACTACTTCCCAGGCAAGGACCGCGCGATCGCGATGGGGATTCTCGCTGCCGGCATTCCGGTCGGCGGTGTCCTGGGCTTGCTGCTCGGCGGCTGGCTGGAGGGGATCTATGGCTGGCGCGTGGCGTTCATGGCGGTCGGACTTCCCGGTTTCGCGTGCGCCGTGCTGGTCTCACGCCTGAAGGATCCGACGCGCGTCGAGGAACCCCTCACGCTGCGCTCGGTGTGGAATGACCTCGAACTCGGCGTGCGCGGCTTCGTGCGCCAGTTGTGGCCGGCGATCGTCTGGACCTTCTTCGGCCTCGCCGCCGCATGGATTGCCAGCGAGTACTATGGCGCCGACTCGAAGGTGGATGTCGCCGTCTTCTCGGTGGCCATCACCATCGGTGTCGCGCTCACGATCTGGCGTTGGGTGCGACTGCTGCGCCTCAACCGGCGGGAAGAGACGCCGTTCACCCCGGAGCTCGAAGGCGCGGTGGATGATCTGGTCAGCGCCGGCCAGCGCGTGCTCGGCACGCCGACGCTGGTCTACGTCTTCCTCGCCGGTGCGATGATCTCGTTCGGCCTCAACGGCCTGGTTGGCTGGGGCCCGACCTTCATGACGCGTGAGTTCGGGCTCACGAGCGGGCAGGCCGCAACGCTACTTGGCAAGTGGGGGCTCTTGTCCGGTGTGCTCGGTGCGCTCGCTGGGGGGGGGGTCGCCGACTTCCTCGGCCGGTATACCCGTCGTGGTCGGGTGATCACCGTGGCGATCGGCCTCCTGCTCGGCGGCCCGATGGCGGCGTATCTGCTCACGGTGCAGGACATCGACACGTTCATGCCGGTCTTCGCGGTCGCGTTCTTCTTCCTGAGCTGGTACAACGGCCCGCTGACGGCGGTGATCTTCGACGTGGTGCCTGCGCGTGTCGGCGCCACGGTGAGCGGGGCGTTCCTGCTCTTCATCCACCTCGCGGGTGACGCGATCGCCTTCCCGCTCGTGGGCAGCTTGAGTGACCGGTTCGGGCTGCGCACGGCGGCACTGGCCCTGCCGCTGGTAAGTACGCTGGGTGGTGTCGTGATCCTTGGCGCGCTGCGCACCATTTCGCGTGACATGAAGCGAGCGCGCGGGGAGCGGTAGGAGGGTGAACGGGACGCGGCCTGCGGCCGCGTCCCCTCACGGCTCGTGAACCGGCCAGAGAAATCCCGTGTCGATAATCGATGCCGAGATGCCGTCAGTGATGGTCCAGGAGCACCAGACCTCGCCGCCCGCACCCAGCGCGCACGCGTGTCTTTCTCCCGTGAATTCAACAACGCGCATTGCTTCATCGAGCCCTGCGAATCGAGCCACGGGCTGGCCGTGGATGAAGCGATCCAGTCCGGTTGGACCGATCCTGTACACCATGGCGAAATTGGGCACGACCGGTCCGGTTCCTGGCAGCGCAACGATTTGCGGGGTCAGCACTCCGCCGCCAAGTAGCGCACTCCCCCAACACCAGATCTGATCGCTCGCTGTCGCCCCGCAGGCACCGCCCTGACTGGCACGGAGCGAGATCAGCGGTTCCGGTAGGGCCACCTGGACAGGAACGTCACGTGGGGTCGTGGTGCCATCTCCAATCTGGCCATCCTCGTTGTCACCCCAGCACCACACCACGCCGTCGTGCGTGAGACCGCAGAGATGCCCCCGTTGCCCCGCGAAGAAACCTGAGCTCTGGCCAGTCAGCAATTGGAAGATCGGGGTCTCGACAGGATTGGCTGTCGCGAAGACTCCATCTTTCGTCGTCCAGCACCAGACGCGCGAGTCGTCCGTCGCTCTCCCGCAGAACCCGCGACCATGGTCCACCAATTCCTGCAGCGGAGGTGCGCCGGCGATGGGCTGAAAGTTCGTCGTCCCTTCGAAGCGATCGAGGCACCACGGGCGATCCGTTGCGGCATCACGAATGCAGATCGTGCCGAAATTGACCCGCACCTCCATTGCCATCACACCGGCTGGCAAGGTCATACGGAGCGCGGATACATGCCGGGGTGGCGGTGTCACGAAGCGAGACCCCAGGTCACCCCAACACCAGAGTTGTCCGACACGCACCCCGCACGCGAATCCATCGGCTGCGTCCACTTGCTCGGCCGTGAACAGCCGCGCCGACGTGGTGAACTCCGCCACCGCGTCGCCATCGCCGAGTTCGACGCTCGCGCTGAACTCACCCGGTAGCCCAGGCGTGGGCCCGCTGGGATCCAGCCCCGGCCAGAGCGGCAGGCTCCACCGCACCCGCACCCGGCCGCTCCCATCCGTCACATCCGAGGAAAGCTGGATGGTGCCATCGCCGCTCGCACGCACTGGGTGGTTTGCTGCTGGAGTCCCATTCGCATCGGCGAAGCGCAGCGTCACCTCCGGCAACACCGCCCCCGGCTTGGCCGAGGCCGGGGGGGCGTTCGTCACGGTCACGAGGAATGGACCCGGTGGGCTCACCGGGTCGGCGCAACCGAACAGAGTGCACGCGAGCAGGATCAGGGCATGAGGAGATCTACGCATTCAAGGCTCGTGGACCGGGTGGAGCTCTCTCGATTCACCCCAGTTGTCCGACACCCCTTCCGTGATGGACGTGGAACACCACACCTCGCCATCGGCCCCAACGCCACAGGCATCAACCTCTCCGGTAAACTCGACGACCCGCATCGCCTGGTCCACCACCGGGAATCTCGGGATGAACTGTCCCCGGAAATAGCGGTCAATTCCTGTTGGGCCAATCCGGTACAGATACCGGTAGTTCGGCACGACAGATCCAGAGCCAGGCAGTGTCACACGCTGCGGTCCGAGGACACCATCGCCGAGCAGATGACTGCCCCAACACCAGACCTGCCCTTCGGCCGTTTCTCCGCACGCCCCGCCTCGACTGGCACGCAACGTCACCAAGGGCTCCGGAAGGGCCACCTGCACGGGAAGACTGCGCGAGATGGTCGTGCCATCGCCAAGCTCGCCGTTCTTGTTGTCGCCCCAACACCACGGGGTGCCATCATCAGTGAGGCCGCAGAGATGCCCCCCCGGTGAATAGTGGTAGAGGCCGGTGCTCTGGCCGGTGAGGAGACGAAACGCGGGAGTCTCAACAGGAATGGCGCCACCGAACCCTCCGCTGCCAACGGTCCAGCACCAGACCTTCCGGTCGGGGATCGCCCGACCACAGAATGCAGAGCCACGATCAACCAGTTCGAAGAGCCCCGGCGCGCCAGCAATCTGATGGAACTCGGTCGGTCCCTCCTGCAGGTCAACGCACCACGGCCGATTGGTTGCAGTGTCGCGGATGCAGATTGTGCCGTCGTTGAGTCGGACCTCGGCTGCGCCCACACCGGACGGCAGCGTCATGCGGAACGCGGCGGAGCGAAAGCGATCCTGTTGGGTGAAGCGTGGCCCGATTCGACCCCAGCACCAGAGCTCGTTCGCGCGTACCCCACATCCCGTCATGTCGGCCGCGTCCACTTGCTCAGCTTTGAAAACCGTGGCCGTGGTGGTGAATTCGACCGCTGTCGCTCCGGCACCGAGTTCGAGTCGGGCGATGAACGTTCCCGTCAGCCCTGGTGGGGCGACCTGGGAATTCCCTTGGGGCCAGAGCGGCAAACTCCACCGCACCCGCACCCGGCCGCTCCCATCCGTCACATCCGAGGAGAGCTCGATCGTGCCATCGCCGCTCGCACGCACCGGGAGATTCGCCGCCGGAGTCCCGTTCGCGTCGGCGAAGCGCAACGTCACCTCCGGCAACACCGCACCCGGCTTGGCCGAGGCCGGTGGCGCGTTGGTCACGGTCACGAGGAATGGTCCCGGCGGGCTCACCGGGTCGGCGCAGCCGAGCAGAGTGCACGCGAGCAGCAGGGTCGCCTGCATCGGTCGTGACATCCGAACTCCACCTTGAGGGGTATGAAAGGGAGACGATCCACCCGCTCGGGGACTCACACCCTCGGGACGTGGCCTGTGGCTACGCCGGGTGAGGGGGAAGCGAGGTGAAACGTGAAAGGTGAAAGGGGACAGCGGTCCACGCCCGTTTCACCTTTCACGTTTCACCGCAGTTCCCCCTCACCCCTCACTACCTTACGAGGATCGCACCCCCATCCCGAAAGGATACCTCCATGCAACGCAACGCCTCCGCCCGCTGGACCGGCGACCTCAAGAACGGCAAGGGCACCCTCGCCGTTGGCAGCGGCGCCTTCTCTGGCCCCTACTCGTTCGTCTCGCGCTTCGAGGGCTCCGGCGACACCAACCCCGAAGAGCTCCTCGGCGCGGCCCACGCGGCCTGTTTCTCGATGGCCCTCTCGCTCGCGTGCAGCACCGAGGGGCACATCCCGACCAGCGTCGAGACCAAGGCGGCCGTTCACCTCGAGAAAGTGGATGGCGGAATGCAGATCACGCGGATCGACCTGCACACACACGGCGTGGTCCTCGGGATGACGGCAACACAGTTCCACAAGCTCGCCGAAGAGACCAAGACGGGATGCATTGTCTCGAAGGCGCTCAGCGCCGTGCCGATGACGCTCGAGGTCACGTTCGACGAGTGACACGGCAGGGACGGCGGCAGGTGTGCATCCTCCACCACCACCGCCGTCACCCTGATATTCCCCGCTTGTGAGGCTCATCCCAATGCGCAGACTTGCGTTGCGCGCGTGCGCCGCCGTAGGCGTCGGCATGTCAATCGGTTGCGCTGATCCGGTGCAGGCCCCGGGCCCGTCGCTCCTCTCGGTCGACACGCCCCCACCGGCGCAGGCCGAACCGGGGGCGGTCCTGCCGCCGTTCACCGTTCGACTCGCCGATGCCAGCGGGACGCCTCGCCCCGGACAGCGCCTGATCATCGAGGGCGATGGCGCCATTGTCACGAGTGATTCGGTGACGGACGCGTCGGGCCAGATCGAGATCCAGTGGACGCTCCCGCGTGCCGCGGAAGCGGGAGACTTCTCCATCCCCCTGGGCTTGATCGGTGACCACCAACTGCGTGTCCGAACTGTGGACGGTCGCGTAGATGAGGCGTTCAGTGTCCGTACGGACGTGTTCCGGGCCAGTCAGTTCGACGCCGCATTCAGTTACGCCTGCGGCATCAACGACGACGGGCTCTGGTGCTGGGGGGACATTCTTCCTTTCACTTCGACGCCCTTCAGTCCCCGCCCAACCCCAGTGGCGTTGCCGACAGGTGTGACGGCTGCCGAGGTCAGGGTCAACGAGCGGGCGATCTGCATCAGGGCAACGAGCGACGGCAAGCCATGGTGTACCGCCACGCGACTCGGCGACCCGGAAGGCTTTCGCGCGGTGCCAGACGCACCACGCCTGATCGAGATCATCGACGCCGGTGCCCCCCGATTCTGCGGACGCACAGCCGAGGGGTCGGCGGTGTGCTGGGAGATTGGTGGACACGATTCGAACGGGGCGATCGCGCCCGCACAGGTGATGGGAGAGCACACCTTCGTCGCGCTTGCTGGCCAATCGAACGGCTCCTCGCGAGGCTTCGGGTGCGGCCTCGATACGGCGGGGGACGTCTGGTGCTGGGGAAGCGGTTCGGGGGGACGGTTTGGGGATGCGCGGCCCGACAGTGATATCCCTGTGCAGGTCGACTTGCCGGAGCCGATGGCCTCCATTCGTGCTGGAGGGCTCGGGGGATGCGGCTATACCGCGGCGGGTGTGGGGTGGTGTTGGGGTGGCTATTTCGATTTTGGCGTCTTCCTCGACGTCGCACCGCGCGCCATCACGAGTGCCGGTGCCTTCGGACTCGAAGTGATCCCGGGTAGCCTCGAGATGTACCGCCTCACCAGCAGCAGCGGCGGGGGCATCGAAGCCACGTTCAGGGGGCAGGTCTTCGATCCCTTCCCCGAACTCGGGACATACTTTCGCGCGGTTGAGATCATCGACGAGGGGCAGGCGTGCGCACGCGGCACCGCCGATGAGATCTACTGCTCGTGGATCATTTTGGGCGGGGGTGGGGACACCTCGCCGTTGACGGCGACGTTGCGCCCGGTGCCAGCGCCGTAGCTCGTGACGTTGGACCCGCGATGCACGGTTTCGGTCGTGTGCCGAAGCCGCGCATCCGCGCCCCCACTCTGCTAAATTGTCGGGCTCACGAGGAGAGACCCATGACTCGACTGCCCGGCGGATTGCACCTCCGTCGCGCCACGGGGGCCGATGCGGCCGCCCTGGCGGCCTTCGCCACCGAGACCTTCGTCGATGCCTTCGGCGCCGACAACAATCCGGCCAACGTCGCCGCCCATGTGGCGGAGGTGTACGGCGAAGCCCAGCAGGCTCGCGAACTCGCCGATCCGAACGTCATCACGCTCCTCGCCGAAGGCCCGCAGGGGATCGCGGCCTTCGCGCAGGTGCGCCGACACACCCCTCCGGCCTGCGTGACCTCACCCGACGCCGTGGAACTGCACCGTTTCTACGTGCACGCGACCTGGCGCGGCCGCACCCTCGGCCACCGGATCATGACCGCCGTGCATGGCGCCGCGCGGGAGCTCGATGGTCGGGTGCTCTACCTCTCGGTCTGGGAGAAGAACACCCGCGGCATCGCCTTCTACGAGCGGCAGGGGTTCGAGCAGGTGGGTGACGTCCCGTTCCTCCTCGGTGATGACACGCAGCGGGACCTCGTGATGCAGACTCGCGTGCGCCCGCTCGAGCGGCGCCACCAGCTCCGCGGGATGGACGTCCTCCAAGACCCCTACCTGAACAAGGGCACCGCCTTCAGCATGGAGGAGCGCGACGAGCTCGGGCTGCGCGGCCTGCTGCCGTTCCGGATTCTCACGCTGGAACAGCAACTCGAGCGGGCCATCATCAACCTGCGCGAGAAGTCGAGCCCGATCCAGAAGTACATCTACCTCTCCCGCCTGCGGGAGCGGAACATCACGCTCTTCTACCGTGTGCTGGTCGATTACATCACCGAGGTGATGCCGATCGTGTACACCCCGACCGTCGGCGAGGCGTGCCAGCAGTTCGGCCAGATCTTCGGCCGCGCGCGCGGGATCTACATCACCCCCGCCGATCGCGGGCGCATTCGCGAGATCCTGGAAGGGTGGCACCGCGACGACGTCGAGGTGATCGTCGTCACCGATGGCGAGCGCATCCTGGGCCTCGGCGACCTCGGCGCGCAAGGGATGGGGATCCCGATCGGCAAGCTCGCGCTCTACACCGCGTGCGCCGGCATTCACCCCGCCCACTGTCTCCCGATCACGCTCGATGTCGGCACCAACAACGTCGAGTTGCGCAACACGACCTTCTACCCCGGCCTTCCCGAGGCCCGCCTCGCCGGGCCCGAGTACGATGCGCTGGTGGATGAATTCGTGGCGGCGGTGAAGACGGTCTTCCCGCGCGCGCTGCTGCAGTGGGAGGATTTTGCCACCGACAACGCCTTCCGTCTGCTCGCGCGCCACCAGCAGCGGATCCGCTCCTTCAACGATGACATCCAGGGCACCGCGGCCGTCACGCTCGCCGGGTTGATCTCCGCGTGTCGCGTGACCGGCGCGGCGCTGCGGGATCAGCAGGTGCTCTTCTACGGCGCAGGCTCGGCCGCCACCGGCATCGGGGAACTGGTCGTCAAGGCGATGGTCGCTGAAGGTCTGCCGGAGGCCGAGGCGCGGCGACGCTGCTGGTTCCTCGACTCCAAGGGACTTGTGGTGGCCTCCCGCACCGACCTGCAGGCGCACAAGATCCCGTTCGCACACGACCACGCACCGGTTGGCACGCTCGAGGGAGCGGTGGAAGCGCTGCGACCGACGGCCTTGATCGGTGTCGCCGCACAACCGAAGGCCTTCAGCGAGCCGGTGTTGCGCGCGATGGCGCGCGTGGCCGAGCGGCCCATCATCTTCGCGCTCTCGAATCCGACCAGCAAGGCGGAGTGTACCTCCGAAGAGGCGTACCGCTGGACCGACGGGCGGGCGGTCTTCGCCAGCGGTTCACCGGCAGAGACGGTCACCCTCGATGGCACCACCTTCGTGCCGCGGCAGGCCAACAACGTCTACATCTTCCCCGGACTTGGCCTCGGGATCGTGGCGACACAGGCCCGTGAAGTCACCGAACCGATGTTCCTCGCCGCTGCGCGCACGCTGGCGCTCTCGGTCTCGGAAGATGATCTCGCCCGCGGCTCACTCTTCCCCGCCCTCACGATGATTCGCGAGGTGTCGGCACAGATCGCCGCCGCGGTGGCACGCGTCGCCGTCGACGAGGGGCTCGCCACGGAACCCGTCCCGGATGACGCGGCGCAGTGGGTGCGGGATCAGATGTGGTGGCCGGAATACAGCTAGCCCCGCCCCCACAACTCCACCAGTTCTCCCACCACGCGCTCGGCCTCGGCGGGATCGCCGCTCCGGATCGCGTCGGTGGTGCAGTGCGCGAGGTGGTCCTGCAACAGGATCCGTCCCACGCCACGCAGTGCCTCTTGCACCGAAGCGATCTGCGTGAGGACGTCGGGGCAGTAGCGCCCTTCGTCGACCATCTTCTGCAGCCCGCGGACCTGGCCCTCGATCCGTCGCAACCGCTTGTTGAGTGCGTCCTTCACGTCGTCGTCACGATGGTGCATTCAGAGAGCTCCTTGGAGAATTGACAGCGAGCGGCGAACGGCGAACGGCGAACCGATCCTTGTCATCCCGAGCAAAGGCGCGCAGCGCCGACGTCGAGGGATCTGCACGTCATGGCGCACGACGAAGTGCAGATCCCTCCACTCCCCCTCACTGCGTTCGGGGTCGGTCGGGATGACATCTCGCCGTTCGCTGTTCGCCGTTCGCTGTTCGCTGTTCACGGCGTCCATCCCCGCAACCGCAGGCTGTTCCCCACCACGCTCACGCTGCTGAATGCCATCGCGGCGCTGGCGATGATCGGGGAGAGCAGGATGCCGAAGGTCGGGTAGAGCAGGCCCGCGGCGATCGGGATGCCGACGACGTTGTACGCGAAGGCCCAGAAGAGATTCTGCCGCATCGTCGCCATGGTGCGACGCGAGAGGGCGACAGCATCCGCTGCGCCGGTGAGGTCGCCCCGCAAGAGGGCGACATCGGCGGCCTCGACGGCCACGTCGGTTCCCCCCCCCATCGCGATGCCGATGTCGGCGCGTGCGAGGGCGGGTGCGTCGTTGATGCCGTCGCCCACCATCGCCACCACACGCCCCTCGCCTTGCAGCCGCTCGATCTCGCGCACCTTGCCCTCGGGCAGCACGCCGGCCACCACCTGGGTGATGCCCACTTCGCGCGCAATGGCGGCCGCGGTGGCCGCGGTGTCACCCGTGAGGAGGACCACATCCAATCCGAGATCGCGCAACCGAGCGATCGCCGCACTCGAGGTGGCACGGACGGGATCAGCCACGCCGAGCAGTCCAGCGAGGGCACCGTCGACAACCACGAAGACCGGGGTGCGTCCGCGATCCGCCAGTGCCGCGGCTTCCGCCGCGAGTGGCGCCACATCCACCGACCAGTCCGCGAGCAAGGCGGCATTGCCGACCAGCAGGGCCCGCCCCTGCACCACGCCCTGCGCGCCCTTGCCCGTGATCGACGCAAAACCTTCTGCCTCGACCAGAACGGCACCGCGGTTGGTGGCTTCGGTGACGATCGCGGCCGCGAGCGGATGCTGCGAGGAGCGTTCGAGTGAGCCCACCAACTGGAAGAGCTCGGACTCGAGCACCGGCCCCCCGGGCGCGAGATGCAGATCGGTCACCGCGGGCTTGCCTTCGGTCACGGTGCCGGTCTTGTCGAGCACGATCGTGGTGAGGTCACCGGCACGTTGCAGCGCCTCCCCCCCCTTGATCAGCACGCCGAGCTCGGCACCCTTGCCGGTCGCGACCATGACGGCTGTCGGCACGGCCAGTCCCATCGCACACGGGCAAGCGATGATCAGCACCGCCACGCTCGCCGCGAAGGCGCGCATCGCGGGGGCCTGCTCGGCAAGCACGAACCAGGTGGCGAAGGTGACAATCGCGAGCGAGAGCACGACCGGCACAAACACCCCGCTGATCCGGTCCGCAAGCCGCTGAATCGGGGCACGCGACGACTGCGCGCTGCGCATCAACGCCACGATCTGCGAGAGCACGGAGTCGGCACCGAGCGTGGTGGCCGTGAGGGCGAGCGTCCCAGTGCCATTGATCGTCGCCCCGATCACGCGATCACCAGCGACTTTCGGCACCGGGAGCGACTCGCCCGTGAGCATCGCCTCGTCCACCGCACTGCTGCCTCGCAGCACCGTGCCATCGACCGGAATCCGCTCCCCCGGTCGCACCACGACTTCATCGCCCTGGCGGACCTCCGCAACGGGCACCTCGATCGGCTCGCCGTCCCGCATGACGGTCGCCACCGGCGGCTGCAGCGTGGCGAGGGCGCGCAGTGCGGAGGCAGTTTGCCGCTTGGCGCGGGCCTCGAACGCGTTGCCCATCAGGATGAAGGCGATGATGAGGATCACCGCCTCGTAGTAGACGTCAGGGGCGAGACCGCGCGAGATGAATGTCTCGGGGGAGACCGTCGCCAGCACCGAGTAGAGGAACGCCGCCCCGGTGCCCACTGCCACGAGGGTGTTCATGTCCGCGGAGTGGTGACGGAAGGCCGCCCACGCGCGCACATAGAAGTGACGACCGGCCCACCCCATGATCACCGCGGTGAGCGCAAGCAATCCCCACGAGAGCACCGTCGGTGAGACCTGATACAACCAGGGCATCGCCGCCTGCAGAGGGGGCGTGAGGCCATCCATCACCCAGCGCATGAAGGGATCGACCGTCACGCCATGCGCATGGGCCGGTCCGGCCATCAATGGCATCGAGACGAGCATGGCGATCACGCCGGCGATCCCGCTCACGATGGCGCGGGTGCGCAGCGACCGGAATTCCACGATGGTCGCCTCGTCGTGCGCTGCCTGCGCCTCGACGGCGCCCTGCGCCGGGTCGGGGAGCCCCGCACCGTAGCCGGTCGCCTCCACCGCAGCGATCAACGCCTCCGGTGAGGTGCGCGCAGGGTCGAACGCAATGGCGGCGTTGCCCATCATCAGGTTGACCGTGGCATCGACGACCCCGGGCGCGGCCTGCAGCGCACGCTGTACCCGTGACTGGCAGGCGGCACAGGTCATTCCCTCGACCGTCAAGGTGAGGGAGCTGCTCCCCTCCGGAGGCGCCTCAGTGGTGGCGGACATCTGCCCCTCCCGCGGGACGCGTTCCAAAGAACCACCAGTTCACGAGCGCCACCAGCACCACCGCGCCCAGCACGACGCCCCACTCCACCGGGGTCATGTGTCGACCGTCCCTGGGGTGGCGGTGGCGCGATACCCAGCCGCCTCGATCGCCGCAACCAGCGTCTCGGCCGGTGCCTCGGCATCGACCTCTGCTCGACCGATCTGGACCGTCCGGATCGTGGTCCCCTCGATGTCCGCCAATGCCCGCCGAACCGCGTTGAGGCAGTGACCGCAGGACATACCCTCGATGTGCAACGTGACTTCCGCCATATACCCCTCCCGGGTATCAAGTGTCAGCCGGAATCTGCATAGGGGGTGGGGGTATGTCAAGGGGGCCGCAGAGTGGCACGCGCCCTGCTCTTTCGGCGCCGTGCCCCTGCCTCCTCCCCCCCCCGAACGATCAGCCCTCGCCCCCGTCCTTCACTGGGCAGGCGGGCGCCCGAGTCTCGCCGCCATCCGCACCTGGTTCGAGGCGATGTCGGTCGCGTCGGCCGCGGTGCTCCCGCACGACTTGTTCGCGGGGTGGTTGCTCCCGGCGGATGGTGGGGAGCCCGTGCTCCTCGGGCCGCTCGCGCTGGCCCACGACGACCTCCGTCTCCCGTTGGCCACGCCGCTGGTTTCGCAGGAGGGGCTCTTCGCGCTGGAGGATCGGCTGCAGTCGGCTGGCTTCCGGTCGGCGATGGCGGTTCCGGTCCGCGCCGGTGCCCGGGATGCGGGCATCCTCTTGCTCGGGAGCTTCGAGGCCGATCGCTACGACCGCGCGGCGTTGCGCACGCTCCATCGGGTAGCCGCAGACATCGGGGCCTCGTGCGGACAGCTCGCGTCGCATCCCTGGGTGCGTCCGGTGCCACCCTCGGAGGGTGATGTCACCGGTGCACTCCTGATCGGCCTGCTGGGTGCGGCTGAGCGCAGTCGCTCCCCCGCCGACCTGCTCGCACTGACCTCCGACGTCCTCTCGGAACTCCTGCCACACGATCAGGTCGAGATCATCATCGATCAGCAGAAGCCGGAGGGGTGGCGGCTCTTCTCGCACTCTCCCGACGACGTACTCGCCGACCCGGGTGTGGTGGCGATGCGACGAACCGATGCACTCGTCCACCACTTTGGTGACCACGCCACCCTCCGGATCGAGGACGCCCGAACCCTTGGATTGGGTTGGCCCATGCCATCAGGGCGCGGACGCTGGGGCGAGGGACGCGCCATGATGGTGACCAAGCTCGAGGTCGCGGGAGAGCGGCTCGGCTGGCTCTGCCTGGGGAGTGACTGCCCGGGATGGTTTCGGGAAAAGG
>JAABRY010000056.1 GCA_011390645.1 Gemmatimonadota bacterium
GGCCGGAACTCGAAGGCAACCTCGTTACGGCCGAGGAGACCAACGAGCGGATCATCCGCGAGCTGAAGGCACGCGGTCGGCACCTGCTGACCGAGGCGTACGATCACTCGTACCCCCATTGCTGGCGCTGCAAGAGCAAGCTGATCTACTACGCCCGCGAGTCATGGTTTGTGCGCACGTCGGTGCTCAAGCAGCGCATGCTCGATCTCAACGCGCAGATCCAGTGGCATCCGCCCGAGACCGGCGCTGGCCGCTTCGGCGAGTGGCTCGTCAACAACGTGGACTGGGCCCTCTCGCGTTCGCGGTTCTGGGGGACGCCGCTGCCCGTGTGGGTCAGTGACCGTGATCCAACGCACATTGAGGTCATCGGCTCGCTGGCCGAACTCCAGGCGAAGAGTGGCTACGTCCCCGAGGGTGACCTCGGCGTGCACAAGCCGTGGGTGGACGAGGTGACCTGGCCGGCGCCTGGGGGGGGGACAATGCGCCGCGTCCCCGAGGTGATCGACACCTGGTTCGACTCGGGGGCAATGCCCTTCGCCCAATGGGGTTGGCCGCAGGATCCGGCACAGGAGTTCCCCCGTCACTTCCCCGCGGACTTCATCTGCGAGGGGGTGGACCAGACCCGGGGATGGTTCTACTCGTTGCTGGTGATCGGGACCGCGTTGATGGACGAGGCGCCATTCCGCCACGTGATCGTCAACGACCTCGTGCTCGACGCGCAGGGCCAGAAGATGTCGAAGAGCCGTGGCAATACCGTCGACCCGTGGGCGCTGATCGCGCAGCATGGTGCCGACGCAGCGCGGCTCTATCTCCTGCTATCGAGCCAGGTCTGGATGCCGAAGCGCTTCGACGAGCGGCAACTCGTCGAGACCGCGGGGAGCTTCCTCACGACGCTGCGGAACACCTATCAGTTCTTCGCGCTGTACGCTGGCCCGCTGGGGGGGGCACGTCCGGTCGCGGAGCGCGTCCTGGCCGATCGCTGGATCCTCGGCCGACTGGACGCCACCGTCGCGGCGGTGCGGGGGGGCTACGCAGGCTACGACGTCACCACCGGTACGCGGGCGCTGGTGGACTTCGTGGTGGATGACCTCTCCAACTGGTACGTGCGACTCAACCGCGCACGGTTCTGGGCGGCGGGCAGTGAGGCGGATGCCGATGCGGTGGCGACGATGCACGAGGTGCTCGTGACAGTGGCGCGCTTGCTCGCGCCGGCCGCACCGTTCGTGAGTGACTGGTTGCACGAGTCCCTCACGGGCGATTCCGTGCACCTCGCCCCATACCCGCAGGACGCCGGACGCCTTGATCCCGAACTGGACCGCGCCATGGATGCGGCGCGCCGCCTCGCCTCACTGGGGCGGGCCGCGCGCGAGACAGCCTCACTGCGGGTCCGGCAGCCGCTCGCCACGATGCGCGTCGCCGTGCCGGCCGCGGTGCGCGGCCCGATGTTCGATGTGCTGCTCGACCTCGTGCGCTCCGAGACCAACGTCAAGGCGATCGAGCGCGTGGAGAGCGATGCGGATCTGGTGCTGTTGCGGGGCAAGCCGAACTTCCGCACCCTCGGCAAGCGCCATGGTGCGGCGGTGAAGACGGTCGCCGCGTGGGTCACCACGCTTGGTCCGGACGCGCTCCGGCAGCTGGAGGCGGGCGAGACGTACGTCGGCGAGTACACCGTGGAGCCGGAGGACGTCACCATCACGCGCGAGGTGGTCACCACCTGGCCGGTGGCGAGTGACGGGCCGTTCGTGGCCGCGCTCGATCCGACCATCACGCCCGAGTTGGCGGCCGAGGGGCTGGCCCGCGAACTCGTCAATCGCATCCAGCGCCTCCGCAAGGAGGTGGGATACGACGTGAGCACCCGGATCGCGCTGGCCGTGACGGGTGACGACGCGGTGCTGGACGCAGCGCGCCGCCATGCGGAGTACATTGCCGGCGAGACGCTGGCGCTGGAATTCCTCATCGGGGAATCCCTCGCAGGACCCGACCGGATCGAACCGGTTGTGATGGATGAACACGCCGCCGCCCTCGCGGTGCGGCGACACGGGGACGGCCGGACCCCTTCCGGCCCAACACCAGCGGGTGCACCGTGAACAAGAAGCAGCTGAAGCACCTCGAAGGCCGCCTCCTCGAGGAGCGCGGGCGCGTGATGAAGGAACTCGGTTATTACGACGATGCCTTCAACAGCTCTCTGCAATCATCCGATGGCGACCTCTCCTCCTACTCGTACCACATGGCGGATCAGGGAACTGACGCCATGGAGCGCGAGAAGCAGTTCCTCATGGCCTCGAAGGAGGGCCGGTACCTCTGGCACCTCAACGAAGCCCTCCGCCGGTTGTACAACAGCCCGGACACCTTCGGCAAGTGCCACCAGTGCGGCGTGGCGATCGACTTCGAGCGGCTGGATGCCTTGCCACACGCACGCCTGTGCATTTCGTGCAAGGAAAAGGAAGAGGATGCGAAGCGGCGCTGAGCGCCGTCCCTTCTGGGCGATCGTCGCGGTGGTGGTGGTCCTCGACCGCATCACCAAGATGATCGCCGAGCCGGCCCTGCTCGGCGGCACGGTCGTATCCGTGATCGGCGAGGTGGTCCGGTTTCGTCTGGTCTACAACCCCGGTGCCGCGTTCGGGATCGGGCAGGGGTTCGGCGGCGCGTCGCGGTGGATCTTCTTCGGCATCGCCCTCGTGGCCACGGTGCTGCTCTACCGGATGAGCCAGGAGGCCCCGGCCACCGATCGCCTGCGACAGTGGTCGCTCGCGGCAGTGGCGGGGGGGGCACTCGGCAATCTGATCGATCGGGTCATCTCGGCTCCGGGCGTCGTGGACTTTCTCGATGTCGGCATCCCGGGCGGGTGGCGCTGGCCGACGTTCAATGTGGCCGACATGGCCGTCTCCTGCGGCGCAATCGCGCTGGCCCTCTCACTCTGGCGCGAGGACCGCGAGCGAGCGGCTCGCCCGACTGCGTCCTGAGATGGGTCCGCTGCCGGTGACCTTCTCCGTGGTCCCGACCGCGACCGAGCGACTCGATCGCTTCCTCGCGGACCAGTTGCAACTCTCGCGCACGCAGGCCGCGCGCCTCGTGGCGGGAGGCCATGTCATCGTCGGCGGGAGTTCCGCGCGCGCCTCCCGGGTCCTGGCCCGAGGCGACGAGGTGGCCGTCACCTTCCCGGCCGACCTCCCCATGCGTGAGCTCACCCCGCATGACATCCCGCTCGACATCGTCTACGAGGACGAGCACCTCCTCGTGATCGACAAGCCGGCCGGCCTGGTGGTGCACCCGGCGCCGGGTCACTGGGACGACACCCTCGTCAATGCGCTGGTCGCTCGTGGCACGGCGCTTGGGGGGGGGACGGAGGGACGTCCCGGCATCGTGCACCGTCTCGATCGTGACACCTCCGGGCTGCTGGTCGTGGCCCGCACCGATCTGGCGCATCGTCGGCTCGCCGGGATGATCGCGGCGCGCAAGGTGCGGCGGATCTACGCCGCGCTGTCCTGGGGACACCTGAGCGAGGACCGCACCGTGATGGAGGCCCCGATTGGCCGCCATCCCGCCGACCGCAAGCGCATGGCGGTCCGCCCCGAGGGGCGTGCCGCGCGCACCGACGCGATGGTGGCGGCGCGCCTGGGGCCCTGCGACCTGTTGCGACTCGAGTTGCACAGCGGTCGCACGCACCAGATCCGCGTCCATCTCGAGATGATCGGCCATCCGGTGGTCGGGGATCCCGTCTACGCGGGCGGCGGGGCACGGCGCATCTCGGGGCACGGCATGGCCGTGGCCCGCCGCCTGGAGGCCTTGGCCCCCCGGCAGGCCCTCCACGCCACGGTTCTCGCGTTCCGCCATCCCATCTCGGGCGAACCGCTCGTTCTTCATGCACCCTGGCCGGCGGACCTCTGGCCCCTGCTCACGGCGGCGGCCGGTGCCGATCCTCTTCCCGAGCGCGCCGAATTGCTCCGGTCCCTTGGCTACCTGGCACCACGTGACTGAGGGCGCGCCGTCCGACGCGGCCTTGGTGGTCAGGCTTGGGGCCGACCGATGGAGCATCCCGGTCGGCGCGGTCATTGAAGTACTGCGCGGGCAGACGCTCACCCGTATCCCCGGGGCCGATGCTGTCGTCCTCGGCCTCGTGAACCACCGCGGCAGGGTACTGACGGTGGGGGATCCCGCCCGGGCGCTCGGCGTGTCCGATGCCGGGGCGAGCGTGCAGGACCTCGTGGTGGTCGAACCCCCCGGGCATCCTCGGTTCGCGATCGTGGTGGATGCGGCGATCGAGCTTGCCGGCGACGCGCGCACGGGGCTTGCACAGATGGACCTTGATGCGATCGCGAGTGCGATCTTCGCCTGACCCGAGCCCGGAGGAAGCAGTGGCCCAGCGGATCCTGATCTGTGACGACGCGATCTTCATGCGTACGATGATTGCCGACATTCTCACCGGGGCGGGGTACGAAGTCGCTGGCGAGGCCGAGTCGGGACTTCAAGCGGTCGAGCGCTACAAGGCGCTTGCCCCCGACCTGGTCACCATGGACATCGTGATGCCCGACATGGGGGGGATCGATGCCGTGAAGGCGATCATCGCCCACGACCCCAACGCGAAGATCCTGATGTGCAGCGCGATGGGCCAGCAACAGCTGGTCGTCGAGGCCGTGCAAGCAGGTGCCAAGGACTTCGTGGTCAAGCCTTTCCAGCCCGCCCGGGTCATCGAGGCGGTTCAGCGGCTCCTCGGCTGACCTGATGAGCGACGCGCAGCGCGCGCGCTATGTGGCACTCTTCGCCGCCGAGGCCCGCACCCTGCTGGCCCTCGGCCGGCGGACCGTCGCCACGTGGCAGCGAGAGCCGGACGAGCCCGCGCATGGCGCGGAGCTCTTTCGGGTGTTGCACACCATCAAGGGGATGGCCGCTTCGCTCGCGTTCGAGGAGCTGGCCGACCAGGTACACGAGGGCGAGACCGCCCTCGCCCGGGTGCGCGAGGGCGAGCGGACTGCCGACGCCGCCTGGTTCGCCGACGCGGAGCACCTCCTCGATGCGCTGACCGTTCGTTGCGAGGCGGAAATCGTCCGTGAGGGTGGGCCGGCTGCGGCGGCCTCCACCGCGGCGCTCGGCGCAGCGAGGGGGGGGGAGGTCGTCCGCGTCGAGCAAGGGCGGCTCGACGCGCTGGTCGCGGACCTCGGTGGCTTGGTCACGGCGCGCCAGGAGCTGGAGCGCCGCGCCGCGGCGGATGCCATCTCGCCCGTGGCGCGCGCCGCGCTGGCGATGGCGCGTCGCCTCGACGTCGTGCAGGAGCGCATCCTGCAGGTCCGGATGGCGCCGCTCAGCGAGATTCTCGAGCGCATCCCGCCACTCGTCCGCGACCTGGCACGCCAGTTGGGCAAGGAGGTGACGATCGACGTCCAGGGCGAGGCGCTGGAGGTCGATCGCGGCATCCTCTCGCTGCTGCCGGATCCGCTGCTGCACCTCTTGCGCAACGCGGTCGATCACGGGATCGAATCGCCCGAGGTGCGTCGGGCTGCCGGGAAGCGCGCTGCGGGTCGGATCACCCTGGTCGCGCGACACGATCGCGATGCGATCCTGGTCGAACTGACCGACGACGGCGGTGGCATCGACCGGGAAGCGATCGCGGCACGCGAACGTGCGGCGGGACGACTCGATGCCAGCGCGACACTCAGCGATGACGGCCTGTTGGCGATTCTGGCCCGTCCGGGCTTCAGCACCGCGGCGACGCTCACGGACGTCTCCGGTCGCGGGGTCGGCCTCGACGCCGTCCTGTCGCGTCTGCACCAGGTGGGCGCGTCCCTCTCGCTCTCCACCGTCCCGGGGCGGGGCACGGCCTTCACGTTGCGCCTCCCGATGCGCCTCGGCATCGTGCGCGCACTGGTGGCCGGCGTGGGGGGGGAACGCTACGTGCTGCCGCTGACCCATGTCGCGGAGCTCATCGCGTGGGATCCGACCGAGGCGCACCAGGTGGAGGGGCGGTTGATGCTCCCCGTCCGCGAGGAGCGCGTCCCGGTGCTCGACCTCCGGCGGTTGCTCGGCCATCGCGGTTCTCCCCCCCCCACGCATCGCCCGGCCATCCTCCTCGAGGCCAATGGCCAGCGCGTGGCGCTGCTGTCGGATCGCATCCTCGGCCAGGTGGACGCCGTCGTCCAACCGGTGGATCGTCCGAAGGGCATGCCGCGATGGATTACCGGCGCGACCGTGCTCGATGACGGCCGTCCCGCGTTGATGCTCGACCTTGCGAGCGTGGTCTGATGCACGGCCTCGCTCCGTTCCTTGCTTCCCGAGAGGTGCGCCATGACCCGTCCTGACCACATCGACTCGCTCCGCAACGACGGCCTCCGCGAGGTGGCGACCATCGGCGCGGGCCATGCCGCCACGGCGCTCTCGCAGCTGACCGATCGCCGGATCATGATCGCCGTGCCCGAAGTGCGGACGACGACCTCGGCCGAAGTGGGCGAGCTGCTCGCCGGGTTGGGCGACCACGTCGCGGTGGTCTCGATGCGGATGCTCGGCGACCTGACGGGGCGCGCCTTGCTCGCCTTCGGTGAAGGCGATGCCGCGCAACTCTGCGATCTCATCCTGCGTCGCGAGGTTGGTCCGCCGCGCGCGCTCGGCGAACTCGAGCAGTCGGGGCTCAAGGAGGTGGGCAACATCGTGTGCTCGGCGTACCTCACCGCCCTCAGCAACTTCATGGGAATGATGCTGCTGCCGTCGGTCCCGTCACTCACGATGGGGCCGGTCGCGGGTGCCCTGACCGACACGATGCTCCCCACCGAAGAAGGGGGTGACCCGGTCTTCTGCGTGGACACCACCTTCCGGGGGGGGGGAGCCGACACGACGTTGCTCGGGGCCTTCCTGCTGATGCCGGATCATGCGTCCATCCGTGCGATTCTCGAGGCGATGCGTCTCGATTGATCGGATGACCGGTTCCCTGGAGGCTCGTGACGTGGTGGCTGCGGTGGCACGCCGCCTCGATTCCGCCGACCCCGTGCAGCAGGCCGGTCTGGCGTGGTTCGCGGCTCGGCGCGGCGACCGCGAGGCCGCGTTGGCCGCCGCCCGGCGGGCGGTCGCGCGGCCAGGTGCGCCCCACGCGGCGTGGCGCACCCTGGAGCGACTGGCGGCGGGCCACGACGACGGTCTCCTCCTCCCCCCCCCGGGCGAAGCCCCGCGACGGGCCCAGGTCGGTGGGGCCTCCGCGCTGGCCGCCGGGGTGGCAGCGCACCGGCAAGGCGCCCCAGCGGTGGCCGAGGCATGCTACTCGGCCGCGCTGGCCGATCCCACCCTCGCGCCCGCAGCGGCCAATGGCTTGGCGGTGCTCCATGAGCAGCGCGGGGAGCCCGAAGCAGCAGACGCGATCTGGGAGCGACTCGACCTCGATGCCGATCCCGTCGCACGGCACAATGCCGCCTTGGCCTGGTGGCGTCGGGGTGCGCATGACCGTGCGTTGGCCCGACTGGCGCATCCCGCACTCGAGACCGCCGCACTCCACCACCTGGCCGGTTGGTGCCGTGCCGAACAGGGCGACCTCGCGGGCGCACGGCGCGCCTTGCGTGCCGCGTTGGCGCTGGACCCTGATCTGGCCCGGGCCCAGTTCGCCCTCGGCCTCGTCGCCGAACGACAGCACGACGCGGAGGATGCCCTCGCCGCCACGCGGCGGGCCCTCCTGCTCTCACCATGGTTCCAGCCACTCGTCTGGCTGCTGTCGCCCACGCCGGGCATGGTGGTCGAGCTGGCCGCGGAGGGGACGCAGGGGGGGGGATCGCAGGACGCCGCCGGTCTCCTCGGGCTCGGCCGTGCGCTGCTCGAGGCGGGTCATCTCGCCGAGGCGTTGGCGATGTTCGATCAGGCCCTGTTGCGGGCCCCGGATGCGCCGGCGGCGCTCTTTCACCGCGGTGTCGTGCTCGCCAAGCTCCGGCGGTACGATGAGGCGCTGGTGGACTGGGAGGCGGTCGGCCGGGTCGATCCTGACGGCTCGCTCGGGGCCCAATCGCGTCGCCACGCGCGGTCCGCGCGCGAGCTCGCGCAGTTGTTCGGGGGGCGCTGAACGATGCTGCACGGTCCCCTGCACGAAATCGGCCTCGTGGAGGTTCTCCAACTGCTCGAACGGGGCTCGCGCACCGGGCGGCTGCGGGTGGTGGGCCCCGATCCGACGGTCCCGCGCGTGATCGCCCTTCGCGAGGGACGCATTGTGGGCGTCTCACCCGATGCGGACAATGCCGCCGTCGCACAGGGCCTCGTGCGACGCCACCTGGCCGTGGCCACGGATGACGCGGTGGACGGTCCAGAGGCCATCACCACCGGTGTGCGGCGTGCCCTGCGCGAGAACCTCGCCCGTCGGACGTTGGCCACGATGCTCGCGTGGACCCGCGGACGATTCGACTTCTCGGAGGACCCCACGGTCTCGGGGGACCTCAGTTGGTCGCCGGACGCACTGCTCCTCGACGTGGTGCGACGCGAGGGGACGCGACTCGACCTGGCCGAGTCGCTCGGTGGCTTCGACCGCATCCCGTGCTTCACCAGCGGGGGTGATGCCGATCCCCCCCCCTCACCCCTTCGGTTGGACGCGATGGATTGGCGCCTGCTGGACGCGGTGGATGGGGTGCGGGACATCGCCGCAGTCTCCGCCATCCTCGACGAACCCCTCGAGGAGGTGGCCGAACGCCTTCGGGACCTGCTGGCCGCGGCTATACTTGACCTGCGGGATCCACCGCTGGATGTCGCGACACAGGCACGTGCCGCCATCGAGGCGGGACGGCACACCGACGCGATTCCGCCGTTGCAGGCACGCGTTGCGACGGCACCCGGAGACGGCGAGGCGTGGCGTCTCCTCGGTCTGGCGGAGGTGGGCGCGGGTCGGTTCGCGCGGGCCATCGAGGCGTGGGAGGCCTGGGCAGCCGCTGACCCGCGCCGGGCCGCGGAGGCGACGGCGTTGGTGCGCGCCGCACACACGATGCTGGAGGCGTTGCAGGAGAGCCGTGACTGACGCATCCCCCCCCCACGTTGCCCCCTCGCAGGGGCCGGTTTTCCTCGACCTCGGGGAACGCCTTCGGCTGCGCGGGCAACTCGAGGCGGCCGAGAGCGTCGCGCGAGCCGGTCTGGCGCACTTTCCGGCGTTGACGGAGGCGCACGACCTGCTCGCACGCATCCTCGCCGACGCGGGACGCGAAGTCGAGGCCGAAGCCGCGTGGACGAGTGCGCTTGGGTGCACTCCCGGGCATGTCGGGGCGCTCAAGGGACTCGCGTACCTCGCGTTCCGGCGTCACGACCTCGAGGCCGCCCAGGATCGCCTCGAGGCGGCGGCGGCCGCCCTCCCACACGACACGGCGATCCTCGCGGCGCTGGACCGCGTACGTGCCCTCCGGCCCGAGGCGAGTCTGGGGACCCACGCCACATTCGGCTCACCCGCGGCGGGGATGCTGCTCTTCGATGCGGCGGGGTTGCGCGTGGCAGGCCATGCGGACGAGGCCGGCTCCAACGCCATGGCGGATGCGGCGGCGGCCGAAGCCGCGGGCGTCACGATGGAGGCCGCCCGCACCGCGCGCATCCTCGGACTGGGGCCCTGGCGCGAGGTGATCGTGGAGGGGGAGACCGCCCGGCTGATCGTGGTGCCGCTCGACGACGCCAACGGCCTGTTGGTGCGCCGCCCGCCGACCACGCCCGCGGGGCGCCTGCGGACCCTTGCCGCCCGCGGTCTCGCGGGAGCCCGCGCATGGCTGGCAGGGGACGGGGCATGAGCGCCGTCGCGTGGGCGGCCCTGCTCGACGAGGTGACCGCGATTCCCGGAGTGCGCGCCGCGGTGGTGGTCGCAGCGGATGACGGGCTCGTGATTCATGAGGCGGCGATGGGTGATCTCGACTCGGCCGATGTTGCCGCGCTGGCCGCCGCACTGGTGCGACGTGGGGCGCGCCTGCTCGGCACGCTGGGGGGGGGACGCCCGCAGGTGTTGCAACTCGGCGGCGCAGGCGGCACCATCGTCGCCGCCGCGGGACCAGACCCCCTCTGGCTGATCGCCGTGGCGGCACCGGAAGCGGAACTCGGGCGACTCCGGCTGCTGCTCGGTGATCGCGCCGGGGTGATGCGCTGATGCGGGTCCTCGAACCGTGGGTGGCCGACCCGCTCGCCGAGCTGCTCCGGGAGAGTGCGGCTCGGTTGGCGCTGGTGATGACTGCCTCCGGGCAGGTGATCGCCCAGCACGGCTTCGCCCGGTCCCTCGACGTGATGGCGGCGGCCGCATTGGGTGCCGGTATCCTGGCCTCGACGCGGGAGTTGGCACGGCTCACGGGTGCAGGCGACGACTTCGGGGCAGTCGTGCACCAAGGCGGCGAGCGGGGGATCTGGCTGGCCGGGTTCGACACCCCGCGCGGGCGGTGGGTCGGCCTGGTGGTCTTCGGTGCGGAGTCGTCGGTGGGGCTGGTCCGCCTCTTCTTCGAGCAGTTCGCCGAGCGGGTCGCGGCCGCCACGCCGCCGCCGCGCGCGGGGCGTGAGGTGCTGGCTGCGGGGTTCGAGCGGGAACTCGACGACTCGCTCCGATCCCTTTTCGGTAGTGGGGCATAGATGGCCCACATGGACGCGGAACGCCGCGAACTCGTGTTGACGTTGTTGCTGGTGGGTCCGGTTCGCGCTGGCAAGCAGAGCGTGCTCGCTGCGATCCGTGATCGGGTGCCCGCCGCGCGCCGCGCCGGGGGGACGGCGGTCGCTCCGGGGTTGCTCGCGTGGCTGCCGCTCGACCTCGGCGTCGTCGGGGGCTGGGAGGTCCGGTTGCGCCTGTATGCGTTGCCCGAGGGGGGCCCCCATCACGCCACGCGCCATCTGTTGCTGGCCGAGGCGGACGGGCTCCTGCTTGTGCTCGATGGCCAGGCGATCCGACTGGAGGACAACCTCGCGGTGCTCCGTCGGCTGGAGGAAGACCGGACCGATCGGGATGGTGTACGCCGCGATCTGGCCACCGCGATCCTCTACACCAAGCAGGATCTCCCTCCGGAGCTGTTGCTCCCCCGAGCCGGACTCGAGGCCGCGTTGAACCGCGCGGGCGCACCAAGCTGGGGGGGGGACATCCCGCAGGGCACCGGGGTGCTCGAGGCCTTGCATGCGCTCGTCACCTTGGCGCTGCGGCGCCATGCCCCCCCCAGGGTGGGGCCGTGAGGTGCCCATGTTGAGCGTCCACGCGACCTTCGCCTCGTTCGTCGTCGGCACGGCGAATCGCCTCGCGGCGACGGCGGCCAAGGCCGTCGCCGAGGCGCCGGGCGCGATGTACAACCCGCTCTTCATCTACGCGCGACCGGGCCTCGGCAAGACCCACCTCCTGATGGCGATCGGGCAGGAAGCGCGCGCGATTGACCCCTCGCGCACCGTCGAGTACGTCACCGTGGATGACTTCGTGGAGGCCTACCACGCGGCCCTCGCTGGCGGCCAGGCCGAAGCGTATCGCCGACGCTTCACGGATGCCGATCTGGTCCTGCTCGACGATGCCCAACTCCTCTCGGACCGGCGCGAGTTGCAGGCGGAGTTGCTGCGCTTGATCGATGTGCTCACGGCCGCTGATCGACAGATCGTCCTCGCGGGCGATCGACCCCCCGAAGACATTCAGGCACTCGACGAACGACTCATCCGACGCTTCGCGGGCGGCCTCGTCATCGATATCGGGGCACCTGACTACGAGACCCGGCTGGCCATCCTTGCGCGTCGGGCCGCCGAGCGCGGGACGACGTTCCCGACCGACGTCCTCGAGGCAGTGGCCGAGCTCCCCATCACCACGGTGCGCGAGCTGCTGGGCGCCCTCAACCGGCTGGTGGCGCAGCAGGCGGTCCAGCCTGATCCGCTGACGGCCGCGCAGGCGCGCACGCTGCTCGCCGCCCTCGGTCATCGCGCCGAGGCACCTGGGGGGGGCACGCCCCGTACCGCCGAGCAGGTGGCACCCACCGCCCCCGATGAATTCTCGGATTTTCTCAGCGATCTGTCCGCCACCGTGGCCCAACGCGTGGACCGCTGGCGGCAACGCGTGACGGAGACGGCACTCCGCCATGCCGGCGAGGGGTTCCGCACCACGCGACTCGAGGCGCTGCTCGCCACCGACCTTGCGGAAGATCCTGAAGCCGTGCTCGCCACGTGGGACGCCGACGTCGCGACGCTGCGCACGCTGCAGGCGGAACTCGCGGAGTTGATGCCCGACCTGCTGGGTGAAGCAGCCCTGCACGATCCCGATCGGGTGGAGGAAGCGCGGATGCTCGTGGCCGACGCCCGCGACGCCGGTCCCCCACTGCCCGGGCCGTCACCGCGCTTCACCCTCCCCCAGTTCGCCGAAGGAAGTGGTTCCCGGCCCGTGGTGGAGGCCATTCGCTCGGCCGCCGCGGTGCCGGGTCAGCGGTACAATCCGCTGGTCATCGTCGGCCGCGGGGGCGCGGGCAAGACGCACCTGCTCCACGCCTTCGGGCATGCCCTGCGCGACGCAGGACTCGGGCGTGTGGCGGTCATGGACGGTCGCCAGTTCGTCGCCGACCTGGTCGCGGCCCTGGGGGACGGCACCGTGCCACGCTGGCGCCAACGGTTGCGGCGGGCCGATGCCTTTCTGCTGGACAACGTCGGCGAACTCGCCGGCAAGGAGCGCAGCCAGGAGGAGCTCTACCTCCTCTACAACCTGTTGCTCGAGTCCGGACGGCAGATGGCCTTCACGATGCCGGTGCCGCCTTCACAACTGGAGGGATTCGAGCCCCGACTCGCCACGCGTCTGGCGGGTGGGTTGGTCGTCGAACTCGGCCTCCCCGACCGCGCGACCAAGCTCAAGGAGGTCGAGCGCCTGCTGGGGTCCGCCGCCGTATCCCCGGACCTCGTGGACTACCTCGCCTCGCGCCCCGCGGCCTCATTGCGTGAATTGCACCAGACGGTGCAGCGCGTGATCAGTGCCGCCGACGAGCGGGATGTGCCACTCACGCTGGTGACCGCCCGGCGATTGCTCGAGGGTGAACCGGTCGAGGCCTCGCGCACGCCGCGTCGTGGCAGCGGGCTCCTCGCGCCGGGCAGCGGCGCGCTGCGCTCGCGCGAGAAGATGACCGAGACCTGGCCCGACGTCGCCGAGCGCCTGATCGAGGAGTGGGGCTGATGGCGATCAAGGGTTCCCTGCGCGAGGCCTCGCTGCCCGACGTGGTCCAGCTCCTCTTCCTGGGTCGGCGCACCGGCTGCCTGTCAGTCGCCAACGATCGCAACTTTGCCTCCATCTGGTTCGACGATGGCTGGATCATCTTCGCTGGGCTGATCTCCCGTCCCGATCGCATCGGAGAGCGATTGGTCGCGGCGGGACGCCTGACCACCGCGCAACTCGAAGAAGCGGTGGCGGCACACGCCGCCAGCAACGACACCCGGCTCGGCGGGGTCCTCGTCCGCCTCGGCCACCTCACGCGCGCGGATCTCGAGGCGGAACTGCGCCGGCAAGTCGAAGAGACCATCTACACGCTCTTCACCTGGGACAGCGGGACCTTCTCGTTCGAGGCAGGGGTGCAGCCCGAGGCGGGTGAGGTCACCGTGCGCCTCAACCCGGAAGGCTTGCTGCTCGAGGGGGCGCGTCGGGTCGACGAGTGGAGCGTAATCGCGAAGAAGATCCCGTCGCCCGATCTCGTCTTCGCGCCGGAGGCGGTGCCGGATGGCGGGGGGGGGGATGATGCCGCACTCGATGCCCTCGAGCGTCGCCTCCTCCCGATGCTGGACGGGCAGCGCAGCGTCCGTACTCTTGTGGACGATACCGGCCTCACCGAGTTCGAGATTTCACGCGCGCTCTACGGACTCCTGAGTGCGGGTCGCATCCGTCGCGTGGCGACGGCGGCTCCCGCAGCGCCCCGCCTCGACGGCGCTCGTCTGGACGAGCACCGCAATCTCGGCGTCGCGTTCTACCGCACCGGGATGTTCGCGGAAGCAGAACGTGAATACCGCCGCGTCATCGCCTTGCAACCCGGCGATGGCGAGGGACACTTCCGCCTGGGGCTCATTGCGCTGCGACAGGCACGGTGGGCGGATGCGCGTGACGCACTCGAGCAGTCGATGATCCACGGTGGGCGTCGCGTGTCGACGCTGCACAACCTCGCACTCGCGCACGAGGCGCTCGGCGATCTCGACGCGGCCGAGACGGCACTGGCCGAAGCCAGCGCACTCGCGTCGACAGATGCACGCCTCTGGACGGCGCGCGCCTTGTTGGCCTTGCGCCGCAACGAAGTTGCCGCGGCACTCGATCGGTTTGCGCGCGCACGCGATGCCCTCGGATCCGCTCAGCCCCCCGCACGCTGGTACTGGGGCTGCGCATGGGCGCACGCGCTCCTCGAATCGTGGCCCGATGCCCTGATCCTGGGTCGGGAAGGGGTCGCGGCATATCCCCAGCACCCGATTCTTCGCACCGCACTCGCGGTCATGCTGGAGGCCACCGGCGAAGTCGGCGAGGCGGAGGCACACCTCCGGCATGCGCTCGGCGAGGAACCGGCCATGCCGCAAATCAGCAAGAACCTCGGGGACCTGCTCTACCGCGCGGCACGCTGGGATGAAGCGGAAGAGGCGTTTGAACGCGCCGTCACCCTCGCTCCCGCGCTGGGCGATGACACCTGGTTCAAGCTCGGCAATCTGGCCTGTCGGCGCGGTGACCTCACCAACGCCAGGACGCGCTGGGAGTCGGCGCTGGACATCAATCCGGAGCACGCGTTGGCGCGCGCGAACCTCGCCGGGGCAGGGGAGGCCTGATGCGCGACAATCCTCTGCCGTCGTTGCGGAGCGAGTACGAGCGTCTGCACCGCTTGCTTGAGGGGACGGTCGTCGACGCAGAGCGCTCCGAGCTCAAGCAGGCGATCGTGGCGCTCTTTCGGCGCACGGAACAGGAAATCACCGAACTCGCCGAGTTCAAGGAGACGATCCGCCACCTCGTTGATCGGTTCAAGGAATTGCCCGAACCGCCGGCCAGTGGCGCCTCTGCCGTCACCTCGCAGTCAGTGCGCCACGATCACCTCGGCGCGTCGACCTACCTGGAGCGCGGTTGGACAGCCCTCGCCATGGGACAATGGAGCGAGGCCGAGCAGCTCCTGCGAGAGGCGCTCGCACGCGACGCGACCAGCTCTGCCGGACAGGCACTCCTCGGCTGGGCCCTGCTGCACCAGGATCGCGGCGACGAAACACTCCAGCTTTGCCTCCAGGTGCTCCTCCGGGAACCGGAGCATGGCCTCGCGCGCACGGCCGTGGGTGCGGTGTGTCTCCGCAAGGGGATCGTGGGCGAGGCGATCGAACACCTCACGAGGGTGGTGCGGAGCAGCAGCGATGCTCGCGCGGTGCTGTATGCCAACTATTGGCTCGGGATGGCGTACCTCGCACGCGACATGGCCGCGGATGCGACCGAGTTTCTGCGTCGCGCCGTGACGCTGGGGCCAAATCTTGCCGAGGGATGGGTGGGACTCGGGCAGGCCTTGTGGTGGTCGGGGCAGCGCACCGAAGCCAGAGAGGCATGGATGGTCGGCGCCAGGATCCGTCATTCGCCGCACGCCGCGCAGGCCGCCGAACTGTTGCAACAGATCGATGCCGGGGAGATGCCACCACGCTTCACCTTGCGCTGACTCTTTTCGCCCTGCAGGGGGCGGCATCCCCGCCGCCGTCCGAACTCTCGCGATTCGAGGTCGGATTGGTCACGGTCGTGGCCGAGCCCGGAGATGTCGGGCTTGCCACCGCGCTGGCCGAGGCCGCTGAACCAACCCGTGACTGGCTGGGGCTTGGGCGCGTGGACCTCACGCCGATGACGCTGGTCGTGGCGGCGGACGCCGATGCGTTCGGGAGGTGGTCGGGTGGCCGGTTGCCGCGCTGGGGTGCTGGGATGACGCTCCCGGCTCGGCGCCTGGTGGTCATTCGTGCCGATGGGGGGGATCCGTTCGGAACGCTGCGGCATGAACTCGCCCATCTGGCCTTGCATACGGTGGTGCCGGGTCGAGTCCCGCTCTGGTTTGATGAGGGGTACGCGGTGGTCGCTGCCCAGGAGCATGGGCGCCTCGCCGCACTGCAGCTCAACCTGGCGGTCGCCATGGGACGGGTGCCCACCCTCCGGCAACTCGATGCGGACCTCCGCGGTGCGTCGGACGATGCGGCGGCGGCGTATGCGCTGGCCGGTTCGGCCGTCGGTGAACTGCAGCGGCGCCACCCCCAGAACTCGCTCGAACCGCTGCTCGGCAGGCTGCGCGACGGCGTGGGATTCGATGCAGCGGTCCTGGCCACCACAGGACTCGATCTGGAACGTTTCGATGAGGTGTGGCACAGATCGGTGCGCCGTCGGTACAACTTGGGTGTCTGGGCGGCGACGGGCGGGGCGTGGGTCGTGCTCGCGCTCCTGCTTGGCTTCGCGGCGGCGTGGCGGCGACATGCGGATGTACCACGTCGGGCAGCGCTCGATGAGGGGTGGACGCTTCCCCCTGATGATGACGAAATGATGACACCGGATGACGGTTCGATGACAACCGTCACGGAGCCGCCTGAGACGCTTGACCCACCGACGATTGCCCGCTAGCCTAAAGGGCTTATGCCATCAACGCCGACACCAAACGAGCCCGCTCCCGGGCTGTTCACCCGTCGTTCCGCCCTGCTCGTCGGAGTGGCGCTGGCGACCATTGGAGCAGGGTACGCCATCCTCGTCGCGGGTTCGGCCAGCGCGGCGGCAGTCTTCCTGGTGCTTGGCTATGTAGTGCTTTTCCCCCTCGCCCTCTTGGCGTGACGGGAACCGGATCGGGCGAATAGCTCAGTTGGTTAGAGCGCCTGCCTTACACGCAGGATGTCGGGGGTTCGAGTCCCTCTTCGCCCATGGTGGCGTGTGGGGAAGCGAGTCCGGGATCGTCTATGGTGCAATGAACCTCACGGAGGTCTTTGGGATGTTTCGTTCGTCGACGCTGACTCTTGTTGCCATCGCTGCACTGGCGACCCCTGGTACCGCGCAGATCATGGTTCCGCGGGGCGGGCTTGCTGCCCAGTCCAACGCGCCCCGTCTGCTGGTCGCTAATCCCTTTACGACATCCGCCGCCGACTCCGCCGCCGCCGTCGAGATCGGCAACGGCCTGCGCGAGCGCATGTCTCGCAGCGTGGTCGGTCGCGACTTCAACGTGATCTCCCGGGAGCAGATGAACACCGCGCTCTCCGAGTGGGGCTACCCTGCCGACGCGATCCTGAACGCGACCACCTCGAAGACGTTCGCCATCAAGACGACCGCGCGGACCGTGGTGCAGAGCACGCTCGCGAAGAACGCTCAGGGGCTGTACACCGTGACGTCGCGTTTCGTGGGTACCGCGTCCACCGAGCCGGCCGGTGTCACGGTGTCGATGACGCAGGCTCCAGGGCAGAAGCTCGAGGATCTCGGCTCCAAGACGGCCGATCTGTTCCGTCCCGCGGTCCGCGCGATCAAGGATGCGCGGGCGTGCATTGAGCAGGCCGCAACCAATCCGGAGAAGGCCGCCGAATCTGCCCAGAAGGCGATCAAGACGGTACCGAACCACGGCCTCGCCGAATACTGCCTCGGTGCACTCGCGGCCAGCCGCGACTCGGTGAGCGAAGAGGCGATCACCCACTACCGTGCGGCGACCGTCGGCGATCCGCTCGCCTGGGAAGTGCATGGCCAGATTGCCGTGATCCAGCAGCTCCGCGGCGATTCCGCCGGCGCCATTCAGTCGTTCCAGACGATGCTGCGCCTGGAGCCGTCCAATCAGTTGCTCCGCGACCAGGCCTTCGGTCTCTTCGCGCGCTACGGCCGGCCCGAGGCAGCTGAAGAGGTCGCGGAAGAAGGCATTCGCCTCGACCCCGCGAACACCGACTGGTACGACCTGAAGAGCAACGCCTGCCTCCAGCAGGAGAAGTTCGCCTGCGCCGTGACGGAGCTCGAGCGGGCGTATGCGGTCGACTCAACCCGCGCCGACACCCTCTTCTTCAAGAAGATTGCGGCCGCCGCCCGGTTCGGTGAGGACACCGTCAGCTTCCTGAAGTGGACGCAGATCGGCGCCGAGAAGTATCCGAGCGAAGTCTCACTCACCAACGAGCTCGCCAAGGCATTCGCGATGTCCGGCATGCCCGACTCGGCTGTCGCCGCCTCGCAGCGCCTGATGATGCTCGATGAGACCAGCGTGGAGACGCTGTCGTTCGTGACGGACCTCATGGCGAAGCGTGGCTTCGAGGATGCGCGCAAGGCGATCGCCTTCGTGCCGTTCTACAAGGCCAACGGCACCGAAGACGACTGGAACACCTTCGGCAACATCATGGTGAACGCCGCGTCCGCCGCGCGCACCGCCGAGGCACGTGAGGCCCAGGCGGAGCTGGCGCAGGCGGTGCTCGATGTGGGCGCCACCAACAAGGCGATGACCTCGTACGCCGGCTTCTTCCTCGCCGAGCTCGACTTCGCGACGTTCTCGGCGACCTCGCAGTCGATCCGGAGCAGCAAGTCGTGCGAAGCGTCGCGCGAATATCTGGCGCTGGTGGGTCGCTTCATGGCCAACGCACGTCTGGCCGCCGAGTCCGAGAACGAGGCGATCAAGAACTTCGGCGCCCAGTACCTCCCGTACGAAGCGTCGGAGACGGAAGCGGCCAACCAGCTCATCACCCAGAACTGCCGCTGACCCCACTTCCCAAGAGAGACCAGTCACTATATTTTTGGTGGCTGGTCACGAGGGGCTGTAGCTCAGTTGGTTAGAGTGCCGCACTGTCACTGCGGAGGTCGCGGGTTCGAGCCCCGTCAGCCCCGTCTCCACCCCGTCCGGATTGCCGGGCGGGGTGTTTCATTTCAGGGCATACCATGACCACCCCGCCGACCCCGTCCCACCTGCCGGTCCTTCTGGCGCCGATCCTTGCCCGGGCGGCAGGCGCTCGGCGCGTCGTCGATGCCACGCTGGGCCATGGCGGGCACGCGGAAGGCTTCCTGCATCAGGGGGCGGAGGTCCTCGGCATTGATCGCGATCCGGAAGCGATCGCGATCGCGACCGCGCGGCTGGCCGGGCTGCCGCTGCGCACCCATCTCGGCCCGTACGCCGCACCCGAGGCGCTCGCCGCAGTGGCCGCGTTCGCGCCCGACTTCGTCCTCCTGGATCTTGGCGTGTCTTCGCGGCAACTCGATGATAGCGGCCGCGGCTTCACCTTCCGGACCGGTGCGCCGCTCGACATGCGCATGGGGCCCGACGCCCCCACGGCCGCCGATTGGCTGGCCGAGGTCGATGAGGCGGAACTGACCCGCGTCCTGCGGGAGTGGGGCGATGAACCCCGTGCAGCACGTCTGGCGCGGGAACTGATTCGCCGGCGAGGGAACGCCCCCCTGCACACATCAGACGATCTCGTCAACGCGATCCGTGCGGTGCTCGGGGCCCGCAGCGGGCCGGGGGATTTCGCACGAATCTTCCAGGCTATCCGGATCGCGGTGAACGACGAACTCGACGGATTGGAGCGCGCACTGCCTGCCTTCCGCAATGCGCTGGTGCCGGGCGGGACGCTCGCCGTGATCAGTTATCATTCGGGCGAGGATCGCACCACCAAGACCGCGTTCCGTGCGTGGACGACCGGCTGCACCTGTCCGCCTGGATTGCCGGTCTGCATCTGCGGTCACGAGCCCCTCGGCGTCAGCGAGCCGCGCAAGGCGATCGCCGCCACGGCGGCCGAGATTGCCGACAATTCCCGCGCGCGCAGTGCGCGACTGCGGTTCTTCCGGAAGGCCGATGCAGGTTAAGGGACGATTCTTCGTGCTGGGATGGGGGGCCGTCTTCCTCGCGGTGGCGGGGACGATCGCCCTGCGCCAATACCATGCCTTTACCACGATGGGAGAGGTGGCAATCCTGGCCGATTCCGTCAAGGCGATTCGCTCGGTTCACGGTGACCTGACCGGCACCCTGGCGGGCATGCAGAGCCCGGAGCTGCTGGTGCCTCGCGCCGAATCGCTCGGCCTCCGCCAGCCCACCGAAGGGGAGCAAGTGCCCCTCTCCCTCCCCGCTCGCTGAATGGCCAAGCCCGCTGCGCGCATCCTGCTGATGCAGGTCCTGTTGGGGGCGGGAGCGCTGACCGTGGCCGGTCGTGCGGTGATGCTGCAGGTCGTGCAGCACGAAGCGTGGGATGCGCGCGCGGCGGCTCGGGATCAACGCACGCGTGAGGTGCCGGCCCGGCGAGGGACGATCTACGATCGGCACGGCGTGCCACTGGCCATCACCCAGGAACGCTATCGCCTCAACATCGCGGCGAACGAGGTGCGCGACACCCCTGAACTGAAACGCCTGCTCACGCAGCGCCTCGGTGTCCCCGCGCAGGAGGTTGATCGCCGTTTCCAGCGGGCATATCCCTATTTCCACGGGCCCTTCAGTGCGGAAGAGGTCGAGCCGCTGCGCCGGATGCGAGGCGTGCACCTCGAGGTGCTCTACGGCCGCAGCTATCCGCGCCGCCCGGTAGGGCGCGATCCCCTCCTTGGCGAAATCGAGGAGGTCGAGAACCGCGGGCTCGCGGGGATGGAGCGCATGCTCGATTCCTTGCTCCGGGGAACGCCAGGTGAAGAACGTGTGGTTCGCGATCCTCGTGGTCAGCAGATCGCCCTGCCGGGCGGCGTGCTTCGCCCCGCGGTCCCCGGACGCGACGTCATCCTGACCATTGATCACGAATGGCAAGCGATCGCCGAAGGGGTGCTGCGACGGACCGTCGCGCTGCATGAGGCAGAAGGCGGCGACGTCGTCATCTACGAAGTGAAAACCGGTGAACTGCTCGCCCTCGCCTCGCTGCGGCCCGGGCAACGATCCGGCCGCCACGAGCCGTCCACCTCGATGCTGACGGAGCCGAACGATCCCGGCTCGACCGCGAAGATTTTCACGGCCGCGGCAATGTTGCGCGCGCGCAGTGACACGACGCCCGTCTCAGGTGAGGGCGGCGTCTGGACGATGCAGATCGGGCGGACGCAACGCACCTTCCGGGATGTGAGCCGACAGGATGGATTGCTCTCCCCGGGCCTTGCGATCCGTCACTCGAGCAACATCGCGATGGCGAAATTCTCGCTCCGGCTTCCGGCGGACAGCCACTACGTCACGTTGCGCGACTTCGGCTTCGGCACGTCGACCGGTCTTGGTTTTCCGGCGGAGAGCCGGGGCCTGTTGGCCCCCCCGGCCCGAAGCGCGAATCTCCTGCTGACCCAGCCATCGTGGTCCCAGGGTTATGAGTTCTCAGCGACCGCGGTGCAACTGGCCGCGGCCTACGGGGCGATTGCCAACGACGGGGTCCTCATGGCCCCCGCCCTGGTGCGTGAGGTGCGCGATGGGGTGACGGGGGCGGCCTTCTGGCGCCACGAGCCAAGCCCGCTCCGCCAGGCCGTGACGCCCGACGTCGCTGCACACCTTATCGAATATCTGAAGATGTCGTCCGACTCGGGAGCTGGTGGAGCGAGCGCTCGCCTCGACCGCACGCCGGTCATCGGCAAGACCGGTACGGCCGTCCGGCTGAACGAATTCGGCGGTTACGGCGGGGCAGGGCATCGCGCGTCCTTCGCCGGGATCTTCCCGGGTGACGATCCGCAGATCGTGCTCTACGTGATGATCAACCGCCCGAACAGCGGCGAGATCTACGGTGGGCGGGTGGCGGCGCCGATGGTGCGTGACATCCTGCAGCAAGTGCTTGCCACGCCGTCGAGTCCGCTCGACCGCAGTCGCTGGCTCGAACGCGTCGTCATGCCCCGGACGCGCCCACGTGAGGAAGATGCGTCGGCGCCACGCTTGGTTCGCTTCCCGCTCGACAGCACCACCGGCG
>JAABRY010000057.1 GCA_011390645.1 Gemmatimonadota bacterium
GGGAGGCGAAGCTCCCCCCCCCGATGTGCACGGGGTAGCTCCCCCCGGCATGCCGTATGGTCGCCACGGCTACCAGGTGACGTCCGCCACGCCCGCACGATGGTTGGCCAGCCGCGCGAGGGTGAAGAGGAGATCCGAGAGGCGGTTGAGATAGATGACGAACAGTTCCGGCACGTCCTCGGTCTGCGCGAGCCGCACGACACTGCGCTCGACGCGCCGACACACGGTGCGCGCCACGTGCAGCGCGGCCGCCTTGGGCGAGCCCCCCGGGAGAATGAAGGCGGTCAGGGGTGCCAGTTCGGTGTCGGCCGCGTCCATCGCCGCCTCGAACTCATCGATCCGCGCCGGCGAGAGCTCGGCCTTTTCGAGCGCCTTGCGAACCCGCTCGGGATCGGGCGTGGCGAGGTGCCCGCCAATCGCGAAGAGGTCGCGCTGGATCTGCTCGAGGAGGGCATCGGAGAACTCGACCGGTCCGGTGGCACGCGCCACGCCGATCACCGAATTGAGTTCGTCCACGTCGCCGTAGGCAGCTACGCGCGGGTGGGCCTTCGCCACGCGGCCGCCGCCAAAGAGGCCGGTTTCACCAGAATCACCCGTGCGGGTGTAAATGCGGTTGGTCATGGCAAGAAGATAGCGTGACCCGTCATCCTGAGCGCAGCGAGGGATCTCCACTGGTGCCGAACGCGAGGAGACAGGTGTCGATGCGAGGTTGAGCCTGGAGATCCTTCGCTGCGCTCAGGATGACGGCTCCTTGCCCAACGCCTCCAGCATCTCCGCGACCGACGTGAACTTCTCGCGGGGCCGCCCGGCAGCAGCACCATGCTCGAGCTCGAGGGCATCGAGGCGCTGCCAGTCGGCCCAGGTGACGACGCGGACGCCGTCGTCCATGAGGCGCACAAGCGGGTCATCGTGCGCGGTCGGGGCAGGGAGCAGCCCACCCTCGGCATCGGTGAGCAGTTGGTCGACCGATTCGACGGCGCAGGGCTTGTTGGTGCCGATCACGCCGCTCGGACCGCGCTTGATCCACCCCGCCACGTACAGCCCCGGCATCGGTGTCCCGGACGCATCGAGCACGCGACCGCGGAGGTTGGGGATCACACCGCGGCGTTCGTCAAACGGGACGCCCGGAACCGCCACCCCCTTGTAGCCCACCGACCGGAATGCGATGCCGGCCGGGAGGATGGTGGTCTCGTCGGTCGCGACGGCCCGTACCCCTCCCGCGCCGTCGTCCTCGAGACGGTTGCGGACCAGACCGATCCCACGAATCTGCTCGCTGCCGACAAACTCGATGGGCGAGGCGAAGAAGTGGAAGACGATGCGGCGTGTGGCGTTGGTGCTGCCACGCGCGGCGAACTGCCGCAGGATGTCGAGGTTCTTCCCCGGCGTGCGGTCCGTGGTGGCGGCAAGTGCGGCTTCGCTGAGCGGATCCAGTTCGAGATCGCGCGGGTTGACGATGACGTCCACGTCGGCAAGCTCGCCGAGTTCCCGCAGCTCTGGTGTGGTACACGCCGCCTGCACCGGGCCGCGGCGCGCGATCACGTGGATGGACCGCAATCGGGACTGCCGCAACGCCGCCAGGGCATGCGCCGCGAGGTCCGTCTCCATCAGTGCATCCGGTGACTTGGCGAGGATGCGAGTCACATCCATCGCGACGTTGCCGATCCCGATCACCGCCGCACTCTCGGTCGAGAGATCGAAGGTGAGATGGCGATAGTCGGGGTGGCCGTTGTACCAGCCAACGAACTCCGTGGCCGCGTGACTCCCGGTCAGTCCCTCGCCTGGCACGCCGAGCGGACGATCGGTCTGCGCCCCGGTCGCGTAGAGGACCGCGTGATAGTGCGCGCGCAGCGCGG
Source organism: Gemmatimonadota bacterium (assembly GCA_011390645.1). GTDB lineage: Bacteria > Gemmatimonadota > Gemmatimonadetes > Gemmatimonadales > GWC2-71-9 > Palsa-1233. The sequence continues at coordinate 1,854 of JAABRY010000057.1, forward strand.
CATGGGTGATATCGCTGCCGATGCGCACGTTGCCCATGAAACGGAAGGTCGGATGCGCGGCGAGGCGCTCGTAGACGCGCGTGACCGACTTGATCTTGGGATGGTCCGGCGCCACGCCACCGCGGACCAGGCCGTACGGTGTGGGAAGCCGATCGTAGAGATCAACGCGGGCATCGGGACGCGCCTTCAGCAGTGCCTCGACGGCGTGGAAGCCCGAGGGGCCGGACCCCACCACCGCCACTGTCAGTGCGCTCATCGCTTGTGCAGTTCCGCGACCAGGGAGTCAATGGCCGGCAGCATGCCGCTGCTGCCGATCGTGTGATGGTTGGCGATCACGGAGAAGACCACGACATCGCCGTTCGCGCGCTCGACGTATCCGCTGAGTGCATTGACGCGATTGATGGTGCCGGTCTTGGCGACCACGCGCCCTTCCACCGGCGTGCCGACGAAGCGGGTGCGCAGGGAGCCCGGGTTGCCGCTGCGCGGCATCCCGGCGGCGAACATCTCGTAGCGCGGGTGCTGCCGAATCCAGCGCAGCATCTGCGTGAAGGCGCGCGGCGTGACCACATTCCCCGCCGACAGCCCCGAGCCGTCCTCCTGGGCAAAGGCGGTGGAGTCGATCCCCACGGAATCAATCAGGAAGCGGCGGGCCACCCGGCGTCCCTCGGCCCACGAGCCAGCAGTGCCGAACTGCCGGCCGAGCTGCTTCAGCGTCATTTCGGCAAAGAGATTCTGCGACGTGTTGAGGATCGGGAAGATCCAGTCCCGCAACGGTCGCGACGACACCTCGGCCAGCGCCGGCATTGCGCGCGCATGGGCGGTGGCCATCGAATCGGTGGTGGAGCGCACTTCGCCGCGCACCACGATTCCCATCGCCAGCAGCTCCCGGCGCAACGCCATCGCGGCATAGCGGTTCGGGTCGAGCACCGCCGGGTGCATCGTGCGGTCCGCCGTGCCCGCCGGGAGGACGCCGCTCGCGACATAGCCGAACCCATCCACGTTGCGAAGAATGTCGAAGCTGCGCGTGGCATCGCGCGGCCCCACGATCGCACGGTTCTCCAGGGTGGCGAGCTCGACCTCGGGTTGCATCACGAGACGCGGTGCCCCCCCCTCCGATTCCCCGGCCACCACGCGCACGTCGAGCGCATTGTCATTGAACGCGAGTGCCGCAACAGGTGCTCCATACCACCAGTGCAGGTCGTACACCTCCCATGCCGGGTGGAATGTGGTGGCTTCGAAGTATGAGCCGTCTCCAATGAGATGACCTCGCACTTCCCGGATCCCACGCTGGTGCAGCTGCTGCGCGAGGTCGCGCAGCTTGGCGGCGGGGTCACGATCGCACACGCCGGCACGCGAATCATCGATGTCATAGCAGCGATTCGAGAAGGTCGGGTCGCCGCGGCCATAGAGCACGAGGTCGCCATGCAGCACGCCATCGTGCAGTGGTCCCGTCCCGTACAGCGACGTCCGCACCGTGAAGTCCGGGCCCAGCATCGCGGTGGCGGCGGTGGTCACGACCAGTTTGGTGTTGCTCGCTGGAATGAAGAGTCGATCGGCGTTGCGCCCATAGAGGAGCTTCCCCGACAGGTCGGTGACCGCCACCCCCCAGAGGTGGCGGTCGAGGCCGGGGCCGTCGAGCCGGGCATCGAGCCGTCGGGTAAGAGACTGGGCGTGGCTTGTCGCCGGGAGGAGCAGGGCGAGGAGGACGATGGAGCGGGCGAGCCGGGTCATGGGTCTTCCGGGCGGGAGGTTGGCGTAACCCCTTCAAGAAACCAGATTTAGGGGATGCGGTCAATTGCGGTGTGCCTCCTCCTCCTCGCCGGCGCGGCTCCCCTCGCGGCGCAAACACAGACCCCGGTTGTCCGCGGGCTGAAATTCGAGGGGAACAAGGCACTCGACGACCTCACCCTCAGCGCGGCGATCGGTACCACCAACTCGTCCGCCTTCGCGCGGAACGGCTTGGTCCGCTGGATCGGGCTCGGCGAGGAGCGTCTCTTCAATCCGACCGAGTTCCGACGCGATGTGCTCCGGCTCCAGGTGCTCTACCGCGCCAGCGGCTTCCCCGATGTGCAGGTGGACACGGTGGTCGTGCGCGATGCGGACGACATCAAGGTCACCTTCAAGATCACCGAGGGTGAACCGATTCGCGTGGCGGCGATCCGGTCCGAGGGGCTCGACAGTGTCGCGGACCCGGAGCGGTTGATGCGCGATCTGCCGCTCGACGAGGGCGACATCTTCTCACGCTTCACCATACAGGCGACGCGGGATACGATGGTCGAGCGCCTCTGGAACGTTGGCTTTCCGACGGCAGATGTCAGCGCGGTCTGGACGGTGGACAGTGCGGCGCGTACTGCGCAAGTGCTGTTTCGGGCGGTGCCAGGGCGGTCCGCAGTCTTCGGTCCGGTGAGCGTCACCGGGATGGAAGACGTGGACTCGGCGTTCATCGCCTCGCTGGTGACGGCTCGCCCTGGGCGCATGTACCGACGCGAGGCGCTCTTCCGTTCGCAACGCGCGTTGTACGGCACCGACCTCTTCCGCTTCGCGTCGATCGGGATTGATACCACCGTCTTCGAGCCCGGCGACAGCATCGCGCCACTCCGGGTCAACGTGCTGGAAGGGCGGGCCCATCGGGCGCGCGGTTCGGTCGGCTTCGCCACCAATGATTGCTTCCGTGTCGGTGCGGGGTGGACCGCGCGCAACTTCCTTGGGAACGGCCGCGTGGTGGACGTCAGTGGGCGCCTCAGCAAGATCGGCGTCGGCGAGCCGCTGGGCTTCGGTGCCGAAGAGTCGATCTGCTCGCAACTCAAGGAAGACACGGTCGGCTCCCGGCTGGCGAACTACGGCCTCAACGTCTCGCTGCGACGGAACGGCTTCCTCGCCCCGGACAACACCCTCGTGCTTTCGCTCTTCTCGGAGCGGCGCAGCGAGTTCGCCGTGTACCTGCGCGAGGAAATCGGCGCCGGCATTTCCCTCACGCGCGAAACGTCACGCCGGATCCCGGTGACGCTGGCGTACCGCATCTCGTACGGCATCACCCAGGCCAACGCGGCATCGTTCTGCGGCTTCTTCAACGCCTGTCTGGCGTCCGACATTGCGCAGCTTCGGCAGCGGCGCGTGCTCACGACGCTCTCCCTCAGCGCGGTCCGGCAGCGCGTGAACAACATCCTCGACCCGACGCGCGGCTCGCTCATCTCGGCCGAGGCCACGGTCTCGTCGCGCTTCCTGGGCTCGGCGCGCCTGCAACAGTTCGTGCGGGTCGTCGCGGATGGCGCGGTCTTCGTGCCCGTCACGCGGCGCATCGTCTTCGCTGGCCACCTGCGTGGTGGTGCGGTGGTGGCGCCGTCCATCGACCTGGCCAGCGGGGCAACGAACTTCATCCCACCCGAGCAGCGCTTCTACGCGGGTGGCGCGAACGACGTGCGTGGCTACGATCGCAACGAGCTCGGTCCGGTCGTGTACGTCGTGCCTCGTGATTCGCTCAGGACGGATTCGCTGGGAGGCGTGACCTTCCCGGGATCGGCGGCACGGATTGCGGCCACCGGCGGCAACCGCGTGTTGATCGCCAATGCGGAACTGCGCTTCCCGGCGCCACTCCTCGGCGATCGCTTCCGCCTGGCCGCGTTCGTCGATGCGGGCGCACTCTGGGATGGGACGGGGCGGCCGGCCAGCCTTCGGGTCACGCCAGGGGTCGGTGTGCGCGTCGCCTCACCCCTCGGTCCGCTGCGTCTCGATGTGGGTTACAACCCCTATCAGCTCGAGCGTGGTTCGGTCTTCAGTGCCGACGAGAACGGCGACCTCCTGCTGGTGCGCGAGGGATTCCGTGCAGACCGGAATGGTCGGTACACCTTCCACTTCTCGGTGGGGCAGGCGTTCTGATGCGCGCCGGTCGCATCATCCGCGGCATCCTGGCGGCGCTGCTCGGGCCGCCGCTCGTCGTGCTCGCAGCCGCAGTGGCGGTCGTGCTGGTCCTCCTGTACGTGCCGACTGGACGCGCGCTCACGGCCCGTCTGGCGACCCAGTACCTGACGGGCGCGGTCGCCGGCCAGATCGAAATCGGCGCCTTCCGCGGCGGGATCCTCCGGCATCTCGTGCTCGATGATGTGGTCATCCGTGACTCGCTCGGCAGGGCCGTCGTGCAGGTGCCGCACGTCGAAGTGCGATACCGCTTGCGGGGGCTGCTGACCGGACAGATCCTGCTGCAGGAACTGCATCTCGATCGCCCCACGATCCACCTGGTGCGCCTCCGCAGCAACCGCTGGAACTACGAGGAAGTGTTTCGGAGCGGCGGCGGGCCCGCCGGCAAGCCGCCCCGGGTCGAGCTGCGCAATGTCGTGATTCGCGGCGGGACGATCCGGGTGGATGTCCCGACCACGCCGAAGCCGCCGCGTGAACCGATTTCGCGAAACGCCGCCACGCCGGCCGAACCGGAGATTGTCGAGGGGAGTGATGGACCGGTGCGGGTGTATCGGTTGGAGGAGCTCAACGCACGGCTTCCGCTGATCCGGGTCTCGACCCCGGACGAGGACCCGATCTTCATCCAGATCGCCGCTCTGGCCGGACATTTCAACGATCCCGAGCTCCGGATCGTCGAGGCCCGCGGCGAGATCCTGACCGCCGGCGATTCCCTCCGCTTCACCTTTCCCTATGCTGCCCTGCCCGGGACCGATCTTCAGGGGGGGGGAGCTGTCCGGTGGCCACAGGACACCGTGCTCTTCGACTTCGAGTTTGCGGCCGACACCGTCGCGTTGGCGGACCTGCGCTTCGTGTCGCCGGATTTCCCTGACTGGGAGGGGAAGGGTCGCGTGATCGCGCGCTCGCTCTCGGGAAGTCGCACCGATTACACGCTGGAGGAGCTCTCGCTCGGCGACGGCACCGCCCTGGCCGTGGGCCGCCTCGTCGCGATGGTGGACAACCAGCGCGGACTCGGGATGCGCGAACTCGACCTCGCGCTGCGCGATGTTCCGCTCGAGGTGATGCGCCCCTATCTCGACACCATCCCGCTCGCCGGAACACTGACGGGGCGCCTTCGCGCGGATGGTTTCCTCGAGCGGCTCACCTTGGGCGGCGATCTCGCGTTCGTCGATGCGCTCGCCCCAGGGAACCCGACCTCGCAGCTCTCGTTCCAGGGCCCGATTGCGTTCGGCTCCGATGCGGGCGCCGTCTTCGACGGCTTCCAGTTGCGCGGCACCCGCCTCGCGATGCCGACGGTGACGCTACTCGTTCCGGCGGTCATCCTGCCCGGTGATCTGCGCCTGCTCGGTCGGCTCGATGGGCCGTGGGAGAATGCGACCTTCACGGGCACCGCGGAGCATCTCGCGCCGAGCGGGGCGTTGAGCCGGATGATGGGGTCCGCCCGTTTCGATGTGCGTAGCCTCAAGCTCGGTTTGGACGTGGATCTCGCCTTTGACCAGCTCTCGTTCGACGCCCTGCGCAGCGGCTACCCGGACCTCACGATGCGCGGCGGACTGACCGGTCGGCTTGCCCTGCGCGGTCCGATCGACGCCGTCGAGGTGGATGCCGACCTCACCGGCGAAATCGGCGCGATTCGCGCCATCGGTCTCGCTGGTCTCGAAGCACCGCGCTTCACGGCCGACGGGTTGATCCTCGATGTCCGGCGCCTCGACACGGAGGCGCTGCTCGGATCGGGGGGCTCCACCGCCTTCAACGGCCGGATCGCACTCACTGGTGTGATGGATTCCGGCGTGTCACCGGTCGGCGAAGTCATCCTCTCGCTCGGGCAGTCGCGCGTGGGGGGGATCACCTTCAGCGAGATCGCGGGGCGCCTGCACTCGGACGGGGTGATGGTGTCCGCGGATACCTTGCTCGCCCGCTGGCCTGAGGGACGCCTGCAGGCGGTGGGGAGCCTCGGATGGACCGCTCCCGACAGTGGCACCATGCAGATCATTGGCGGCACGAGTTCTCTCACCGCGTTCGACTCGCTGGCCCGCGCCGTCCTGAACATCGGCACCGACACGATCGGTCCGCGCGCGCTGGACGGCGATGCGTTGCTGAACATCGAGCTGCGTGGCGCCGTGAACGCCCTCGATGTGGAGGGGACGATGGAGGCGGACCGGCTCGTGCTCGATCGCTGGCGCGGCGACAGCGTGGTGATCCGGTTCGAGGCAGAGGACATGGGCCGCAACGCGCTGACGCTCGATGTCGGCATCGACTCGCTCGGGTTCGACGATCGCCTCGCGCGTCGCGTGGCGGTGTCCGTCTCGGGTCGCCGTGATTCGCTCACCTTCGCCGGTGGCGCACGGGTGCTCGAGGCCGACATCGCCGCGGGGGGGGGATGGGATGTCACCCCCGAACGCACCACCTTGACCCTCGATTCCCTGCTGCTGGGCTTCCCGCGGCAGCGGTGGCGACTGCGCGAGCCGGTGGCGGTGGAGGTGTCCGACAGCCGCAGCATCTTCACCTCCCCGTTGGTCCTCGCCACCGAGGACGGCGGCGGCACGCTGGTGGTGGAGGGGAGTCTCCCGGGTGATGCGGCGGGTGAACTGGAGGCGAGTCTGGTGGGGCTCGACCTTGGCGACATCTACGCGATGCTGGCGCGTGACACCTCCGCGGTCAACGGCTTCGCGGCGCTGGACCTCCGCCTCGGCGGGACGCTCGAAGCCCCGACTTTCCGCGGGAACGCGTCGGTGACCGGATTGGTGATCGGGGACACGCGCCCGCCCCTGTCGCGCGCGGCCTTCGACTACCAGGATCGCCGTCTCCGCTCGCGCCTCGCCCTCTGGAAGACCGGCGAGCCGATCCTCGAAGTGGACGTCTCCCTTCCGATCGACCTGGCCATCGCGGCGCGCGCGGAACGCAAGCTTCCGGGTCCGCTCGAGATCCGTGCCACTGCCGACTCAGCGGACCTCGCCATCCTCGAGGCGTTCACCACCTCGGTGCGCAACAGTCGCGGGGCGCTTGGCCTCGACCTGCAGGTGACGGGGGGATGGGGCTCACCGCGCCTCGACGGCGGATTCGCGGTGTACGAGGGACGGACCACGATTCCGGCGCTCAACGTCCGCTACGGGCCCATCATCGGTACCGGACGATTCACCGGCGATTCGCTGGTGGTCGATTCGCTGTTGATGAGCAGTGGCGAAGCGGACATGGTGATGAACGGGACGGTGCGCTTCGCGGAACTCACCTCACCGATCCTCGACCTGACGATTCGGTCCGAGGGGTTCCTCGCCGCGGACATCCCGAACTTCCTGACCGTGCGGCCCACCGGCACGGTGACGCTCACTGGCCCCATCCTGCAGCCGGTGCTGCGCGGTCAGGCCGTGCTCGGCCGCACCGATTTCTACTTCGCCGACCTCGTCAACAAGGACGTCATCAATCTCGAGGATCCGGCCTTCGCCGATCTCGTCGATCGCGAACTGCTCGAGCGCGAGAACCTTGGCGCAGCATTCCAGAACCGCTTCCTCGATTCCCTCCGCATCGAGGACCTCCGCTTCTCGCTCGGCAACGAGGTCTGGCTCCGCTCGGCCGAGGCGAACGTGCAACTCGAGGGTGCAGTCGTGGTGAACAAGGTGCGCGACCAGTACCGCATGGACGGGGAGTTCACCGCGTTGCGCGGTACCTACCGCCTCGCCGTCGGCTTCGTGACGCGTGACTTCACGGTCGAGCGCGGGACGGTCCGCTACACCGGCACGCCGGACCTCAACGCCGACATCGACATTTCCGCACGCCATATCGTGCGCACCGACGACGGCGAAGAGATCCCCGTGGTCGCGCGGATCACCGGCTCGATCCTCGTGCCCCGGCTGGCGCTGACCTCGCCCGGCCGCAACATCCCGGAGCGCGACCTGATCTCCTACCTGATGTTCGGCCGACCCGAATTCCAGGTGGCCGGCGGTGGGGGGGGGACCGGTGACATCCTCTCCTCGCAGGCGATCCAGGCGGCGGCGGGGATGCTCTCCAGCGAGATCGAGCGTGTCGTCGTGCAGGACTTCGGGATCGGACTCGACATGTTCGAGTTCCGGCCGGTGCTCACGCCCGGCAGCCAGAATGTGGGCCAGTTCAATCGCCTCGCCGCGGGCGTGCAGCTCTCACCACGCTGGTTCGTGACCTTCAACGCCGGCTTCTGCCTCGGCGGCAACCAGGCGCAGCAACTGTCCGCCCGCAACTTCGGGGCATCGCTGGAGTACCGCTTCCGCCGCGACTGGAAGATCCAGGCCTCGGCGGAGCCGGTGCAGAGTTGTGGCACCAGCGCGTTCGGCGACTTCGGTGCGACGCTCCGCTACCAGCTCGGTGCCGACCTGCTCTGGGAACGGGAGTACTAGATGGCGCGTGCGTTGTTGATCGCGAACCCCAATGCTGCCCGCACCCAAGCCGCCACCGTGAAGGGGATCGAGCAGGTCATTCGCAGCGCGGGCTGGGAACTCGAGATCCTCGCGACCGGTGGTCCCGGCGATGCGACCCGGCTCGCCGAGTACGGCGTGGCCGAAGGCGTGGATGTGGTGGCAGTGTTCGGGGGCGATGGCACCACGATGCAGGCCGCACGAGCCCTCGTGGGGACCGGCACGGCACTTGGGGTCCTCCCCGGTGGGACGGGCAATCTGCTGGCAGGCAACCTCCGACTCCCCACCAATCCGGTGAAGGCCGCCGAAGCGATCGTTCGTGGTACGCCACGCGCGCTGGATCTGGGCCGCATCAACCGGGCAGAGGGTGACCAGTTCTTTGCCGTGGCAGCCGGGGCGGGGATGGACGCGCGGGTGATGGTCGAAACGCCCTCCGCCCAGAAGCACAAATGGGGGATGATGGCCTATATCGCCACGACGCTGCGCCTGATGCCGGAGCTTCGTTCCTTCCCCTTTCACCTCACCATCGACGGCGTGGTGCACGATGCCGAGGCGGCGATGGTGTTGGTCGCAAACTGCGGCGAGGTGATTCCGCCCATCATCCGACTTGGCCATGGCATCTCGCCACACGATGGCCTCCTTGACGTGGTGGTGATGCGGGCCAACTCGGTGGGGCAGGGGGTGCGTGCCGTCTGGGATCTGCTCACCGATGCCTCGGGCACCTTCGGGACGGATGTGATGGTCGGGTTCGCGCGGGGACGCGAGATCCGCGTGGAATTGCCCGACGGTGAGGTCCAGCCGGTCCAGCTCGACGGCGATCCCGGCGGGGAGACGCCATTCACCGCCACGGTGGTCCCCGGGGCCATCCGGGTGATGATGCCCAAGGGGTAGCCGGCCGGACCAGTGTGTATATTCTGAACAGTCATGGCAGACTCCATCCTCCTCATCGATGACGACGCCTCCGTGCTGCGCGCCGTCGGCGCCTTTTTCGAACAGCGCGGCTGGGATGTCTTCCGGGAACTCTCCGGGGAGGCCGGCCTCGCCATGTGGGAGCGCACCCACGCCGAAGTGGTGCTCCTGGATCTGAACCTCCCGGGCATCGATGGACTCGAAGTCCTCGAACAACTGCGTGCGCGCGAGACGGCCGTCATTCTGCTGACGGGCGATGGCGACGTCCGGGCGGCGGTTCAGGCGATGCGTTCGGGTGCCGAGAATTTCCTTGTCAAGCCGGTTGACCTCGAGCATCTGATGGAGGCCGCGAAGCGGGCTGCCGAGAAGGTCCGCCTTCGACGCCTCAACCGTGCCCTGGTCGGTCAGACCGGACCGCACGACGTGCTGGAGGCGCTGGGGACCCATGAGCCGATGCGGTCCGTGCGGGCGCAGATCACGACACTCGCCCGCAGCGATCAGGCTGGGATCCTCCTCGAAGGCGAGAGCGGGACGGGGAAGCGGACGGTCGCGCGAATTCTTCATGATCTGTCCTTGCAACGCGAAGAGCCGTTCCTCGAAGTCTCGTGCATGGTTCCCGACGCGACCGCCCTGCAGGCCCAGCTCTTCGGCACGGAGGCGGGTGTCGATGGGACGCCGCCACTGCAGCAGGGTCTGATCGAGATGGCCGACGGCGGGACGCTGCTGCTCACGGAGATCGTGGCGGCACCCGCATCGATCCAGCATCTGCTTGCGCAGGTGATTTCGAGTCGATCCTTTCGCCGGGTCGGCGGCGTGCGCGAGATTCCGGTGGATGTGCGCCTGATCGGGACCACGTCGGAGTCCACGGCCGATGCGCTGAGCAGCGGGCGCTTCGTCAAGGAACTGTATTACCAGGTGCGGGTCACACCGATCGCGATGCCGCCGCTCAGGGAGCGGCACCGTGAGGACCTGCTCGCCGTGATCCGCCGGAAGGTGGAAGGCCTCGTCACCGGGTTGCCCGGCGCCCCGAGCAAGCTGAGCGATGAGGTGATGGAGCGGCTGCTGGCCTATCAGTGGCCCGGCAATCTCCGCGAGATGGCCAACGTGCTTGAGCGCGCGCTGCTGGCCTCGCGCGGGCGCGAGCAGGTCGAGGTCGAGCACCTGCCGGCCGAATTCCGGGCGCGGCCCGGGCCCTTCGATCGACGGCATACCCCGCTGACGGTGGAGGAAGTCGAACGGATGCACATTGACCGCACGCTCAAACACCACAAGGGCAATCGCACTCGCGCCGCCGCGGAGCTGGGAATTTCCCGGGCCACGCTGATCGCCAAGATCAAGCGCTACGCGATTCCACACTGATGGCCACCGCCCAGACCCGCCCGCCCCTCAAGGAAGTGGACGCCATGCGCTGTCGCGCCTGCGGCCGCGAGGAGCGCGCGTCCGAGGGCTACCCGTGCGACGTCTGTGGCACCTTCATCTGTCTGGTCTGCACCATTCGTGGCGTGACGATCTGTCGCGAGTGCAGCGCGGCGCGCACGCCGTCGTGACCTGTTCTCCTGCCCGTGTCATGCTGAAAGACCCCACCTGATGCACACGCTCGTCCTCTTCGACATTGACGGTACCCTGCTCTCGAGTTCCTCGGCCGGCCGACGCGCGATCGAACGCGCGTTCGCGGCGGAATTCGACGACCTCGCCTTCTTCGAGCAGGTGCGGTTCGACGGGAAGACCGACCCGCAGATCGTGCGCGAGCTGTATCACGCGGCGGGGGCGCCCGATCGGGCGACGCCGGAACGCACTGCGACGCTGCTGGCGCAGTACATCACGCAGTTGGAGCTGGAAGTCGCCGAGCGCGGTCACCTGGTGCGCTCGCTGCCCGGTGTGCCTGCGCTGCTGGATGCCCTCGAGGCGGTTGATGGCGTCTGCCTTGGCCTGCTCACCGGCAACGTGGTGGCGGGGGCCCGGCTGAAGCTGGGTGCGGCGGGCATCGACTTCGCGCGCTTCCGGCTCGGCGCCTACGGGTCGGATCACGCCGACCGGCCGATGCTGCCCGCGATCGCGGCCGAGCGCGCCATGCCGCATTTCGGCCGCGTGCCGAGCGGCACGGAGGTGGTGATCCTGGGCGATACGCCGGCCGATGTGACCTGCGGCAACGGGATCGGTGCGCGGGCGGTGGCCGTCGCCACGGGCGCGTACTCGGTGGAGGTGTTGCGCGACGCCGGTGCGGCTGCGGTCTTCGATACCTTCGACGCCACGGACGCGGTGCTCGAGGCGATCCTGTGCCCGACCACCCGGTGAGCGTGCTCGCCCCGGCACTCGGCAAACTCGCTGCCCCCCCCACAGCGCGTCCGTGGGAAGCCATTCGCCTCACGCTCCTCGACACGCTGGTCCAGACCTCTGCTGGGGGGGGGATGACGCAGGCGCAATGCACCGCGGCGTGGACGGCCGCCGCTGCCGAGCTGGCGACGGTCGTGCATGCGGACGCCCGGAGGGCCATCGAGACCGCCGCGCTGCATTCACGCTACCCCACCAGACAACTCGCGCCGTTGCTGCCTGACGCCGAGCAGCACGACATTCTCCTGCAGCGGCTGCTCGCCGCGGCGATCCCGCTGGAGCGCCTGGCCACGGCGCCCGACACCGAGGCCACGCAACGCGCTCGCGGCGCAGCCCTGGAGACGGCGTGGGAGGCGGCGGTCGGCATCGCGCACCAGGAGACGATGCGCTGGCGCGGGATCGCGGCCCGCGTGGCGGCATGGCGTCGACCGTGGCTGCCGGTGCTGGTCGTGAGCGGGGTCGTGATCGCCCTCACGATGCTCGTGGCAGCATGGTTCGGCGGTCAGATCGATGCGCCCGAGTGGTTCACGCCGATCGCGGTCTGGTTCTGGGGGCTGCCGTGGCTGTGATGAATATCGGCCTTGATGTGGTCGAGGTCGCCCGCGCCCGTGACATGCTGGCTCGCCTGGGCGAACGCCTCATCGCCCGCACCCTCACCGAGGCGGAAGCCGCCTACGTCCATTCGCTCGGCGATCCCGCCCCCGCCTTTGCTGCGCGCCTTGCCGCCAAGGAAGCGGTCTACAAGGCGCTTCAGGTGTTGCCCGGTGCACGTCCCGTGGGCTGGCGCGAGATCGCCGTGCATCGCCTCCCTGATGGACGGCCGGAGATTCATCTCTTCGGGCGCGCGGCAGATCTGGTGGCGCCGTTGCACGTGAAGATTCATCTGTCGATTTCGCACAGCAGGGATGTGGCGGCGGCGGTGGCGGTGATGGAGTCGTTGGTCGTTGGTCGTTAGTCGTTGGTCGTTAGTCGTTAGTCGTTGGGGGTCGTAGGTCGTAGGTCGTAGGTCGTAGGGTTCCGTCATCCCGAGCGGAGCGAGGGATCTCCAGAGCCTCTCAGGTGATACCCTTGCCAACTCGCGTGGGCACCCGTGGAGATCTCTCGCTGCGCTCGAGATGACGGAAGTCACCCGCGCCCCCTCCCCCGATCGAGCCGCGCGCCCCTTCCCCCGATCGAGCCGCGCGCCCCTTCCGTGACACGCCCGGCACCCCTACGTTGCGGTGTTACTCTCAAAGAGAATGATAATGTTTCTCATTAGTGCGGCGCTGTTGCTGCAAGCTGTTGCTCCCGATACCGCGGCGTTGGCACGGCGCATCGCCTCCGCGGCAGACCTCGCCGTTGCCGAGTACCGGATGGGTGTGGTCGATGGCCGGATCGTCGCGGCGGAGGAAGTGGAGGAGGCGCGCCTCTTTCTGGGCGAGGCGGGGCGCCGCGCGGAGGCCCTGCCAGCGGCTGTGTCCGACGGTGCCGTGACCGAACTCGCGACCGCGCTGCGGTGGGTGGAGCGGACCGGTCCGGCGGACTCCGTGGCCGCTGCGGTGGCACGACTGCACCTGACGCTGACCCAGGGCCTCGGGATCTCGCTGGTGGAGTATCCGGCCCGTCCACCGCTGCTCGCCCACGGCGCCGAGGTGTACCGGCGGGAGTGTGCCTCATGCCACGGTGATGCCGGCCACGGCGACGGCCCGGCGGCCCGAGGGCTCGATCCGGCCCCGGCGAACCTCGCCGATTTCGACGGCCTCATTGACGTGACGCCGCTCGCGTTCTTCCAGCGGATCACGATCGGTGTCGCTGGGACCGCGATGCCGGCGTACGAGGCGACGATGAGCCCCGCCGATCGTTGGGCGGTGGCGGCCTATGCCACGACGCTGCGGCAGGTCTCGCCGAGCGGCAGCGTCCCCGCCGGCCTCACCGACTTTCCCCGCTTGGCCGCGATGAACGACGCCGAGATTCTCGCGACACTCGGGTCCGGTGCGACACACGCACAACTCGCCGCGGTGCGCCATTGGCAGCCGGCAGATGATCCGGGGCGCTTTGCGACGATCTTCGGCACGGTCCGCGGGCAGATCACCACCGCGACGAAACACGCGGCCTCCGGTGATCACGACGCTGCGAAGACCGCAGCCTTTGATGCGTACCTGGCCTTCGAGGAAGTCGAGCGCGCGGTGCGCGTCGCCGATGCCGCACTCGCCACCTCCCTGGAAGCCTCGTTCGCTGATCTCCGCACTCAGGTGTCGGTGCCGACCGATCCCGCCCGTCGCGATGCCGTGACCCGCGAGTTGCTCAGTGGGCTGGAACGCGCCGAGCGTGCGATCGCCGATCGCCCATCGCAGGGCAACATCTTCGTGCAGTCGTTGATGATCCTGTTGCGCGAAGGGCTCGAAGCGATCCTCATCATTGGCGCGCTGCTGACCTTCCTGACCAAGGTGGGCGCGGGGCATCGTCGGCAGGACATTCACGTCGGCGTCGGCGCGGCGATCATCCTCTCGATCATCACCGCCGTGCTCCTCGAGACCGTCTTCCACCTCTCGGCCGCGCAGCAGGAGGTGCTCGAGGGGATCACGATGCTGGTGGCGGTGGGGGTCCTCTTCTACGTCTCCTATTGGTTGCTGTCGAAGATGGAAGTCGCCAAGTGGACGTCCTTCGTGAAGGGACGCGTGGCCGACGCGGTAAGTGGCGGCTCGACCTTCGCCCTTGCCACGGCGGCCTTCCTGGCGGTGTATCGCGAAGGCTTCGAGACGATCCTCTTCTACAAGGCGCTGCTGGTGTCCGGCGGATCAGGGGGGGGGACGTTCTGGCCGGTGACCTGGGGCGTGCTGGCAGGGAGCGCGGTCCTGGCGGTGGTCTACGTCGCGATCACGCGCTGGGGCGTGCGCCTGCCGCTCAAGCCGTTCTTCGCCGTCACCAGCGCCTTCCTCTACTACACGGCCTTCGTGTTCGCGGGGAAGGGGATCGCCGAGCTGCAGGCCGGTGGTATCGTCGGCACCTCGGTGCTGCCCGGCTGGCCGCGCCTTCCCGCGCTGGGGATCTACCCAACGATCGAAACACTGATCGCCCAGGGTGTGCTGCTGGTGCTGGCGCTCGGTGCGGTGGGGTATGTGCTGACGCGGCGGGAAGAGATGGTGATGGATGAGGTGGTTGGGGAAGAGGCGTTGGAGGTCGTAGGTCGTATGTCGTAGGTCGTAGGTCGCAGGATGTTGGATGTTGGATGTTGGAGAAATCCCCAACCGGCGGTGTCAGCCGCCGGTTCCTGACAAGAAAGCGATTCAACCAGCCGGCGGCGTCAGCCGCCGGACCCGACACGTCGTCATGGCGGCTGCCCCCCGACCGAGCCGAGCGCCCCCCGGCCGAGCTGAGCGCCCCCCGGCCGGATGTTCCGGCGGTTGACACCGCCGGCTGGGATCCTGATGACCGCCGGCTGGGATGCTGCAGGAATGCGAAAGAGCCCGACCATCACTGGCCGGGCTCTTTCTGTGGGAGGTCCCTAGACGCCCCCTGAGTATACGAAGCAAGCAGTAGTGCCTACTTCACCCTTCTTCGCCTAGGGACTTTCTCGTGCGGTTGACGATCTGCATCAACCAACTGGAATCAAGTTACGGTCACATTTCGGTAACGTCAATATCCAGATTTTTGACGCATTCACCGACCAGAATGCTCGGGATTACTTCACGCCACTCTTCGCTGTCTTCGGTGCCATCACCCATGGTCCAGCAGCCACCGTTCCCTTGCCCCACGCCATGATCAGATATGCACCGATCAGTATCAACACGATCGAGAACGCCTGGGCGAGAGTCAGCACGCCGAGGATGCGATCATCCTTGGCGCGCAGGATCTCCACGAGGAAGCGCTCGATACCCGCGAAGACCAGGTACACGCCGAAGAGCCAACCCGTCCCCTTCGCCGCTGTGCGCCAGCGCCAGAGCATCGCGAAGACGACCAGCATCGCGGCGACTTCGTAGAGCTGCGTCGGATGCACCGCGAGGACCGTCATCGGATCCACACCTTCCGCGATTGGTACCCCGAACTCCTGCTGCATCACCGCTGCGGTGCTCGGTGGCGCGCCTTCGGGAAACCGTACGCCCCAGGGGAGCGTCGTGGGGACACCGTAGTCATCGCCCACCACGAAGCAGCCGACGCGACCAATGGCGTATCCCGCGGCGAGTGCCGGGGCCGCCAGGTGCGCGGTCCAGCGAATCGGGACGCGCCGAAAGATGCTCACGCCGATCACGCCGAGCGTGCCGCCGACGAAACCACCGTAGTAGACGAGCCCGGCGCGGGAGAAGAGGGTCTCGATGCCGTGCAACCCCGCGTACCAGAGCTTGGCACCGACGATGCCACCGACCACCGCGCCGAGAATCACGTCACCGGCGTACTCGCGCTTGAACCCGAGTCGACGGCACTCCTGATCAATGATCCAGGCGCCGACGAGAAAGAGCAGCGCCATCGTGAGGCCGAAGCCGGTGACCGGGCCGAACTCGAGCGGATAGGCGGTGATCACGCAGTGGCTCCAGTCGGGGCGTGCAGCCCGGGTAGTGGAAGAGTGTCGCGGGCCTCGAGCTCTGGCCCATGGCGCTCACCGGCGAGAAGGCGCCAGCTGCCGGCCGCCCCGATCATCCCGGCGTTGTCGGTGTTGAGCTTTGGGGTGGCGACCGCCACGCGCGCGTCACCCTCGAGTGCGGTGCGCATCGCGGCGGCGAGGGCGCCGTTGCAGGCCACTCCCCCCCCCAGCACCACGAGGTCGCGGCCGTGTGCACGTGCGGCATCGGCGGTCTTGGCCACCAACACCGCAATCGCCGCATCCTGGAAGCCGCGGGCAAGGTCGGCGCGGTCACGGGCGACGTCGTCGCTCTTCTGTACCGCGCGCAATACTGCGGTCTTGAGGCCACTGAAGGAGAAGTTCCAGCGGTCGGCTTCCGCGACCCCCTTGAGCAACGGACGCGGGAAGGTGAAGCGCGCCGGATCGCCCTCGCGCGCGAGCTTCTCGATGGCGGCGCCCGCGGGGTAGGGGAGGTCGAGCAGCGAGCCGACCTTGTCGAACGCCTCTCCCGCCGCATCATCCCGCGTCTGGCCAATCAGCCGGTAATCACCCCACGCAGGGACGTCGAGCAGCATCGTGTGGCCACCGCTCACGAGTAGCGCAGTGAATGGTGGCTCTACCTTCGGATCTTCGAGCACCGGCGCGAAGAGGTGTCCTTCGAGGTGATGCACCCCGATCAAGGGCAATCCCTCGCGCCATGCGAGCGTCTTCGCCCAGGTGACGCCGACGAGCAGCGCGCCAAGCAGGCCGGGGCCCTGCGTCACCGCGATACCATCGATCTCACCGAGCGTCACACCCGCGCGCTCCAGCGTGTGGTCCACCACGCGACCGACGGTGGCGAGGTGCGCACGCGAGGCGAGCTCCGGGACCACGCCGCCGAAGATCCGATGCACATCCTGCGAGAGGATCGTCATCCCCTCGAGCGTGGCGACGTTGCCCTCACGGCGCACCACCGCCGCGGAGGTTTCGTCACACGAGGTCTCCAGAGCGAGCACGCGCATCACTGGGCCAGCAGCTCGGCGATGCGTGCGCGGTTGGCGTCCGAATCCCATTCCACCTCGCCGATCTCGATGTGGGCGATCCGCCCCTGCCGATCGAGGAGATAGCTCTGGGGCACGCCCAGCGTCTGGTAGGCCGGCTGGATGTTGTTCGAGCGATCATGCAGGATGTCGAAGGTGAGGTGGAGCTCCTCCGCGAACGCGCGCACCTTCTCGGCCGGGGCATCATCGACGCTCACGGCTGCGATCGCGAAGCCTTCACGTCGGAACTCCGACCAGAGGCGCTCCATCGAGGGCATCTCCTTGCGACACGGGATGCACCAGGTGGCCCAGACATTGATGAGGACCACCTTCCCGTCGTAGCCGGAGCGCAGGCCGATCGAGTCGCCGGTCATGACGTTGACGACGCGATAGTCTGGCGCGCGCATCCCGATCTGGGCGCCCTCCGGGGGGGGGGCATAGCGCGTGAGGGCCCACGCACCGAGGCCGAGACCGGCGACCACCAGCCCCACCATCAGCCATTGGCGCGAGGGGCCCATGGATCAGCTCGCGGGCGCGGCGAGCAACTGCTCGACAATGCGACGGTTCGCGTCCGAGGCCCAGGGATGATCGCCATAGACGATCCGCATGATGCGTCCGTCGCGCCCGACCAGGAACGATTCCGGAACGCCGGTGGTGCGGTAGGTCTGCTGGATCGTACCGGCGGGATCGTGGAGCACATCGAAGGTGACGCCGAACCCTGCCATGAACTCGCGGACGACCTCCGGCCCCGCCTCGTCGATGCTGACGGCCGCGATCTTCAATCCGCGCGGGCCCATGGTCTCGTAGAGTTCCTGCAAGGCCGGGATCTCCTCCTTGCAGGGCTCGCACCAGGTGGCCCAGATGTTGACCAGCGTGACCTGACCCTCGTACGCCTCGGTGAAGGAGACCGGCTCATTCGAGGCGAGGTTGGTCGCGGTGAAGTCGGGCGCAACGGAGCCGACCTCGACCGGGGCGACACACCCGGCGAGCGCGGTGGCAACAATCAGGGCGGACAACAAGCGCATGGAGGTCACACCTGGGTCAGGCAGGCGCGCTTGAGGGCGCGCACCGCGTCAGCAATGTGCGGGGTGCCGAAGACGGCGGTGCCCGCAACGAAGGTGTCCGCACCAGCAGCATGAGCAGCCGCAATCGTCTGCACCGTGATCCCGCCATCCACCTCGAGGACGATGCTCGTGCCGTGCGCGTCGATGCGCTCGCTGATGCGGGCGATCTTTCCCGTGGCGGCGGGGATGTAGCTCTGTCCCCCGTAGCCGGGATTCACCGACATCACCAGCACCAGGTCGAGGTCATCCATCACCTCGTCGAGCACGTTCAGTGGCGTGGACGGGTTGAGGGCGAGCCCCGCCTTCATCCCGCGCTCCCGAATGGCGGCGAGGTGGCGCTGCACGTGCACCGTCGCCTCGGGATGGAAGGTGAAGACGCTCGCGCCGAGGTCAGCGTACTCGGCGATGTAGCGCTCGGGATGCTGCACCATGAGGTGCACGTCGAGCGGGAGGTCGGTCAGGCGGCGCAACGCGCGAATCATCGGCGCGCCGAAGGTGAGGTTGGGGACGAAGTGTCCATCCATCACGTCCACGTGCATCCATTCGGCCCCGCCCGCTTCCGCCTCGGCGATCTGCTCACGCAGCCGTCCGAGGTCGGTGCTCAACACGCTGGGGGCAATCCGCACCGTCATTCCTCTCTCCTCGTTGGCGCAGGCGTTTGCCCGCGACTCACAGTCAGTTGCACTCCAGCACCTGCACGCGCCGCACTGCGTCCACTGGGCTGCGTGCGGAGGATGGTACCGACCGCTTCCGCCGACCGCACACTGTCCACGCTCTCCAGCACCAGCCCAGCGGCCTCGAGGATCCGTACCGCGAGCGGCACGTCGAGGCCGATCACGTCCGGCACCTCCACGCGCGGGGCCCCGGAACTGATGCCGAGGCGGACGAGGGTGCCCTCGGGCACCACGGTCTCCGGCGGCGGTGACTGCCAAGAGACGGTGCCGCGTGGCGTCAGCGGATCAGCCAACCCGTCGGCCTCCCGCCCGCGTAGCCCAAGTTCGTTGAGCTGTGCGAGTGCCGCATCACGGGTCATCCCGCGCAGTGCCGGGACTGACACCTCCGGAACCCTGAACGGCTCGGGGTTGAACAGCCACGCCGTCGCCACGCCGAGCACGACTGCGCCCACGATCACCAGCACCCAGGAGACGATGCGCCGCGCGGCCACCTACTCCTCCCGCACCAGACGCGCGGCGTACGCGCCATCCATCCCGTCACACTGGGGGAGGATCAGC
>JAABRY010000058.1 GCA_011390645.1 Gemmatimonadota bacterium
CGATCGTGACCGAGTCCTCTTGGGTCAGCGCCGGATCGTACTGCGGCCACGCGGAATCAAACACCGAGGTCTTGTGGCCGAGCCGCTCCCAGCACTCCTCGGCGAAGTGCGGCGCGAAGGGCGCCGTCATCTGCACCAGTGAACCCACCACCATCGGCTCGCAGCAGTTGTACTCGCGCAGCACGTTGACCAGCTCCATCAACGCGGCGATCGCGGTGTTATAGCGCAGTCCCTCCAGCTCCTCGGCGACCTTCTGCTTGGTCTGGTGCCACTTGACCAGCACCTCGCGGCGGATCTCGCCGTCGCGCGCGTCAGGGTGAGTGGCCAAGCCGACCAGATCCCAGACCTTGTCGAGGAAGCGACGCGGGCCGGAGATGCCGGCGTCGCGGAAGTCGCCACCTTCCTGGAACGGACCCAGGAACATCAGGTACATCCGGAAGGTGTCGGCGCCCCACTGGTCGATGTACTGATCGGGGATCACCACGTTGCCGCGCGACTTCGACATCTTCGCGCCGTCCTTCACGATCAGGCCGTGCGCACGGAACTTCACGAACGGCTCCTCGAAGTCGAGCAGCCCAGCATCGTGCAGCACCATCGTGATGAAGCGCGAATAGAGCAGGTGCAACACCGCGTGCTCGTTGCCGCCGATGTAGCTCGCGACCGGCAACCAGCGCTTGGTGCGCTCGGCGTCGAACGGGCGATCGGCAAAGTCGGTGCTCGGGTAGCGCAGGAAGTACCACGCCGAGTCGAGGAAGGTGTCGGACACGTCGGTCTCACGACGGCCGGGGCCACCGCACTGCGGACACGGCACATGGTACCACGACGCGTCACGTGCCAGCGGCGAGACGCCCGAGTCATCCGGACGGAAGTCTTCCAGCGGCGGCAACTCCACTGGGAGCTGATCCTCTGGCACCGGCACCGCGCCACAGCTGTCGCAATAGATGATCGGGATCGGTGGGCCCCAGTAGCGCTGCCGCGAGATGCACCAATCGTAGAGACGGAACTGGACCTTGCCCGTGCCGCGCCCTTCGGCCTCGAGCCAGGTCGTGATCGCGGACTTGGTCTCCAGCGGGGTGGTGCCATCGAACTGCGCCGAGTTGACCATGCGGCCGCCGGCATCAACGTTGGTGTAGGCCTCGGTGAGCGGAGTGTCGGCGGACTCATCGGGTCCGGCGACCACGCGCACAATCGGCAGCTCGTACTTGGTCGCGAATGCGAAGTCGCGCTCGTCGTGACCCGGCACCGCCATGATCGCACCGGTGCCGTACTCCATCAGCACGTAATCGGCGATCCAGACCGGAATCTCCTTGCCCGTCGCAGGGTTCACCGCGAAGCCGCCGGTGAAGACACCGGTCTTCTCCTTGTCGCCGACCTTGCGCGACACGAGGTCCTGCGCCGCCGCCTGCGCGCGGTAGGCCTCGACGGCATCGCGCTGCGCTGCGGTGGTGAGCTGCGTCACCATCGGGTGTTCAGGTGCGAGCACCATGAACGTCGCCCCGAAGAGGGTGTCGGGGCGCGTGGTGTAGACGCGGATCGCGTCCCCACCCCCGGCCACCTCAAAGGCAATCTCGGCGCCTTCCGAGCGGCCGATCCAGTTCTTCTGCGCCATCACTGTGGTGTCGGACCAATCCATCTTGGTCTTGTCGTCCAGGTTGGCGAGCAGGCGCCCGGCGTAGTCGGTGATCCGGAAGTACCACTGCTCCAGCGCACGCTGCTCGACCACGGTGCCGCAGCGCTCGCATGCGCCCGCAATCACCTGCTCATTCGAGAGCACCGTCTTGCAGCTTGGGCACCAGTTGACCGCGCCGTGCTTCTTGTAGGCCAGCCCCTGCTTGTAGAGCTGCAGGAAGACCCACTGCGTCCACTTGTAGTAGGACGGGTCGGTGGTCGAGAGGACGTTCCGCCACGGGAACATCCCGCCCATCCGGGTGAGCTGCCGGGTGAAGTTGGCGATGTTTTGCGGGATCAGGTCGGCCGGGTGCTTCCCGACCTTGATGGCGTAGTTCTCGGAGTGAATCCCGAAGGCGTCGAAGCCGATCGGCTCGAAGACCTGGTACCCCTGCATCCGCTTGAACCGGCCGTAGCAATCCGCCCCGGTGAACGCGAAGAGGTTCCCCACGTGCAGCCCTTCGGCCGACGGGTACGGGAACATCATCAGGTTGTAGTAGGGCCGCTCCGCGCGGTCGAGGTCGGGCTCATTGGTGCCCTCTTCCTGCCAGCGGGCGCGCCACTTGGCCTCGATGGTGTCGGGCAGATACTTGTCGGACTCGGACATGCAGGGCGTTCCGGGGTTCAGGTATAGCCCGGAAATATAGGGGGGGAAGGGGGGTGAAACGTGAAAGGTGAAAGGGGGTGCCAATCGCCGCCCTTTCACCTTTCACGTTTCACCTAGCGTGGCGAAGCCACGCCCCCTTTACAGCCGCTCGGCCTTCCGGTCGCGGAGGTCGAACTCGAACGGCTCGCCATTGACGGTACCGTCGGGGGAATCGGTGCCGTCGAAGTTGATGATCACGATGCGGGTCGTGGTCACCGGGCCGTCGGGCGAGGAGCGGGTGATTGTGTAGTTCCGCGTGGTCGTGCCGGACAGCGGCCACGGGGCCACGCCGGGGGCGCGCACCGGCATCACCACATCTTCCCACACGATGGTTCCCTCGATGTCATACTGGCGGGTCGGCCCAGCCGTGCCGTTGCCATTGCTGTTGCTGTGGCGCGAGCGCGAGAGCTCAACCTCACCAGTGCCGTTGACGGTGCGCTGCGTCTCGGTGCCGAGGAGTCCGGTGATCTCGAAGAGGCGGTGGCGGAAGGTCGTCGCCGTCCAGGGGCCGCGCGAGACATCACCCTCAAGCGTGGCGTCGATGCGCATTTCGGCGGTCGTGGCGGCGTCGTAGCCGTCCTGCGTCCCGCCGAGTTCATCGAAGAAGGTCACTTCGCGGGTGATCGTGAGCCCATTGGCGCTGTTGGGTGGGCAGTTGAAGCGGCCGCCGCCGAAGCCGCAGCCGGCGACGTTGCCGGGTCCACCCGGGTCGCCCATGTTGGCGGCGAGGGAGCTCGAGAAGGAGACAGTGCCGAGGAGGCCGGACATCCCGGCCATCATGTCCACATCTTGCGCCGTGCCGTCGGCGGCGACATCGGCGACATCGGCCGTGAGTTGCAGCGCGGTTGCCGGGGTGCCATCGGTACCGGTCGGGTCGGTCGAACAGGCGGCGGCGACGACAGCGAGGAGGGGTAGCAGGGACTGGAAGCGCATGGATACCTCAGAGATGAAGGCGATCAGCGATCGGCGATCGGCGAACGGAGAGAGCACGTGCGGCTGGATCCAATCACTTCATAGCCGTTCGCGGTTCGCTGTGCCAAGAATGACGCTACAGGATCTCAGCCGTTAATTATCGGCCTACGACCGCGCCACCTTTGGCCACACCCCCGGAGACGATGAAGGCCATCAGATCCGCACTGTCCACCGCCACCGGTACCACCCGGTCCGCAGGGACGAGGACCAGATTGCCTGCAATGTTATATGACTGCGGGAGATAGACCGCCACCCACCCCTCCAGTCCGAGTCGTCCCAGGTCATCCGAAGTGATGAATCCGAGGAACCAGAGCTCGATCGTTGGATCAGGTTGGACCCTGACCGCACGATTGAACCGTCGCTTCTCCCCCACAAACGCTCCCATGAGGTCCTTGGCCGCATTGTAGAGCAGACGCACCAACGGGAGCCGCGCCAGGATCACGTCGAGCGTCCCGATGGCGGCCCGAGTGATGACGTTGGTCGCGAGGGCACCGATAAGTGTGATGCTCGCGAAGACGATCAGTAGCCCAACGCCCCAATAGGGCAGGCCCAGCCAGGAATCGATCCAATTGATCGCCTGCCACGCCACAAAGAGGGTGAGGACGACCGGGAGGGTGATCGCCGCGCCACGCAGGAAGTAGGTCGGGGTCCGATCCCAGAGGCGGCGCCAGAGTGGTTCGTTCATGACTCAGAGCCTTGATTCGAGGTGAGCAAGCAAGGCGGCGAGGTCCTCAGGCGTGGCATCGCCCATATGCCCAATCGCAACGATGCGATCGGTCGGTTCCTCGGCGGCGGCGATCTCCCAGCCTTCCCCATGCATGGCACGCACGAGCCCGGCGGCGGAGCGCCCTGGCGCAAGCCGGAGCGCACTGACCGCATCGGCGCGGCGACCCGCTGGTGCGACCATCGTGCATCGTCCGTGGCGGCCCACCCACTGCTCGACCATCTCCCGCAACGCACGGTGGCGAGCCCACCGCACCTCAAGTCCCTCGGCGGCGATGCGCGCGAGCTGGACATCGAGAGCCATCAGTTGCGGCAGCGCTGGGGTTTCCACGACATGGCCTTCGATGGCAGCCTCATGGAGCGTGACGAGGTCGAGGTGCAGCCCGCGATCCACCTGCTCTGCGGCCCGCACCAGAAATCGATCACTGATCGTTGCGAAGGCGAGGCCGGGTGGGATCCCGACGGCGCGCTGGGAGCTGCTCAAGACAACATCGGCCCCCCAGCGCTCGGGGTCGACGTCGGCGGCCCCGAGGGTGGTGGACGCGTCGACGATCGTCACCACATCGGGCATCGGGCGCACGAGGCGAAGCAGGTCCGTGATTGGGTGTTGCACTCCCGTCGAGGTCTCGGCGTGCACCAGAATGACCGCATCGACCGGGGGACCATCCAGCATCTGCGACAACAGGGCAGGCTCGAGGGCGTCGCCCGGCGGGACATGCAGGCGCACGACATCGCGATCGCACTGTTCCGCCACGCGGGCCGCGCGTTCCCCGGCGTGTCCGGCCACGACACACAGCACGCGCTCCCTCACGCCGCAACGAATCGCCGCTTCCATCATGCCGGTCGCACTCGTGGTGGCCGTCACCACCGGTCGGCGGGTGCGGAAGAGCTGACGCAGGCCGCTGCCGACCCGAGCGAGAAGTGCCTCCCCCTCAGCGGACCGTGGCGCGGGCATCTGGCGCACCATGGCCGCGAGCACCTCCGGATGCACGGCGACCGGTCCGGGGAGCCACGAGCGTTGGGGGGGGGAGGTCATCTGGTCAGTTGTGCCGTGGTCGCGAGCGTGAATCCCGATGCGGCCCACTCCTGCATCAGGGCCTCGCCGCGCGACGTGTCGAGTGCCGCGATGGCGTCGGTGACGATCACGAGTTCGGCCTCGGGGCGCAACCGCCGCAATCCCGTGACCGCTGCGAGGACGCAGATGTCGGTGGCGACACCATAGGCGATGATCTGCGTCGGCGCGAGCGCTGCGAGCACCGTGGCGGCATTCGGATTCCATCGAAAGACATCCGTCCCCGGCTTGTTGATCAGAATGTCGCCCTCGCCAGACTGCACTGCCGCGGTCAACGCAGCGGCATCCCATGGCACCGCATGTACCTCCAACGGATCCCGCAACGCGGTCTCGCGCACCTTCGCCTGCCCTGGCGTGCCACGCATGCAATGCGGCGGAAAGGTGCTGGCCCAGTCGGGTGTATCGCTGATTTCGGCATGGCCGAGGTCGTGGTCGTCCGCGGTGGCGACGATGCGCGTCCCCGTGGCGTGGGCGTGCGCAGTCAGGCGCTGCAGGTTGGGCAGGATCGCTTCCGCGCCGGGCACGGCGAGCAGGCCGTCGGCGTGGATGAAGTCGATTTGGGTGTCGATGTCCCAGTGGATGGTTCGCATTGGGGGGGAGCTCCTTTGGGGGTCGTAGGTCGTAGGTCGCAGGTCGTAGGTTGTTGGTCGTGAAGGGATGGACCTGATTCCGGTAGCGACGCTCTCCGCCGCGCGCCTCTGGCCCTGCGACGTATGACCTACGACCAATGTTCTACGACTTACGACCTACGACTTACGACCTACGACATTAGACCTACGACTTACGACCTACGACCTACGACACTCTAGGGCACCACTTCCAGTCGGATATTCTCCCGAAACGCCCGCCCCACCTTCGCACACGGCTTCCCCTCCGTCAACACCACATCCGCCGTGAAATCGAAGCGGCCCTGAAATAGCGATGAGCCCACACCGTACGCGTCCACCGGCACGCTCATCGCCTCAAACTCGCGAATCTTCTCGACGGTGAAGCCACCGGAGACCACCACGCGCACCTGCTCATGTCCGGCCTGGTCGAGCGCATTGCGGACGTTGTGCACCAGTTGCGGATTCACCCCGGTGGGGCGGAAGCGTCCCATCTGGGGGAGGACGGAGGAATCGACCAGCATCTCGCTGGTGTCGAGGCGCACCCCGTAGAGATCTTCCCCGAGGGCATCGGCGAGCTCCAGCGAGGTGCGGACGCAATCGTTCTCGAAGTCCACGAGTGTCACCAGTCGCACGTCGGCGGGCATATGCTCCAGGAACTTCTTCGAGGCGAGGACGGTGTCGCCCCCATACGCGGCGATCAGGCCGTGCGGTACGGTCCCGACGCCCTCGCTCCCCCACCAACTGGCCTGCGCATCGGTGCTCACGCCGATCGCACCTGCGACATGTGCGGCATACCCGTCACCCGTCTGCACCATCCAGTGATCATGCCGTGCGGGGAAGAACATGACTTCCTTGGGACGGGCAGCCTCAACGACGCGACGGGTATTGGTGCCGACGCGTGTCCGCCGGGAGAGGACACCGAGATACAGTGTCTCGAGAAGGGCGAAGTGATCGTACGGGCCGGTGATCTCGAGCACCACCTCCCACGGGGTGATCGCATCGCCATCATGCAGCGCACGCACCTGCAGGGCGCTCCAGTCGTCGGAGCAGAGCTTGAGAATGGCGATCGCCTCGTCGATCCCGCCGAGCAGGGCGTCGTGCTTGGTGAAGACCTGCACGGTCACCACCGGCGAGGAGCGGTCGGCCCGGAGGACATCGCGCGCGCGCACGAAGTATTTGTCGGAGTAGTACCCGGCCCGCATCTTCTCGACCGGGAGGTTGAAGATTTCGGGGTCGAGGCGCGGGCGTCGAGGAGTCGTCATGACGGGGAATCTATCTTATCATTGAGGCTTCCACCCACCTCGGAGCCCCGCTGATGTCCGACCACTCCCTCTCCCGTCGCACCTTCCTCGGCGCTGCCGGTTCGGCCGTGGCTGCGGCCTCTGCTGCGCCGTCCGACCTGCTGGCCGCGCCATACGTCCGGCGGAGCCACCCCAGCCACCCGGTCGTGATCGCCAGCTCCAACGGGATCCGAGGAGTGGCCCGCGCGGTGGAGTTGGTGCTGCGCGGGGGGGACACGCTCGATGCGGCGGTCGAGGGGGTCAAGATCCAGGAACTCGACCCGAGTGACACCTCGGTGGGCTACGGCGGCCTCCCCAACGAGGAGGGCGTGGTCCAGCTCGACGCTTCGTGCATGCACGGCCCCAGCAAGCGTGCCGGTGCGGTTGGCGCGTTGGAGGGAATCAAGACGCCGAGCGAGATCGCGCGGCTCGTGCTCAAGTACACCAACCACATCATGTTGGTGGGGAAGGACGCCCAGCGTTTCGCGATGTCGTACGGCTTTCAGGTCGAGGATCTGCTGACGCCGCAGAGCCGCGAGACCTGGCTCCGCTGGCGCGCCAACCGCGGCCCCGACGATGACTGGCTGCCGCCCGAGGGCAACACCCCCATGGGCGTCCGCCAGACGGGTACGATCAACATGAACGTGGTCGCCCCCAATGGCGACATCTCCTCGGTGACGACCACCAGCGGCCTGGCGTGGAAGATTCCCGGGCGGGTGGGCGATTCGCCGATCATCGGGGCCGGCCAGTACACCGACAACGACATCGGCGCCGCCGGCTCCACCGGCCGCGGTGAGAGCAACATCATGGTCTGCGGTGGCTTCCTCACGGTGGAGCACATGCGTCAGGGGATGCATCCGAAGGATGCCGCCCTGGCTACCCTCAGGCGGGTCGTCGCGATGACACCGCCGCGCCTCCTCGACGAGCGTGGGCGCCCGAAGTTCCAGCTCAACTTCTATGCGGTGAACAAGAAGGGTGAGTACGGCGGGGCCGCGATCACGCGTTCGAACTTCGCCGTCGCCGACGAGCGGGGTGCACGCATCGAAGACACAGCCGTCCTCTACGAGTAATGACCCGATACCTGTTGCCTCGTCTCGCGCTCGCCCTTGTGGCGTGTGTCGCCCCGTTGTCCGCCCAAGACGCCGAGTCCGGCGTGCCCTGGCGGCTCTCGTATTTCCCGTACCTGCAGGCCTCGCCGAACGATGGCGTCATGGGCATCGCCCGGGCGATCTGGTTCCAGCAGGCCGATTGGGATGCGCGCACCTCGTTGCGTCGCTCGGTCGCCCTGGACGCCGGCTATTCGACGCGCGATGCCTGGCTCGCCCGCGTTACCTACGCGGACCCGACGATCGCCACGAACTGGCGCGCGCATGCGGTGGTCGAGGCCGGCCGCGAGCCGCGCTTCGGCGATGTGCGTGATCCGATTGCTCGCGAGCGCCTGATTGCCCGGGCCGAGGTGACGCGTCGGGCGTATGGTCCGCTCCAAGTGGCGGTGCAGCTCACGGCACGGCATGATCGGTTCGAGGGGACCGGGGAGCAATTGACCCGTCGCTATCCGCTGGCGCCGCGAGAACAACTGCTCCTGCCGACTCCGAATGCCCCAGCCGCCATCGCGCAGACGGATCTCATCGCCCGTGGCGCGATCATTCTTGACCTGCGCGATCGCGAATACGAAGTGAACAGCGGCGTGCTGGCCGAGTTGGGGCTGATCGCGGGATCTGCGGGCGACGGGTATCAGGGCGTGTACGGCAGCGTGCGGGGCTACGCGTCCCCACGCCGCGGGACGCGCGTCACCGCCCGCGCGGCCTTCCGCTCGCTCACGGCGACGCAGGCCGTTGCGGCGCAGCACGAGCTGCCCCAGTGGGAGTCACCCGTGACGACGTTCGGTGGGCATGGATCGCACCGCGGCTTCGGCACCGGTCACTTCGCCGGGCGCGGCCTCCTGCTCGGCGGGCTCGAGCTGCGCCACGACATCCTCAACATGGGCGACTTCGGCGCCATCACAGCGATCGCGTTCATCGATGGCGGCCGCACCTTCGCCGACACCGCCACAAATGCACTGATCCTGACCGACGGACCGATCCCGCCGGCCGGCCGGCTTCGTCTGACGACCGAGGACTGGGAATGGGGTTCTGGGGGGGGGATTGCCCTGCGTGTGCTCCGCGCCGCCACGCTCACCATCACCGCCAGTGGTGGCGACGGTGAGACGCGCTGGTATGTCGGGTCGGGGTGGAGCTGGTAGGCAGCGAGCGGCGCGCGGGGAATGGAAGTGGACACCGTCATCTCGAGCGCAGCGAGAGATCGGGAGCCCTCCGGTCCCGCGAAGCCCAACTCCTTCGCTGGGCACCTGCCCGATCCCTCGCTCCGCTCGGGATGACGGGGAGCGTGGGCCTCTGTTCGCGGCTCAGCTCTCCCGAATCACCACACCGCGCTCGCCCAGCATCTCGACATAGCGATCGTACGGCATCCCTTCATCGGGCGTGGTGACGCCGAAGCGGATGACCTGGCGCCGGGCCTGCACGAGGCCGGTGACCGAGAGCGAATAGCCGGTGCAGCGCATCATCGCCGAGATGCCGTGGACTTCGTCGTAGCGATCCACCAGGTCGAAGGTGGTGGTGAGCGGCTGGCCGGCCTTGGTGCCACTGACGACCACGCGCAGTGCCACGAGGTCGCGCCCCTCGGGCTTGGTCAGCTTCGGGCTCACACTGGCGATGAAGGCGTCACGCGGCACGATCTCCTTGCCCTTGACCATCACCGGCGTCAGGTCGAGCAACCCCATCTCGCGCACCGCGCGCATCAGGTCGGCGTGACCGGGGTAGCGGAGCGTCTTGTACTCCATCTCCCGGATCTTCCCCTCGAACGAGAACGGCATCGTGCTGATGCCCCCCGCGGTGTGGAACGCCTCGAGGGTACCGACCGGGGTGGGGAATTCGACATCCTCGAGCTCGCTGAGGGCGTCCACCGTCACCGGCTTCCCATCGCGGAGGATCCATGACGGAGTGGTGTAGTAGTCGAGGGCCCCTTCGAGGGAATACACGATCTGGTAATTGAGCGGCGGCTCCGGGTGCTGGGGCAGCCCACCGACGTAGATTCGAACGCGGTCCGCGACGTCGAGACGGCGAATCCCTTCGGCGGCCAGGATGTTGACCATGCCGGGCGCCAGCCCGCAGTCGGGCATGATGCTCAGCCCCTTGGCACGGGCCTCCGTTTCGAGCTTCTTCTGTTCCATGACGATCTCGGTATTGCCCCCGAGGTCGGCGAAATGACAACCGGCCTCGACGGCAAGCTTCGCCATCGGTCCGTTGAAGTAGTAGGGGATCGCACTCAGCACCGCATCGTGGTCCTTCATGACCTCGAGGACCGCCGCATGATTGGTCACATCGAGCGTGACCGGCATCAGGCGGGGGTCCTCCGTGCGGGCCAGAAAGCGGGACATCCGCTCCGGCTGCAGGTCGGCGATGGTGACCCGGCTAACTTCGGGGTCACGGAGCAGGTCGAAGGCACAGGCGCAGCCCTGCAGGCCGGCGCCGAGGACAAGCATCTTCATGAGCAGGAACCCCTTGGGAACAAGTCAATCGCGAGCCAAGCCTCCAAGATAACCGCGTTCCTGCCCACGATTCACCTCGAATGAAGGCTCTTGATGGACGCCGCCGAAACGACACGAGATCGCCTCCTGAGCGCCGGCCGTGAACTGTTCACGACGATCGGCTATCACGGTACGACCACCCCGATCCTCGCGGAACGGGCCGGCGTGGCGGAGGGGACGATCTATCGGCACTTCAAGAGCAAGCGAGCACTCCTCAATGCGGCGTTTCAGGACGCGCAGCGTTGGGGGACCGAGTCGGTGGCTGCGGCAGGGACCGGTCCCGCTGCGGACCGGATGACCCGGCTCGGGCGCGAATGGCTACTGGTGGCCGAGCATGACCCGGCCCGGATGCGCCTGCTCCTGGCCTGGCGGTTGGCGAGTGAACTCGATGAGCCATCCCGAGTCGCGGTCACCGAGTTTCGCCAGGGGGTCGAGCGTCTGGTTGCGCTCGGCAAGCAGGAGGGCAGCGTCCGGCCAGGGGTGGTCGAACTCTGGGCCACGGTCTGGCTCACCTTGGTGACCTCCGCCGTGGAGCGTGTGGCGGCGAAGGAATGGACCGCCTCGCATCCGCACGCGGTGGCGGTCGTCGACGCGGCATGGGAAGCGATTGCGGCGCATCGACCGGTGCCCGCGCGAGTGGTCGGGCCCGTGACCGCATCGGCAGAGGCGATCGCGTCCGAGATTGCACCACCACAGGGTGGCGCCTGAGCCGTGGAGGTCAGTCATGACTTCCTGATGACCTTCGCGCTGGTGCTGTGCGCGGCTGCCGTCACGACGGTGGTCTTCGAACGGCTGCGCCAGCCAGTGATTCTCGGCTACCTGCTCGCCGGGCTGATGATCGGCCCGCACGTCACCTTCATCCCGCTGGTCGCCGATCGCCAGACGACCGAGACCCTCGCCGAACTGGGCGTGATTCTCCTGCTCTTCGCGATCGGCCTCGAGTTCTCGATTCGTCGCCTGTTGCGCGTGGGTGGCAGCGTGGCCGTGACCGCGGTGATCGACATCTTCCTGATGGCGTGGCTCGGCATCGCGGCCGCAACCCTGATGGGGTGGAGTCCACGCGAGATCCTCTTCACGGGTGCCATCACCGCCATCAGCAGCACCACCATCATCGCCAAGACCTTCGACGACAAGAAGGTCGGCCGCAAGCTGCGTGACCTGGTCTTCGGGGTACTGATCGTGGAGGACCTCGCCGCCGTCCTCTTCCTTGCCGGTCTCGCGACCCTTGGACCGGGCGCCGGCGAAGGCACACCGTTCCTGATGACCCTGGCGCGTCTCGTGGCATTGCTTGCGGTCTGGGTCATCGGTGGCCTGCTGGTCATTCCGCGCTTGATGCGCTTCGTGATCGGGCTCGGTCGCGATGAGACCACGCTGATTGCCTCCCTCGGCCTCTGCTTCGGCTTTGCCCTGCTCGCCCAGTGGCTCGGCTACTCCGTCGCGTTGGGCGCCTTCATCGCCGGATCGCTGATCAGCGAATCCGGCAAGGGTGAGGCGGTGGCCCACCTGGTGCGCCCGGTGCGCGATCTCTTTGCCGCGGTCTTCTTCGTGGCGGTCGGGATGCTGATCGATCCCGGGATGATCGTGGAACACTGGCATGCCGTGGTCATCCTGACGCTGGTGGTGATGATCGGCAAGATGATTTCGGTCTCCACCGGCGCCTTCCTCGCGGGTCAGGGCACCCGCACGGCCGTGCGCGCCGGGATGTCGATGGCGCAGATCGGCGAGTTCTCCTTCATCATCGCCGGGCTCGGGCTTGCCATTGGTGCGGTCGGGGACTTCCTCTACCCGGTGGCGGTGGCGGTGTCCGCGATCACCACGCTGACCACGCCGTACCTTGTCGGCGCCTCGGAGCAGACGGCGGCGTTGGTGGATCGCAAGCTGCCCAAGCCGCTGCAGACATACGCCACGCTCTATGCCACCTGGGTCGAGGAACTCGGCAAGGCATCCCAGCACCGCAGCAGCGCTGATCGGGTGCGACGCCTCGTGCGGTGGCTCTTCATCGACACCGCCACCCTCACCGCCGTGGTGATCGGGATGGCGGTCGGCGGCCCGAGCATCGAGCGCTTCATGGTCGCGAGCGTCGGGCTGAGCGAGGGGATGGCGGAAGCCGGGATGTGGATCACGGCGGGTGTGCTCGCAACACCGTTCCTGTTCGGCATATTTCGTGTCTCACGTGGACTCGCCGAACTGTTGGCGCGCGCCGCCCTGCCGAAGCACGGGCGGATGGACCACGCGGCGGCACCGCGTCGCTCGCTCGTGATCACCCTCGAGGTGGCCATCGTCTTTCTGGTCGGCCTGCCCTTCCTTGCGCTGACCCAACCCTTCTTGCCGCCATTCCAGGTGGCGGCGGTGCTGGCGGTGATCCTGGTCGGTCTGGCGGTGTCGGGATGGCGCAGCGCGACCAACCTCGAGGGTCACGTGAGTGCGGGTGCCGAGGTTCTGCTCTCGGCCATTCGCTATTCGCTGCCGCCTGAACACGCGACCACCGAGTTCCCGGTGGAGGATCGTCTGGTAACGGCGACGCACATGCTGCCCGGGATGGGGTCACCGGAGCGGTTCCCGATCGAGCCGGGTTACCATGCCGAGGGCCGGACCATCGGCGAACTCGGCGTGCGCGGTCGCACCGGTGCCACCGTACTGGCGATCACGCGCGGCGGTATCGGCATCCCCGCACCCAGCAAGGTGGAACGCCTGGAGGCCGGGGATGTCTTGCTGCTCGTCGGCGCGCGCGAAGCGGTGGACGCCGCGAAGTCGTTGCTGCGCAGTGGCTCCGAACCGGAGGAATAGATGACGCTGACGACGATGCAACTCGTGAAGCTCTACCTGCTCACCGTCCCGGTCTTCGCCGCGGTGGATCTGGTCTGGATTGGCATCCTCGCGCGCAATCTCTACAAGGACAACCTCGGTCACCTGCTGAGCCCCAACGTCAACTGGACTGCCGCTGGAGCGTTCTACCTCCTGTACATTGCGGGCATCCTGTATTTCGCGGTTGTTCCCGCGCTCGCCGAGGGCGCCCTGGGTCGCGCGGTGATCAATGGCGCGCTGTTCGGCTTCTTCACCTACATCACCTACGAGCTGACCAACATGGCGACGCTGCCGGCGTGGCCGATCAAGGTCGTCCTGCTCGACACGATGTGGGGTGTGGTGCTTTGCGCGACGGTCGCAACGGTGAGCACGCTGATTGGACGGTGGTTGGGGGGGTGAGTATCCCCCCAGCCGGCGGCGTCAGCCGCCGGTCCCCTTCACCCCGGCGGTTGACACCGCCGGCTGGGATGGCCTAGGAGAGGCGCCGTTTCACCGTTGCAACGTGAAACCATCCTCCAGTGTCCATCGTCCGGTCCTTCCGACGTCACCGGGAGCATCAGATGCTGACCTGGCCTGCAGTGCGACAACGCGCAAGCGAGATAGCGGGACGGATCCGGCAACGGGTTCGCCCCCGTATGGTCGTGCTCGGCCTGGCCGGCGCGGTGGTGGCGGGAACCGGAATGGTCACGGTGGAGGCCCTGCTGCGCGCGCGACTCGGCACGATCGAGGATCGCGTGCCGCCCGCTTTGGTGACCCGCCCGGCCGCATGGGATGGCGCACGCACCGCGCCGGTCACGCTGGCTCCGCTGTCGGGTGCACCTGCGGAACGTCGCGAGCCGATTGCCCTCGCTGAGTTGCCCGATCACCTCATTGGCGCCGTCCTCGCCGTCGAAGACCAGCGCTTCGTGACCCATCATGGGCTCGACGTTCGCCGCATTGGCGGCGCCCTGGCGGCCAATGTGAAGGCCGGTGGCATCGCGCAGGGCGGCAGCACCATCACGCAGCAACTGGCGAAGAATCTCTTCCTGCACGCGGGCCGCACCCCGCTGCGCAAGTTTCGCGAAGCCGTGATGGCGCTCACGCTCGAGGCGCGCCACGACAAGGACCAGATTCTCGAAGCGTACCTGAACGAGATTTATCTCGGTCAGGATGGCGGTCAGGCGATTCATGGCGTCGGCGCGGCCGCACGCTTCCATTTCGGCAAGGATGCGCGCGAGCTGACGCTCGGGGAATCGGCGATGCTGGCCGCCATGATTCGCGCACCGAATCGACTCGTCCCGTCGCGTCATCCGAAGGATGCGCGCGCGCGCCGCGACCTCGTGCTTGACTTGATGGCGGCGCAGGAGCGCGCGTCGGGCCCGGCAGTGGCCCGCGCCAAGCGCAGTCGCCTGCCAACCCGTACGCATCCGGCGCGCACGCTCGATGCCCGCCATTTCCGCGACGTGGTGGAGGACGAATTGCCGCGCGGCATTCCGTCGCGTGGGGCGATGGTGCATACCACGCTCGATGCCTCGTTGCAGCGCGCTGCCGAGCGTGCCGTACTGGCGGGTCTCGCCCGTGACGGATTGGGGGGGGCAGAGGCCGCGCTGGTGGCGATCGACCCGCGCACGGGCGAGGTGCTCGCGCTGGTGGGTGGCCGCGACTACAGCCGATCACAGTTCAATCGGGCGACGGAAGCGCGTCGGCAACCTGGGAGTGCCTTCAAGCCGATCGTTGCGGTGGCGGCGCTTGCGCCACAGGGCGATGATGCGCCGACGTTCACGCTCGCGTCCGTGGTGCCGGATGAGCCGCTGCGGGTCACGACCGGGCAGACCACCTGGGAGCCCGTCAACTACGATCGCACCTATCGCGGCGATGTCACCTTCCGTGAGGCCATGGAGCAGTCGCTCAATGTTCCGTTCGCCCGGATCGGGATGGAGGTCGGTGCCAAGGAGGTGGCAGCCACGGGACGTCGGCTCGGCATCACGAGCACGCTCAACCCCGTGCCCAGTCTCGCGCTGGGCAGCTCGGAGGTGACGTTGCTCGAACTGGTGCGGGCGTATGGGGTGCTCGCCGCAGGTGGTCAGTTGGCGTCCACGCGAACGATCGTCGGGCAGGCGGTGCGCGGTGCGGAGGAGGTTCGGACGACTCGCGTCACGACGGAAGCGGTGCTGGATCCGCGGGTCGCCTATCTGGTGACCTCTGCGCTGCAGGGCGTGGTGTCGAACGGTACGGGGCGTGCGCTCGCGTCACGCGGCGCGGTCGCCGGCAAGACGGGCACCTCGAACGATTGGCGGGACGCCTGGTTCGTGGCGTATACCCCGTCGTTGGTGGTGGGCGTGTGGGTGGGGCATGACGATGGGCGATCGTTGCAGCGGACCGGGGCGACCGCGGCGTTGCCGATCGTGGCCCGCTTCCTTGCGGAGGGAGCGCCGCGTGCCGGGCGGGAGCGCTTCGAGATGCCCGCCGGGATCGTGGAAGCTGCCACCACATCGGGGGGGGGATGGTTCGCGACGTGTGGTCGACCCGAACTCTTTCTCGAAGGCACGGAACCGTCGACGCGCGGCTGCGTGGACTTCCACCTCACCGACTGGGTGGACGACCGGATGGTCGAACGCCTCGAGCGCCTGATCGAGCGCGAAGGCGCGCGCGAATTGCGCCGGCTCGAGTCCGTGCTCGCGCGTGAGGCACGGGACTGGGCACGACGGCTGACGGAGCGACAGAACCGATGAGGCGACTGCCTACCTGACGAGTCCCAGTTGCGTCAGATCAAGCGGGCGTGGGTCATCGAAAGTGATCCCACCGAAATCACACGGCGCGTTCCAGCGCGGATCCTCCGCGAAGCCGCCGTACGACCAGAGCGTGACTTCGCCCACCAGCACGCGCCCTCCCGCGAGATAGATGTCCACGCGCACCATCCGAAAATCATGGGCGATGGCCTCTGCGACCCGAACCATTTCGCTCCACTCGTCGGGCCGGACATACGTCCGACCCGGTTGGAACCACGCGTTGCCTGCATCCGGCGGAAGGGCCACACCATTGCGGTCGATGCGCTCGATGCGCTGACCCGTCGCATCGGTGCAGATGAAGGCACACCAGATGACCTGACCGCCCTCACAGATGAACTTGTAGTCGGGCGGCGGTACGGCGCTCGCTGGTTCGAGGAGTTCTTCGACCAGCACACGACGCGGTACCAGGGCGTAGGCCCACTCGCCGAAATCCCAGCCGTGCAGTCGCTCGAGGCAACGCGAGATCCTGGTGCGCGCAGCGTGCCGATCGAAGTGCGCTGCGTCGCGCACGAGCACCGCACCACTCGAATCGTGGTTGGTCTTGATCGCGAAGGCCGGGGGCAGGGTGGCGAAGTCGATGTCGTCAAACTGTCGGTGTACCTGGTAGAGCGGTACCACGTGCGCTGGTCCCGCGCGCTCCGCGATCACCTCGCGCACGCGGATCTTGTCGCAACACCGCACGCTCTCCGGGTGTGGATCGAAGAGCTTGATCCAGTGGATCGCGTCATTGCGGGTACGGGGCGTCACGAGATCGGGGAATCGTCGGAGGAACCGCCAGCACGACTCGTGGATGTTGCGGTAGAGTTCGAAGTGCTCCGGCGCGAGCGGCAGGTGGTCGCGATCGTGGTTCCACTTGCGCCGAATCGGGAACGCGAGGAAGACGCGAAGGGCCGGATCGCGGACCAATGCCGTCAGGCGATGGCGTAGGCCTGGAGGGGGCACTAGTTGCCCGGCAGCCCGAACTGCGCGACCGCCTGAGTTGCCGCGCTGCGGAGGGTGGCAGCCGTGGTGGACGAGATCTGGTTGGGGAGAACATTCGGGAAATCTGCCGCTGGGCGATCAAAGAGCATGGCACAGATCACCAGGGCCGCGAGCCACGCACCGTCCGGTCCCTGATGGAATCGATCGGGCCCGTACAGCGCCGGCTTCGGGGTGGCCTGCCACGCGATACGCCAGGCATGGGACACCGGGAAGAGGGCTGCGTTCTTGGCCGTCGCCGCATTGGTGTAATTGGTGATGCCCGCGTTGAGGTCA
Source organism: Gemmatimonadota bacterium (assembly GCA_011390645.1). Classification (GTDB taxonomy): domain Bacteria; phylum Gemmatimonadota; class Gemmatimonadetes; order Gemmatimonadales; family GWC2-71-9; genus Palsa-1233. Next base: position 17,383 of record JAABRY010000058.1, read on the forward strand.
GCACCCTCGGGCGGCCAGACGGCGTAGATGGCAGGACGCGTCCCCAGACCCCGTGCCTCATCCACCCAGCGCCCTGACCACTCGAGGAGATGGTCGGCACTGGCGGGCGCCGTCGAGGGTCCCTGTTGCATCACCAGGACGTCATAGTCGCCTGTGCGCAGCAGGTTGAGCGCTCCCCCCCCCTGCCAGTGGTCCTCGAGCGAGAAGTTGGCGTACGCGACACTGTGCACCACTGGGCGCGGTTCTCCCGCCAAGGCCGCCATCTCGGCGATGAGATACGGCACATCCCCGGTCGACGTGAGGGAGTTGCCGATCATCAGCACCCGCATCGCGCCATCCACTGGCGGTGGGGGGGGAGGGGGAGGGGGCGTCCCCGGGCCCGCGGGCGATCCGCCACACGCGAGCAGCAACAGGGCCACTACTGAGTATCGCGACAGCATTGCCACCTCCAGATGGGCGGTCAGGGTGCACCCGGCATGCCGAACTGCGCCACGGCCTCGGCCGCTGCGGTACGGAGGATCATCTCCTGCGCCGGCGTGATCCGATCCGACATGACGTTCGGGAAGTCTGCCACGGGTCGCTCGAACAGCATCACGCACATCACCAGGGCGGCCAGCCATGCGCCGTGGGGACCTGGATTGTAGCCGTCCTGGCTGTACACCGGTGGTGCGGGCGTCGCTTGGGCCGCGATGCGGAAGGCGTGTGCGACAGGGAGCAGGCCGATCGACTTCGCGTTTGCCGCTTGGGTCGAATTGACAATCGCGGTGTCCAGCGCACCGCCCTCCGGTGGCCAGACCGCGTAGATGAAGGGGCGGGTTGCAAATCGGCGCGCCTCATCGGCCCAGATGCCCGACCAATCCAGCAGGAAACTGTAGGCGTCGGGGTTGTCGGGCGGAATCTGCTGCATGATCAACACGTCGTAGCTTCCCGTGCGGAGCGGCCCGAGCCCTGCTCCGCTGGTCCAGTGACTCTCCAGCGAGGCGAACGGTCCGGTGATCGCCGTGACGACCGGGGGCAGTTCACCCGCCTGCGCGGCCATGTCCGCCACCAATCCCGGAATGTCCCACGTGTAGGTCAACGAATTCCCCAGCATCAGGACCTGCAGCGTCCCGGGCGGCGGTGGTGGGGGTGGCGGGGGGGGGGATTGGTCGGTCGGGGACGAACTGCCGCACCCCCCTGACAGCAGGACAAGAGCGAGCAGCAGGCGACGCGATGACATCACGAGGGTCCGGGGTACAGGATGAGAAGGGGAGGGCATGGGCACCCTGTCACGGTGCCTTTCGGAAGGGGACGTTCAGGGCCCGGGGGAATGACACGTGGGCATTCGTGACCTGGCCACCGTCATCGCGGCTGAACGTGATGGACAGCCCGAAGCTGACCCGGAAGCTGTCTGACGCGATGGGTACCAGGCTCAGCGACTCCCCTGCGGTCCGCGAAAGCCGGAGCGAATCGTCGGTGCCATGGATCACCCATCGCGCATCGGCCTCGTCCGAGGTCCAGATGCCGACGTAGTCCGCCGCGCGGAATGAAATCGTCCTGGTGATGGCGATTGTCGAGCCCGGAGCGCTGTTCACGCCGACGCTGTCCCGGAAGATCATGGGGCGCACCGCCTCCCGCACCAACTGTGTCGCGTTCGCGGTGCCGGCGTTGCACAGCACGACCGCCGAGGCCTGCACGCTCGGCCACCGGGCGAGGTGCGCACGGTATCCTGCCGTGGCGCCACTGTGCCCGATCTCAGGTGTGCCACCCCAGTTGCCGTGGGTGAGGCCGCCGGCGTAGCTGATCGGCGTGCCATCACGCAGCATACCGCGGACCTCCATCGCGGCGCTGACATCTGGTGACCCGAGGCGCCGAGCGTCCATGGCGGCGTTCCAGCGGAGCAGGTCGCCGATCGTGGTGAGGAGGCCACCATGGCCATGCGGATTCTCGAACGGCATGTCGAGCCGCCACGCTGCACCCTGGCGCGCATAGGCCTGGGCGCGACCCGGGACCACCCGCGCGAAATCATCGCGCCAGGAGGTTTGCGCCATCTGGAGCGGCACGAAGAACTCCTCGGCCGTGAATTCCGCGAGCGACTTCCCGCTCACCCGCTCGACCAGCATCACCAGCAGCGAGTAACCGGAGTTGGTGTAGGAGTACGCCGCGCCGACCGGGTGATTGAGTCCACGCTGGCGAACAATCAGGTCGAGCACGTGATCATGGTTGAGCACGCGCGTTCCACGTGGCCACCCCTGCATCGTGGCAATCGCCCCCCAGTCGCGCAGCCCACTGGTGTGCTGCAACAGGTGCGTGATCGTGATCGGGGCATCGTACACTGGCAGTTCAGGGAAATGCACCCGAACATCATCGGTGAGGATGAGTTGCCCGCGCGCCGCGAGGAGATGCACGGCGGCAGCCGTCACCTGCTTGGAGACGGAACCCGCCTCGAAGATCGTCTCCGGCGTGTTGGCGACCCCGAGTTCGAGGTTCGCCATTCCCCAGGCGCGACGAGCGAGAGGCACGCCGGCGCTGTCGATGCCCAGGGCGCATCCCGGCGCGGAACCGTCGGCCATGGCGCGGAAAAGCTGGTCGAGGCGATCAGGTGTCTGGGCCGAGCCCATACCAGGGGACGCCAGACCGAGGCACACGATCAGACCTGCGGCGTGCCACCGTGAGCGCATGTGCATGGTCGTCCATTCCCCGAGAGGGTGAGTGCTACGCGAGCGGTCCGATCGTGAGTTCGACGGCGTCACGAATCTGACCGCTGATGATGAGCTCGCGTACCGCGGCGAGGTCACCGGTCATGATGCGGTCCGCATCAAGTGGCGGCACCACGGCGCGAATCG
>JAABRY010000059.1 GCA_011390645.1 Gemmatimonadota bacterium
CATCCGCAGCGCCGATCCGACCCACACCGGACCACCGGTGGCCGTGTACGATGGCAGTTGGGCGGAGTGGGGGCGGGAATAGGACCTGATGTGTCATGAACAGCCAAGAAAGGTGAAACGTGAAAGGTGAAACGGTGGCGCCCTGCAGCCCCTTTCACCTTTTACGTTTCACCGCCGTTCACCTGCATCGCCGCGTCACCTGCACCGTCGCCGGCCAGTTTGGCGACAATCGCCTCACCGCATCAATATGCGGCCGCGCCTCGCGGCAGCTCCCCTGCTTGGCGAGCCGAATCCTGATTGGATAGCTCGTCGGGTCCACGCGCGCGGCCCACCGGAGGGCCGAGCGGCTCGTGCCATCGCCTGCGATCGCATACCCGGCCACCTGTTGTGCACTCCGCGCGGTGGCGACCGACACCACAACGGCGGCAACCAACCACCAGGCTCGCGGTGCACTCGTTGGGGGGGGGATCTCTCCGGCACTCTGCGCCAACGCGCCACCCATCATCATGGCGACCAGGAGCGCTGGGACCGGCAGCAGGAGCACCGCGTCGAACCCGCCGACCACGACCACCGCGGCAAGCGTGCCCAGCAACAACGCACCTGCAGCGCCGCGGGTGCCGCCGCTCCGAATGCCTCGCCACCCACGCCAGATCAGCCCGATGCCCAGCAACAGCACCGCGGCCACACCCGCGACCCCTCGCTCGCTCGCCAGCGCAATCCAGTCGCTGCTCGGCCAGGGGTTGAGCGGGACATCATCGCCGAAGGCCCATGATGGATCGCTCGGCGGCGCGACCTCACCATACCGGATCGGCCAATTGGCAGGTCCCACGCCCAGCAGCGGATGCTCTGCCGCGAGGTCGAGCGTGTGTCGATACTGAATCAGACGACCACGTCCCGAGCCCTCCTGGAAGTTCGCCACCCCAGCAAGGGTGTCGCGGTACGGAGAATCAGAGCGCCAATCGAGCGTGTTCGGCACCCCGAAGGCCACCACCAGGGAGAGGACCACACCGACGCCAAGCAGTCCCAAGCGCGCGCGCGGCAGCGGCAAGCCACCATGTCGCCACGCCAACAACAGGGCGAATGCGGTCATGCCGAGCCCGGCACCGGCACCGAGCCACGCTGCTCGGGAGCGAGTGAGAATCAGCAGGGCGAGGATCAGTACGCCCGCCACCGTGGCTCCCACGGCAGCACGCCAGCGCGCCGCCACCACCGTCAACACCACGGCCGCCGGAAGCCCGAGCGCAGCGACATGCCCGACGAAGTTCCGGTTCCCCAGCGTGCCACCGGGTGCCCGACGCGCAGCAAAAAAGACCGATTCGAATCCCCACGCCTGCGCCGCGGCGACGGCTGCCGCGACAGTCGCACCAGCCAGCGCCCAGCCAACCAGCAGCCAGCCGTGCTCCCGGCCAAGGTGATGGGCGAGCAGAAAGGCGATCGAGGCGGTGGCGGTCAACAGCGCCCCGCGCCATCCCAACCACGGATTGAGCGCGAGCGTGGCGGAAATCGCCGAAATGAGCACGAGGAAGAGCAGCGCGGCGCGAATCGCGCGCGATGGCCACGCCCATTCGCGCGGTCGCGCGAGCAGCAGCGCCGCCCAGACGGCGCCGTGCATCACCAGTTCCTTGGGGAGCTGGAAGCGGTCGAGATCGCTCGGCGCAGCGGGGAGAGCGGCCAATACGGCCAGCACCAGTCCCAGTCCGAGCAGGTGGGCCGCCCAGCGGGTCGTCCAGCTGACGACCGCCGCGGTGTCGAGTGTGAGGTCGTCTGGGGGGGTGGTCGTCACGGAGGCGAAGATACCGCGTCGGGTGCGATACCGGGACGGCGGGGTAAATTGGAGGATGAACCCTGAGGAGGATGCGATGGCCGACGAACCGTTCGACCCCGAAGAGTTCGCTGACGAGGTAGAGCCGGGATCGGTGCTGGCCACGACCGACGAGCCGGTACCGCTGGAAGTGCGGGAGATCGACGACGAACGGGTACCCGAGGGGATGCGCTGCCTGGGCACCTTCCTGGACGGCACCCTCGTGGCCCGTTGCGCGGTGCCGCCGGGCGCGGCGGAGTACTTCGAGCGTCACGGCGTCTTCGGCTCACCGCGCCAACTCGTGCTGGCCGCACGCGAGGAAGATCCTGGGCTGCGGTGTGAGCTCTACGCGATCGTGCCGATGCCCGCGGCCCCACTCGATGACGAGCCGGACGCGGAGGCCGAACCATGGGCTGCTTCCGTCCCGGGGGCCGGCTATGAGCAGGCCGCTGCCGCTGCCGAGGCGGAGGACGAACCGCCCACGATGGCGGCCGTCTTGCTGGGGCAGATCATTCGCTTCCAGAAAGACCGCAAGCACCCGGAATCGTTGCCGCTCGAAACCGTGGATGTGCTGGCACGCATCGTCTCCGGCCGGGTGGTCGAGGTGGTGGACCGCATGCTGGAAGACCTCCTCGGTGACTGACCTTCACCTCCACACTTTCGGAGTCGTCGCATGACTGCCCCAGCCGTCACACCGATCACCGAGCGTGGTTACGCGAATCCGGACGTCCTCGTGGACTGCGAATGGGTGGCCGCGCACCTGAACGATCCGGCGGTCGTCCTCCTCGAATCCGACGAGGACGTGCTGCTCTATGAGACCGGCCACATTCCGGGCGCCCGCAAGCTCGATTGGATCGAAGACCTCAATGACGCGATGGTGCGCGACTTCGTGGACCGCGAGCGGTTCCAGCAATTGCTGCGCGCGCGTGGCATCCATGACTCCACGACGATCATTCTCTACGGCGACAAGAACAATTGGTGGGCCTGCTATGCGTACTGGGTCTTCCAGCTCTTCGGGGTGCGCAATTGCAAGATTCTCGATGGCGGACGCGCGCGCTGGATGCAGGAGGGGCGACCGATGGTCACCGACGCCCCCCCCTCAGTGACGGGCACCATCACCATCGGACCGCGCCACGACGCCGACATCCGGGCGTTCCGCGATGACGTCATGGCGCATGTGAGCGCCGGTGGCAAGCTGGTGGATGTGCGCTCGCCCGAGGAGTACCGGGGGGAGCGGATGCACATGCCGGACTATCCCAACGAGGGCGCGCTCAGGGGGGGGCACATTCCCGGGGCGCGCAATGTGCCGTGGGCGAAGGCGGTGGACCCCGACACGCATGTCTTCCGCAGCGCCGCGGAGCTCCGCACGCTGTATGTGGAAGAGCAGGGACTCTCCCCCACCGAGGCCATCGTCGTCTACTGTCGGATCGGGGAGCGCTCCTCGCACTCGTGGTTTGCGCTCACCCAGTTGCTCGGCTGGACCCGCGTCCGCAACTACGATGGATCGTGGACCGAGTGGGGCAACGCGGTCCGCACCCCGATTGAACGGCCCTGACCCTTCCCGATCCGGGCCACGATGGCCCGGGTCCTTCACCCCCAGCCCCACGGATCCATGATCTCATACGAAGTCTACAAGGTGCTTCACCTCGGCGGGATGTTCCTGCTCTTCACGGTCCTCGGCGGCATTGCGCTGCACGTCCTCAACGGTGGCACGCGCGAATCGAATGGGGGACGCAAGCTTACCGGCGCGCTGCACGGCGTGGCACTCTTCATCATCCTGCTCGGTGGCTTCGGGATGCTGGCGCGCCTTGGCCTCACCAGCGGCTTTCCCGGCTGGATCTGGGCCAAGATCGCGATCTGGGCGCTGATCCCGGTGGTCGGGACGATGCCCTATCGCAAGCCGGCCACGGCGAAGGCGGTGCTTTTCGCGCTGCCGCTGATCGGGGTGTTCACGGCGTGGGTGGCGATTTACAAGCCGTTCTGATTTTCATCCCAGCCGGCGGCGTCAGCCGCCGGTGACCGGGACGCCGCTACGCGGCGCTCGGTGAGGGGTGAGGGGGAACACTGGGCCAGCATGGCAGGACCGTCCGGCAAACTGGCCCAATTTTCCCCCTCACCCCTCACTCACAAATTCCACCACCCTCGCCACCACCCCCGGGTCTCGCAGGATCGCCCGATGCCCGAGACCCGTGGTGCGGTGAAGCGTCGCTGCGGGCCACGCGTCGGCGACGGCCTCGCCCTCGGCGATCGCGACATCCGGATCTTCGTCACAGTGCACCACCAATCCGGGCACGGTGACACGCGCGGCAAGGGCGGGGATCGCCACGTCGTCCCACGTGACGCCGAGCCGACGCATCATGTTCTCTTGCATCAACGCGTAGACCGCCGTCGGGAGACGAAAGGTGTCGCGGAAGCGGTCGGCCCAGGCTCGCAGATCGGTCGGCGTGGCGAGCACCACGGCTCGACGGACAGGGAGTCCGCGGGAGAGCGCGAAAATCGTGGCGGCACCGCCGAGCGAGTGACCGACCACGGCGTCCACGCCACCCGCGTGCGTCGCGACCGCCTCAAGGGTGCGGGCAAACTCCGGCATGGATGCACGCCATCCGGCAGAACGGCCATGTCCGGGCGCATCGAAGGCGATCACCGAGTGCCCCGCGGCGACGAGTGCGTCCCCCAGTACTGCGAAGCGTCCCGCATGGCTCCACCAGCCGTGGGTACACAACACCGCCGGCCCGCTGCCCCACCGGTAGGCCGCGACCGTCTGACTGTTGGCGCGCACGGTGAATCGCTCGGCGCGGCGAAGGAACTCGAGCTCCGCGGGACGCACCCGTACCCGCGCCGTCTTCACGAACAGCGCCTCGGCCATCCGGGCGCCGGCACCCGGGGAGAGGCGGCCCACGGCACGGAGCGCCGCGCCGAGTGCCACCACGCGCGGGTCATGGGGGTCGAGCGTATGCGTTGCGACAAGGTGCGGGGCGGGGGACGTGGCCATAGATTGCAAGATATCCCGCCCCCGGGGTCCACCATCCATTCCACGCCCAGGCGATTCCGCACATGACGACTTCGTCCGCCCCTGCCTTCCAGCAGCTCGATGCCCCAACCGATGGCCAGCCGATCATCCTGCGCGATGGCCAGCTCGTCGTCCCTGACGCGCCGATCATCCCGTTCATCGAGGGGGACGGTACCGGCCCGGACATCTGGCGCGCCTCGCAGCATGTGCTGGATGGTGCCGTGCGGATCGCCTATGGTGGCGCGCGCCGCCTCGCATGGTTCGAGGTCTACGCGGGCGAGAAGTCGAAGACGAAGTTCGATTCGTGGCTCCCGGACGACACCATCACCGCCATCAACCACTACCTGGTCGCCATCAAGGGCCCGCTCACGACGCCCGTTGGGGGGGGGATGCGCTCGCTCAACGTCGCGCTCCGCCAGCTGCTGGATCTGTATGCCTGCGTGCGCCCGGTCCGGTGGTTCACGGGCGTGCCCTCGCCCGTCAAGGACCCCGCGGCCGTCGACATGGTGATCTTCCGTGAGAATACCGAGGACATCTACGCCGGCATCGAGTACGAAGCCCACACCGACGCCGCGCGCAAGGTGATTGCCTTCCTGCAGGACGAAATGGGGGTCACCAGCATCCGCTTCCCCGATTCCTCGGCGATCGGCATCAAGCCGGTCTCGGAAGAGGGGTCGAAGCGCTTGATCCGCGCCGCCATCCAGTACGCCATCGCCCAGAAGCGGAAGAGTGTCACGCTCGTCCACAAGGGCAACATCATGAAGTACACCGAGGGTGGCTTTCGTGACTGGGGGTACCAGCTCGCGCGCGAGGAGTTCGGTGCGACCGACTACGAGGGCGGACCCTGGCAAGTGCTGCCCGGCGGCCTGATCATCAAGGATGTGATTGCCGACGCGATGCTGCAGCAGGTGCTCACACGGCCGCGCGACTATGACGTGCTCGCCACGCTCAATCTCAACGGCGATTACATCTCCGACGCGCTTGCCGCGCAGGTGGGTGGCATCGGGATCGCCCCGGGCGCCAACATCAACTATGTCACTGGACACGCGATCTTCGAGGCCACCCACGGCACCGCGCCGAAGTACGCGGACAAGGACATGGTGAACCCCGGATCGGTCATCCTCTCAGGCGAGATGATGCTCCGGCACCTCGGCTGGCATGAGGCGGCGGACCTGATTGTCGCGGGACTGGAGCGCACGATCGGGCAGAAGCGAGTGACCTACGACTTCGAGCGCCTGATGGAGGGTGCCACCAAGCTCTCGTGCAGCGCGTTTGGGGCGGCCGTCGTCGACAACATGACTGGCGGCTGATCACTGGCACGCCACTCCGCGACACCCACCGCGCCGATGCGACCGGCCGATGACCCCTCGTGGATGTCCTACGCGGAGACGATACTGCTCGTCCATGCGGCCGAGCCATTCGAGATCGACCTGTCGGTGCCGGTGACCGCTGCCACCCGTGCAGCACTGGCGGCGGCCGGGCTCTCGGCGCCGTTCGGCCTGGTGACGCCATGCAACCCGCGCGGGCAGGTCACCGACGGGGAGACGAATGCCGCGCGGCTGACCAGCTTTCATCAGGCCCTCCGCGACACCGGCGCCCACTGGGTGCGGGTGGATGGCCTGTCGCCCGATCGCGCGCACGTCGAGGAGGGGGTGGCGCTTGTCTGGCCGATGGAGGAGGTGGAGTCCTTGGCTCGCACGTGGGAACAGTCGGCCATCTACTGGTGGGATGGCGAGGGGTTCTCGGTGCGCGGTGCCCTGACGGACGCCGCGCCGTGGCGCCTCCATGAGGGGGGGGGATGACCCGCCGCACGAGCGCAGCGATTCCCCGCGAAGTGGATGCCGCCCTCCGCGACCTCCACACCGCGCTCGGCAAGGCGACGATGTACCCGGTCGGCCACACCTTGGTGACCCGCGCCGTCGCGGCGCTCACGGAGCGCATCGTCGAGGCGCTCGATCGACACGCCACGATCCTCCTCGGTATCACCCCGCGTGGGTTGGTGCTGGATGGTACCGTGGTCGAACCGCTGTCACCGCTGCTGCGCGACCTCGCACAGCGGCTCCATCGCAAGAACGTCGGCACGATCCATGTCCTCTCCGGCGTTCGGGAGGAGGAAGTGGCGGCGTTGCTGGAAGCCCTCGCCGCAGGCGACGCCGATGAATCGATCGGTCGCGAAGGCTTGCGACTCCCCCACCTCCGCGTCGAGCCGCTCATCTACGACGTGGTGGCGATCGCGCAGGCGGGCGACGAAATCGACGAAGTGTTCTGGACACGCCTGGTCGAGGCGGCCTTCGGTCGGCAACTCGAAGAGGGAGAAGCCGCCCCGTCACCGAGCGAGCTGGCCTTCGCCATCGAGGGCGCGGCAGGCCGCTCGCAGGAGGCGTCGCGGCGCATCTACGAGGCACTGGCGGCGTTCGCGACCGCCATCGCTCGCCGAGGCGAGCGCGCGGCGACCAACGCGCGCCAGCGCTTCGTGGAGGTGCTCTCCGCGCTCTCCCGTCCCACCACGGCGACCCTCCTCCATTCAGCCACCTCTGTCGCGGCCCGTCGACGCTTCCTTCGCGACACGCTGGAGCAAGTGCCACCGGCGCTGCTCCTCCAGTTGCTTGAAGCGGTGGCGGAAGCCGATGGGGAACCGATCTCCGCCCCGTTGCGGGCGATGCTCGGTCGGCTGGCCGGGACAGAAGGCATGCCCCACGGTGCGCAAGTTGGCGCCTTCACGTCGCAAGTGGTGGATCTGCTCCGCGTGTGGGACGGGACGGCCGCTGACGACGGAGCGGTGGATCCCCGGATGCAGCCGCAGGGACTCCGAGTGGTCGGGCTGGCGCTCGAGCTTGCCGTGCACCCGCCCCACGTCGTGGAGGCAGGTCGGCGCGAGGTGGGTGACGGGCACCTTGAGGAGTTTCTGACCCTGGTGGACCACCCCGAGAATGATCCCGTCACCGCAGACGCCCTCTCCGCTGCTGCGCTGGACCCGCGCCTGCTTGAACGGCAGTTGCAGGAGCATGACCCGGACTGGGCGTTGATCAGCCGGATCATCGATCACGCCCCCGCGGCGGCCGTCGGGGCACTGCTCGATGCGCTCGCCCGGGTGGAGGATCGCAGCCAGCGTCGGCGCCTGCTGGATCTGCTCGCGAGCGTCGGGCCAGCCGCCGAAGCAACGCTGCTCGCGCGACTTCCGAACGCGCCATGGTTCCTCGCGCGCAATATTCTCTGGGCGCTCGGTCAGCTCCCCGAGCTTTCCGCGCCGGAGGCCATCCACGGCATGCTCCTGCATGACGACATGCGCGTTCGACAGGAAGCGCTCAAGACGCTGGTGCGTGATGACGCCTCGCGCGTGCCCGCGGTCACCACCGCGCTGGAAAGTGGAGAGCCGGTCCTGATCCGGACCGCGCTTGCTGCGTTGCACGAGGACTGCCCCCCCCAGCTCGTGGCCCCGTTGCTCGGCCTGCTCGCCGAGGCGGATGATGAACTCCGCTTGCAGGCCATCCGGCTGCTCGCCAACGTGGACAACCCGCTCGTCATCGGCCCACTGCTGGCCCTGGTACGCCGGCGGGGTGGGTTGTTGCGGCGGTGGCGCCTGCAGTCCACCACGCCCGTGATGCTGGCGGCCCTCGTCGTGCTGGCCCAGCGGTGGCCCAGCCATCGCCCCGTCGTCCTCCTGCTGCAGATGGCGCGACAGTCGGGCGATCCACGCATCCAGAGTGCGCTGCAATTGATGGGGGGGGGACGGCGGTGAGTGAGGCGATTCGGTTCCTGCACGCACTGGCGCAGGCCTTCGCCGCGATGAACCTCTATTCGCCGGGCCACCCTGCGGCTGCGCGCGCGGCAACGCACGCGTGGGAAGCACTCAATGCGCTCTTCGCCCGCGGCCCGGACCACGCGTTCCTCTTTCTGGGGACGGCACCGATTCACGACGGCCGTCCCCTGCACGAGTTGGCCACGTGGCCGTGGAGCGCGCGCCTCGCGAAGGTCGGCATGCACCGGATCGAGTTCCATCACGGGGTGCCCCTCGAGGCGCTTGACCAGCTCCTCGAGCGGATCCAGGGGCGTTTTGTCGACGGCGGGACGCCGGCGGATGAATCGGTCGAACCGCTGGAGGGCATCGACTATGGGGCCGTCATCGTCGAGGAGGCCGAAGACCCGGAACAGCTCCCCGTAGAGTCCGAGGTTCCGGTGGAGGGAAGTTCGGAGGTCATGCTGGACATGACCGATGAGCTGGAGGCGTTCGCGTTCATCCGGGAAGAGGCCACCGCCGGCCGCCTCGCACGGGCAGAAGCCGATGCCATCGTCCGCTTGCTGATGGGCCATTTCCATCACCACCGGCTCCCGCAGGCCGCGGCACCTGAGCATCACCTGGACTATTCGGCAGTCCACGCGATCAACACCACCTGCCTCGCGATCGCGGCTGGCCGTGCTGCCGGGCTGGAGCGGGTGGATCTGCATCTGCTCGGACACGCGGCGCTCCTGCACGACATCGGGATGGCGCGACTGCCGGAATACTTCCGAGCGGCGACCCGCCTGTCCGAGCCGGAGCGCGCCACGATGGAGCAACATCCCGCGCTTGGAGCGGAACTTCTCCTCACTGTTGGTGGGGCAGGGGCGGAACTGGCGGCGATCGTTTCATGGGAGCACCATCTTCGGCCAGACGGGACGGGGTATCCACGTCGCCGCTTCCGGCCACCGGCGCACTGGGCCTCGCGTCTGGTCGCCGTCGCCTCCGCCTTCGTCTCATTGCGCTGTCCGCGACCCTTCCGGCCAGCGTGGACGCCATCGCGCGTGCTCTCGTATCTGGAAGAGGGCGCGGGCACCGTTCACGACATCGAAGCGGCCCGGTCGATCATTGCGCTCGTGCGCGGCTGATCAGCCAACAGCACCGCGCCGAGCCAGACGACTGCGGTCCACAGCAGGTCCGCGGTCAGCAGGTGCAACAGCTGCATGGAGATCGGCACCAGGAGCAACAAGGTGACGAGGCCGACCGTCCATTGCACCAGCACCAGCGCGGTCACCACTCGTGCTGCGCGTCCGACCGCCACGGTATCACGCCAGCGTGGGGCAAGCGCTCCCACGGCCAGCAGAAGCAATCCGGCGACGACGGCAAGCGTCGGATGCCAGACGCGGAGCCGAATCAGCAGCGGCGCGCTCGGGTCGCGATCCATCGCCATCCCCTCCGTCAGCGTGCGCGCCGGGAAGAGGGTGTCACCCAACGAGGCAATCGCGCCGGTCATCCCCACGACCACGAGCGCAAGCAGCGCCGCGCCAATCGCCCAGCCCCGCACCCCGCTGCCCCGCACTCGGATCGGGGCGGCGCCACCGCTCCACCACGCCGCGAGAAAAATCGAGGCGAGCAGGAGCTGGGTGTTGACCAAGTGCGCGCCGAGGGTGAGGGCACGGGCCATGGAGGCATCGTCGGCCACCAATTCGAACTTGACCAAGCCAGCACCGATCGCAGCCTCCAACAGCATCACCACCATGGCGACCCACGACGCCGTGCGCGCCGGATGGCGCGCGGCGAAGACCTTCCGACTCCACACCAGCATCGCCAGCACCATCAGGAGCGAGAGTCCGCTGCTGATGCGATGGGACAACTCGATCAGGGTGGCGACCGTCGGGGAGGGTGGGATCACTTCACCATTGCAGAGCGGCCAGTGATTGCCGCACCCGGCCCCCGAGCCGGTGGCGCGGACGACTGCGCCCCAGACGATGACGGCGAGGGTGAAGACCAGAGTGAGCCAACCGAAGCGCGCGAGCCGGGGAGCGGCCGGGAAGTTCGTCATCCCGAACGAATAGCAGGGTCCGGCGCGTGGCGCACGGTGGCTTACCCCGATGCGCCGGCGGGGGTAGCTTGGAACAGGGGTTGGAGCGCTCATCACGGCGCCACCGGCCTTCGACCACCATCCAATCACATTCCGGAGTGTCTTGATGCCACGCGTCTTCGCGGCCGCGCTTGTGTTCGCCGCCGTCCTGGTCTCCCCGGCGACAGGGCAGGACCGTCCCATCGCCTTTGTCGGCGCCCATGTCATTCCGATCGCCGGACCGGAAATCCCGGACGGCGTTGTCATGGTCCATCAGGGGCGAATCATCGCCGTGGGCCCACGGGCGAGTGTCGCGATTCCGGCCGACGCCGAGCGGCGCGACCTCACGGGCAAGGTGCTGATGCCAGGACTCGTGGACTCGCACTCGCATGTCGGTGAGGTCGCGGGCGCGGACGGCACGGCGCCGATCCAGGGCGATGTCCGAACCATCGACGCGATCAACGTGCGCGCTGCCTCCATCAAGAAGGCCCGGGCGGGCGGCATCACGACCGTGAATGTCATGCCGGGGTCCGGTCACTTGATGAGCGGGCAGACCACCTACCTGAAGCTGCGCGACGGCGGCACGATTGACGAGCTGCTGCTCTGCACCGACGCGCTGCGAGAGATCTGTGGCGGGATGAAGATGGCCAACGGCACCAACCCGCGCCGCGCGGCACCGTTCCCGGGCACACGCGCCAAGTCCGCAGCCCTCGTCCGGGCGCGCTTCATCGCGGCGCAGGAGTACCAGGCGAAGCTGCGCGCTGCCGGCAACGACAGCACCAAGCGTCCACCTCGGGACCTCGAACTCGAGGCGCTCGTGGAGGTCCTCGACGGTCGACGCGTCGTCCATCACCACACGCACCGCCACGATGACATCCTGACGGTACTGCGTCTCAAGGAAGAGTTCGGATTTCGCCTCGTGCTGCAGCATGTGAGCGAAGGATGGAAGGTCGCACGCGAGATCGCCGCCGCGGGGGTCCCGTCCAGCGTGATCGTGATTGATGCGCCCGGCGGCAAGCTGGAAGCAGTGGATCTCTCCTTCGACACGGGCCGGATGATCGACGAGGCCGGTGGGCTCGTCGGCTTCCACACCGACGACGGCATCACCGACTCGCGCGTCTTTCTCCGCTCGGCGGCACTCGCGGTACGGAGCGGGATGAGCCGCGCCAAGGCGCTCGCCGGGATGACGATCGCCAACGCGCACATGATGGACGTGCAGGATCGCGTCGGGACACTTGAGCCCGGCAAGGATGCCGACCTTGTGATCCTGAGCGGCGACCCACTCTCGGTGTACAGCCTGGTGCTCGAAACCTGGATCGAGGGACGGAACGTCTTTGATCGTGCGAATCCCGAACATCGCCTCTTCGCCGAGGGTGGTCTCGGCGCCGGCGATGACTCCCTCGTGCACGTGCATGCCGACATGGAGGATCACGACTGATGCGTCACCTCTTCGCACTCCTGCTGCTGGCGCCAGTCACCACCGTGTCCGCGCAGATGGCGGTCACCGCTGACACCCTCTGGACGATGGCCGGTGATCCGATCGCCGGCGGCGTCGTGCTGATCGACGCATCCGGCAAGATCACCCACGTGGGAAGCCTCGCGGCCACGACCATCCCAGCCGACATGCCCACGCGCCACGCGAAGCACGTCACGCCGGGACTGGTGGACGCCCACACCGTCGTGGGCCTCGCCGGATACCTCAACCAGCCGCACGATCAGGACCAGCTCGAAACCAGTGCTCCGATTCAGCCCGAGCTGCGCGCCATCGATGCATACAACGCGCGCGAGGCACTGATCGGATGGCAGCGGCGCTACGGCACCACCACGATCCACACCGGGCATGGTCCCGGGGCTCTGGCGAGCGGCCAGACGATGCTCGCCAAGACGCGCGGGACCTCCGTCGCGGAGGCCATCATGGATTCCGCCGTGATGGTCGCCATGACCCTCGGCAGCGATGTCAGCCAGACCTTCAGCGGTCGCGCACCCGGGACCCGCGCGAAGGGGGTGGCGATGCTGCGCGCGGAATTCATCAAGGCGCGCGAATATGCCGCGAAACGCGCTCGTGATGCTGCCACACCGCGCGATCTGCGTCTGGAGGCCCTGGCGAGCGTACTCGATGGCCGGCTCGCCGCGATGATCACCGCGCACACCGTGACGGACATCCTCGCCGCGATTCGGTTGCGGGATGAATTCGGCTTCCGCCTCGTGCTCGACGGGGCAGCGGAGAGTCATCTGATCGTTGACCGCCTGCGGGAGGCCAAGGTGTCGGTGATCCTCCACCCGACGATGGCTCGGCATGGAGGCTCCATGCAGAATGCCTCCTTCACCACGCTCGGCGTCTTGCATCGAGCAGGAATTCCCGCGGCGCTGCAGAGTGGCTTCGAGGGGTACGTCCCCAAGACTCGTGTGCCGCTCTTCGAGGCTGCGGTCGCAGCCGCCTATGGCGCCACTCGCGCCGAGGCGCTGGCCGCGGTGACGATCCACGCGGCCCGGATCGTTGGCGCCGCGGACCGGGTCGGCAGTCTGGAGGTCGGCAAGCATGGCGATCTGGTCCTCTTCGACGGCGATCCGCTCGAGTACCTGACCAAGGTGTGCGCGGTCGTGATCGAGGGGGCAGTCGTCGAGGATGGGTGCCGGTAACACGGATCCGATAAAGCCGATCAGGGTATTCCCCTTTCTGCTGAGTCGTTACTATCATTTTGCCCCGGCTGAAAGGCCGGGGCAGGTGTATCCGGGTGAGAGGGGGGGAGACGGTGGACGAGTACGCGCTGCGCGAACTGCTGCGATTGCTCCTGCCCGAATTGGGACGGGGGCCCGATCTCGCCCCGCCGACGGCAGAGGGTGCCGACCCGGTCGACCGCTTCATCGCCGCCGCTCAGTCGGCGGACGTCGCCTTCGTGCGCCGCGAGGCGACCCCGATCGAGCTGGACCGCCTGCTCGACGCCAACGCCTTGCCGCTGGTCTTGTGGGGCGCCAATCGGGCAGCCGTCCTGCGGGGTGCCGACACGGGCGCCACGATCTGCGTACCGGGTCGCCCCGAGCGAGCACTGCCAGAGCAGGGCGGGGCAGAGGAGGCCTTGGCGGTGGTTGGCTCGCCGGCGCTGCTGCTCGTCCCGGTCGGGGTGGATCCCTCCTTCTCGACCCCGGAGGCGGACGCCGACCCCACACCCGTCGGCCGCCTGATCCAGTTGCTGCATCGGGAGCGGCGCGAGATCGAGCTGGTCTTCCTGTATGCAGTCCTGGCAGGTGCCCTCTCGCTGACGCTGCCGTTGGGCGTGCAGGCCATCACCGGACTCGTGTCCGGTGGACTGATCCTCCAGCCGGTCATCGTGCTGATCGCCTTCGTGGTCATCGGCGCGCTCCTGGGCGGGGTGTTGCAGGTCCTCCAGTTGGGTGTCGTTGAACTGCTGCAGCAACGCATCTTCGCGCGGCTCGCCTTCGAGTTCGCGTTCCGCCTCCCGCGCATCAAGGTCGAAGCGCTCGGTGGCGAGCAGCTGCCTGAGACGGTCAATCGCTTCTTCGAGACCGTGACCATCCAGAAGTCCCTGGCCAAGCTGTTGACCGAGTCCAGCACGGCGTTCCTCCAGGTGCTCTTCGGCTTGCTGCTCCTGACGTTCTACCACCCGTGGTTCGCGGCGTTTGCAGCGCTGCTGCTGGCGGTGGTGCTGGTGGTGTTCCGCATCACCGGACCGCGGGGCATCGCCACGGCGCTCGAGGAGTCGGCGGAGAAATACCACACGGTGCGCTGGCTGCAGGAGGTCGGGCGCGCGGTGACCGCGTTCAAGTTCGGCGGACGGGCAGCGTTCGCGGTGGAGCGAATGGACCGCTACGTCACGGCCTACCTGCATCACCGCAAGGCACACTTCCGCGTGCTCGTGCAGCAGGCGATGATCGTGGTGGCCTTCAAGACGATCACGATCGGCGGCGTGCTGATCCTCGGGTCCATCCTCGTGATCCAGCGACAGATCACGCTGGGGCAATTCGTGGCCTCGGAGATCGTGATCGTGACGGTGCTGGCGGCCCTGGAAAAGCTGATCCTCTCCATCAGCACCGTGTACGACCTCCTCGCGGCCGTCGAGAAGGCGGGCCACGTCACCGACCTCGAACTGGAGCGGGCCGGCGGCCGCGTGCTGCCGAATGCTGGGGGGGGGACAGCGCTGGCCATCCGGACCGACAAGCTCAGCTACACCTACCCTGGTGGGGATCGACCGGCGCTGGCGGGCATCACGCTGGACATCGCGCCGGGGCAGCGTGTCGTGCTCACTGGCAGCGACGGCTCCGGACAGAGCACCCTGCTGCGTGTGCTGGCCGGCCTGTACACCGGTCACGAGGGCGGACTGCGCTATGACGGGGTCCCGATCCATGACCTCGACCTGGCGGCACTCCGCGCGGACATCGGGCAGTTCCTCTCACCGAACGATCTCTTCGACGGACCGATCGAGGACAACGTCCGTCTCGGGCGGGTCCTGAGCGCATCGGAGGTGGCGGAGGCCCTCGAGCTGGCCGGTGCAATGGACTGGGTGGCCACCCTTCCGCAGGGGATGCACACCATGCTGGAGGGCGGGGGAGCAGGACTGCCGACCCACCTGTCCCAGCGCCTGCTCTTCGCGCAGGCGATCGCCGGACGCCCGCGCATGATCGTCCTGGACGACTTCTTCCAGCACCTCGAGAGTGAGACGCGCGAGGAATTTCTCTCGGTGCTGATGGATCGTGCGCGCCCGTGGACCGTCCTGGCGGTCGCGCACGATCCCGCCTTCTTTGCGGCGGCGGATCGCGTGCTGGTGTTGCGGGAGGGTGCGGTGACCGCGGATGGACCGCTCGACGCGGTTGCCGACGATCCGCTGGTGCGCGCGATCTGCGCCCCGGTCGTGGGGGGGGGATCGCGATGACACCGCTGTCACGCCCCAACCATGACGCCCTGCCCATCGAGGCGGCGCTGCACGCGCCAACACTGCTGGCGACCCCCCGTCGCCACCGGATTGCGCGCCGCATCGTGCTCGGCCTCCTCGCCATCTCGGTGGCGGTGCTCTTCATCCCGTGGCAGCAGTATGTCCAGGGCAAGGGTGTCGTGATGCCGCTCCGGCCAGCGGATCGGCCACAGCAGGTGAATGCCGTCGTCGGGGGGCGCATCGTCCAGTGGCATGTGGGCGAAGGGGCGTTCGTGCGTGCCGGGGACCTGCTCCTCTCGCTGGAGGAGGCAAAGCAGGAGTACCTCGATCCGGAGACGGCCCTCCGACTCGAAGAACAAGTGGAAGGCAAGACGGTGTCCGCCGAGGCGAAGGTCGCCAAGGTTGCCGCACTCGAGGCCCAGCTCGTCGCGCTCGACTCCTCCCGCGTGCTCTCGCTCGCGCAGTCCCGTACCAAGGTCGAACAGGTGCGGCTCGCCGTAGCGGCCGATTCTGCTGCCGTGGCGGTCGCGCTCGTGGACAGCGTGATCGCCGCGCGTCAGGTGGAGGCACAGGAACGGTTGGGACGCGAGGGCCTCAAGTCGCTGGTGGAGGTGGAGGCCGCGCGAAGCCGTGCGCAGGCGGCCCTCGCCCGCACCGTGCATGCACGCAATGTCTTCGCCCGGTCGCAGGCCGAGTTGCAGAACGCCATCCTTGAAGTGGATGCGGTCGCGGCCAGCTATGCCGACAAGATCGCCAAGGCACGCGCGGATCGTGATGCCACCCGAGCCGAGGTGGGCGACACGCGCGCCGAAGTGGCCAAGCTGCGCAACACGGCCGACAACGTGCGGGAGCGGCAGGCACTCTTCGAGATCCGGGCACCACGCGACGGCTGGGTCGTGCGGGCACTGCGCGCGGGCGTGGGTGAGGTGATCAAGGAGGGCGAAGCGGTCGTGACCGTGCGCCCGGCCAACGCTCCGCTGGCGGTGGCCCTCGAGGTCAAGGCAATGGATGTCCCGCTGCTGCGACCCGGTCGCAAGGTGCGCCTCCAGTTTGATGGGTGGCCCGCGCTGCAATTCGCGGGATGGCCGAGCGTGGCGGTGGGCACCTTCGGCGGCATGATCCAGGTCATCGACCAGGTGGATTCACCCGGCGGGACGTATCGTGTGCTGATCATCCCCGATCCGGCGGATGACCCGTGGCCGGCCTCCCCCCCCCTGATGGTCGGGTCGGGCGTGCTTGGCTGGGCCATGCTGGACACCGTGCCGATCTGGTACGAGCTCTGGCGACTGCTCAACGGCTTCCCGCCCTCCGTCTCGCAACCCGCACCGGGCGGCATTCCGGGATCGCCGGGGGCGAAATGATCGGTGCACTCGCGGGCCTGATGCTCGCTGTGCTCGCGCCAGTGCAGGCCCCGCAGGCAGACACGCTGACACTCGCGGCGTTCCTCGCTGAGGTGCGCGCCCATCATCCGGTCGCTCGACAAGCGACGCTCTTGGAGGAACGGGCATCCGCCGAGGCGCAGGTCGCGGTCGGGCGGCTCTTCGATCCGGTGCTGAGCGCGAGCTGGGATCGCAAGCAATTCGGTGGCTCGGAGTACTACAACTATCTCGAAGCCGACCTTCGCGTTCCCACACCGCTCGGTGTGGACGTGACCCTTGGTCTCGACCGAACGCGGGGGACGCGCACCGGAGCCGATCGCTACACCCCTGACGCTGGAACCGTCTCGCTGGGACTTTCGGTGCCGCTGGGACAGGGGATCGTCTCGGACCGTCGGCGGGCGGCAGCGGCCGAGGCGCGCGCGTTGCGCGATGCCGCAGTGGGGGAGGGTGCCGCAGCGCGCAACCGGCTGCTGTACGAGGCCACCATCGCGTGGGCAGACTGGCACGCCGCGACCTCGGTGGCGACCCTCGCCACCGAGGGGGTCCGCCTCGCCGAGGTGCGGCTGGATGCGACGCGACAGCGGGTGCTGGCGGGTGATGCCGCCCCGATCGACACGATCGAGGCCTCGCTGGAAGTGGCCCGTCGTCGGGCGGCCAACGCCTTCGCCACCGCCGACCTCGTGGCGGCACGCGAGACCGTCGAGGCGATGCGGTGGGATGCGGTGGGCGCGCCCGTCGCATTGGCCGACGCGATGCGGCCAGGCGCGCTCTCGGTTGATCCCCCCCCCAACGACACCCAGCTGGCGGCGTGGCTCGAGGAAGCGCGTCGCGCCCATCCGGAAGTGCGTCGAACCGCGGGCAGGGCGGACGCGGCGCGAGCGGCGCGGCGACAGGCCCTCGTGGAACTGCTGCCGGATGTCACCGCCAAGGTGGCTCGACTCGCCGATCGTGACGCGCTGGAGGGACTCTCGGGGTTTCCTGAGGCGGGCGGCAACTACAGTTTCGGGCTGAAGGCCTCGACGTCGCTGCTGCTCTGGTCGGAGCGGGGCCAGGCCAGCGCTGCGGCGGCGCGGCTGGAGTCGGCTGACCTGGGGGTGGCCGACGCCCTGCGCCGGATGACGGCCGCAGCACGCACCGCTGCGGCGATGCTGGAGGCCGCGTCCGTCGCGCGAGAAAACCAGGCCGTTGCCGTCCGCTACGCACGCCGTCTGCTGGAGGCCGAGGTCACGCGGTTTGACGCCGGTGAGTCCACCCTCTTCCTCCTGAACCTCCGCGAGCGCACCTTGCTGGACGAGTCCGCCCGCCTCGCCGATACGGAGGCGAAGGCGATCACCGCCCGCGCCGCGCTTGCCGTGGCGCTCGGCTTCCCTGCGGTCCTTCCGGAGTCTTGACTGGGTTCACCTCGCCTGTTGATCCTCATCGCCGCGTTGCTCTTCTCGACCGGGGGTGCGGCGATCAAGCTCGCCAACTTCACCGGTTGGCAAGTGGCCTCCTTCCGCTCCGGGGTGGCGGCACTGGTGCTGGTCATCGCACTGCCGGCCGCGCGACGCGGGATCTCGGCGCGCGCAGCGCTGGTTGGCGTCGTGTATGCACTCACCCTCGTCACCTTCGTGCTGGCCAACCGACTCACCACCAGCGCCAACGCGATCTACCTGCAGTCGACGGCCCCGCTCTTTCTCCTGCTCTTCGGACCATGGCTGCTCAAGGAACCGGTGCGGTCGCGAGACTGGCCGATACTTGGTGCGGTCCTCGTGGGAATGGTGCTCGTCTTCCTCGGTCGCGATGCGCCGAGTGGCACCGCGCCGAACCCTGCGCTCGGCAACCTGCTCGCACTCTCAAGTGGGGCAGCGTATGCGGTGATGCTGTGCGGACTCCGCGGACTGGGGCGTGATGCCGCCCGGCAGAGTGCGGTGCGCAGCGAGGGACTGGCGGCTATCGTGATGGGCAATGCGTTCGGGGCGATCGCGGCGCTGCCGTTCGCGTTGCCACTGGGACCGCACCCGATCGGTGACTGGGGGGTGATCCTCTATTTGGGCGTCTTCCAGATCGGCTTGGCGTACATTCTGGTAACGGCGGGTCTGCGTCGGGTTGCGGCCCTCGAAGCCTCGTTGCTTCTCCTCGTGGAGAGCGCGCTCAACCCGGTGTGGACCTGGTGGCTGCTGCGGGAGCGACCAACGGCCTGGGCGCTTGCCGGAGGAGCCGTGATCATCGGCGCGACCGCCGTTCAGGCGTTGCGCTCTCGCCCGCAGGTTGCGGAGGTGCCGGCATGATGACCGAGTTGGAGCCAGTCCTCTTCGAGACCGTCCGTGTGATGCGCGGACGAGTGCCGCTCTGGCCCCTGCACCGGGATCGCGTGGAGGCGAGCGCCGCGGCGCTGGGCCTGACGGTGCCGGCGGCGTCGCCCACGTGGGGGGGGGACGATCAGGTCGTGCGCTGCGAATTGCACCCGGAGGGGTGGCAACTGGTGCCGCGCGAGGTGCCGGCCTCCGACCCCGTAGCGCTCGCCACATCGCCGGGTGTGCACCGGGGCTATCCGCACAAGACGACCGACCGCGCCTGGTTGGAGGCCGCCCGGCTCTCCGTGACGCCGCTCCGAGCAGACGACGCGCTGCTGCTCGATGACGACGGGCTCGTGGTCGAAGCAAGCTGCTGGGCGATCGGGTGGTGGGAGGGCGAGGAACTGGTCTTCCCGCCATTGAGCCTCGGAGGATTGCCGAGCGTGGCGCGGGCACACCTGACCACGCTGGTGCGCGGGGGGGTGCGAACCGGCACCCTGCGGCGAGAGGAACTTTCCGGGCGGTCGCTCGTGGCCTGCAATGCCGCCCGAGGGGTGGTGCCTGTGGCGGCACTGGATGGGGAGGCGGTGCCGGGGAATTTGCGCACCGCGCCGCTGGCACGACGATTCTGGGAGAAGGCTCCGGCTTGACCCATCCCCCGCAGGTGGGCATCTTTGGCCCCTCAGGGTGCGTGGTGCTTGTAGCTCAATCGGTTAGAGCGCCGCACTGTGGCTGCGGAGGTTGCGGGTTCGATCCCCGTCAGGCACCCTGGCAGTGGCACAACAAAGGTCCGTAGCTCAATTGGTAGAGCACCGGTCTCCAAAACCGGGGGTTGCAGGTTCGATTCCTGCCGGGCCTGTACAGCGAACGGCGAACAGCGATCCGCGAGCGGCGTCTCCTGTGGGAGGCTGGCCACTCCATTCGCCGTTCGCCGTTCGCCGTTCACCGCCCAGACTTGCTCCCCGCCGACGGCTTGC
>JAABRY010000060.1 GCA_011390645.1 Gemmatimonadota bacterium
CGGCTCCGGACTCCGCGGCGAGTACTTCGCCAACAATCGCCTCAGTGGCGAGCCGGACCTCGTGCGCACCGACCCGCGTGTGGACTTCGGCTGGACCCGTCCGGGCTGGTTCCACCACCCGGCGCAGGACGACAAGGTGCGTTCGGCAGGCGATCTGGTGAACATCTTCTTCACGAGTGTTGGCCGGAACTCGAAGTTGCTCCTCAACGTGCCACCCACGCGCAATGGCCTCTTGCACCCGACCGACGTAGAACGACTGATGGGGATGCGCACCGAACTCGATCGGCTCTTTGCCACTGACCTCGCCCGCGGTGGCCTCTCCTCGTGGATCGGTGACAGGGGCATGACGGGGGTTGGCACGCTGGAGCTTGCCGCACCGGCAGTGGTCAGCATCGCCGACCTGCGCGAGCCGATCGAGCAGGGGCAGCGTGTGGCGGCGCACCGGCTTGAGGGCAGGGTGAACGGCGCGTGGCGTGAGCTCTCCCGTGGAACCACGATCGGCTACCGCCGCCTCTCCCGCTTCGAGCCGGTGCGTGTGGATGCCGTGCGCGTGACGGTGACCGATGCGGTCGAGCCGCCGCTGCCGGTCATGATCTCGTTCTACGCGGGATGAGTCTCCCTGTCCCGACGATGCCCCGCACGCTGGGTCGTGGGTTGGTGGTGTCCCCGATCGGACTCGGCTGCATGGGCCTCAGCCACGGGTATGGGCCGCCGTTGCCGACGTCCGAGGCGATCGACTTGGTTCATCATGCGGTGGCGCGCGGCATCACCTTCTTCGACACGGCCGAGATGTACGGGCCGTTCACCAACGAGGAGGTGGTGGGCGAGGCGCTTGCCCCGCATCGGGACCGTGTGGTGATCGCCACCAAGTTCGGCTTCAATCTCGATCCCGACTCGGGCGACAACCATGGCGGACTCAACAGCAGGCCCGAGCACATTCGCGTGGCGGTGGAGGGGATGCTGCGCCGACTCCGGACCGATCGGATCGACCTCCTCTATCAGCATCGTGTTGACCCTGCGGTCCCGATCGAGGATGTCGCTGGGGCGGTGAACGACCTCATCCTCGCAGGGAAGGTGCTGCATTTCGGATTGTCGGAGGCGAGTGCCGCGACCATTCGTCGCGCCCATGCGGTGTGCCCCGTCACTGCGCTGCAAAGCGAGTATTCCCTCTGGTGGCGGGAGCCCGAATCGGCCACCTTCTCGACGCTCGAAGAGTTGGGCATCGGCTTCGTACCGTTCAGCCCGCTGGGCCGGGGCTTCCTGGCGGGGGCGATCGATGCCGCCACCGTCTTCACGCCGGGTGACTTCCGGCATTCCATTCCGCGCCTCTCGACGGAGAATCGTCGGGCCAATCAGGCGTTGATCGACCTACTTGCGCGGCTCGCCGCAGAGCGCGGAGCCACCCCGGCCCAGGTCGCCATTGCGTGGATCCTGGCGCAGCGGCCGTGGGTCGTGCCGATACCGGGCACCACCAAGCGGCACCGCGTGGACGAGAACATCGCGGCCACGGCAATTGCACTTGAATCGGACGACTTAAGGGCCATCGCTGAGGCCGTCAGCGCGGTGGAGATTCAGGGGGCGCGGTATACGGAGCAACTGGACAAGCTGGTGGATCGGTAGAATAGGTTCCCAGTTGACTCCGGTCGTCTGCAAGGGTCGCGCGCGGCGATCACACCCGAGGAGTGCCCTCCATGCGTCGGAAGCGCGAGGGGAGGGATGCGAGTACCATCCCAGGAATCAGATCCCTTGACTGCGCCGCCCGGCGGCCCGCTTCGCTCGGGATGACGATCATCCCGGTCGTTGCCAGTCGACAGCACGCAACGTCGGTGGTCCCGGCACGGTAGATTCCTGAGAGTCTCCGCTGACTTCGCCCGCCACATCACAGCAACGCACCACTCGAGATCTTCTCATCGCTCTCCGCCCATGATCGTATTCGCTCCCCAACCGGATTCAGCCGAGTGGCCCACCCGCGTTCCGAGCCCCTTTGACCGTGGCGCGGTGCACCCGCTGGCACGCCGCGCTGCCATGGAACTCGTCGCCTGGCTCGACGCGCCCGACGCGCGTGCCTGGCGCCTGAGCGAGCCGGGCAACGGCAAGATGTTCGGGGTGCTGGTGGTCGCCGATACCAGCGGAACGATCGGCTACCTGCGCGGGTTTTCCGGCATGGTGAATGGACAGTGGGAGATCGACGGCTGGGTGCCTCCAACCTTTGACCCAGCGATGCGCAACGCGGTATGGATTCCCGGCGAGACCGAAATGCGCGACCTCGCGGCCCAGCGCGCCGGGCTGCTTGCCGCCATGCCCACCCACCAGAACACCGCAGATGCTCGTCGTGTCGCCACCGCACTCCGCGAACTCGACGAGACACGATCCATCCGCTCGCGCACGCTGCTGCGCCAGATCCAGGACAGCTACCGCTTCCAGAGTGCGCGCGGCGACGTGCGGTCGCTGCGCACCCTTTTCGCGCCGATGGAGCCACCCGGAGGTGCAGGGGATTGCGCAGCACCAAAGCTGCTCGCTCACGCATACCGACGTGGGCTGCGGCCACTCGCGCTGGCCGAGTTGTGGTGGGGAGCGCCGTCACCCACGGGCGACCGGCACGCGGGCGTGTTCTACGCGGCGTGTCGCGGCAAGTGCCTGCCCATTCTCACGCACATGCTCGACGGACTCCCCGTCGATCCGCCGCCGCTCTTCGGATCGGAGGCCATCGCCCCGACCGAGCCTGCCGTGGTGTATGAGGACGCGCAGTTGCTCGTCGTGGACAAGCCGAGCGGCTTGCTCACCGTACCGGGACGGAGTGCCTCGCTACAGGATTCGGTGGTCACGCGCCTGCGCGCGCGCTATCCCGAGGCCACGGGCCCGCTGGCGGTGCATCGCCTCGACCTCGACACATCCGGGTTGCTCCTGGTCGCAAAGGATGCTGTCACCGCCTCGGCGCTGCAGCGACTGTTCTCCTTGCGCCTGATTGACAAGCAGTACGTTGCCTGGCTCGACGGCAACGTGACAGGAGATCAGGGGCGGATCACGTTGCCGCTCCGCGTGGACGTGGATGATCGTCCGCGACAGATCCATGACCCGGTCCACGGCAAGGCGACCGACACGGAATGGGAGGTGGTCAGCCGGGCGGACGGGCGCAGTCGGATCCGGTTTACCCCCCGCACGGGTCGCACGCACCAACTGCGGGTGCATGCGGCGCATCCGGAGGGACTTGATGCGCCCATCGTGGGCGACCGGCTATATGGGCGCACTCCGCCGCGTGAGGGGGAGCGGCTTCAGCTACACGCCGAGCGGTTGGCGTTCGTCCATCCGGGAACGAGCCAGGCGCTCGTCGTCGAGCGACCGGCGCCGTTCTGAGGAGTGTCATGTCATACGCGCTACGTGGAGTCACGTCCGGTGATCTACTTCAACGATGGGCCGGAGTGTTTCCTGACCAGTCCCTTCGGTGCGGCGGCGGGCGGCGGACGGCCCTCGCGCTGACATTCCTCTCCCTCTCCATCCATGGGATGACCGGCACAAATGGATGCGCCCCGGCGCGTCACCGCCTGTGCATGCGCATTGCGCACAGCCGTCAACCTGACGGAGGTATCACCCATGCCACGCAGCACATGGAAGGGCTCACTCAGCTTCGGACTCGTCACGATCGGCGTCGAGCTCTTCAACGCGGAGACGCCCGAGCGCATCGATCTCGACATGCTCGACAAGCGCGACATGTCACGCATCGGCTACCAGAAGATCAACAAGACCAGCGGTGAGCCCGTCGAGTCGAAAGACATCGTCAAGGGCTTCGAGGTCTCCGAGAACCGCTACGTCGTGCTGTCCCCCGAGGATCTCAAGAACGCCAATCCCAAGTCCACGCAGCTCCTCGACGTGCTCGGCTTCGTGGATAGCGAGGAGATTCCCCGGATCTACTATGCCCGGCCCTATGTCATCGGCCCGACGAAGGGCAATGAGAAGGCCTATCTCCTCTTTCATGACATCCTGGAAGAAACCGGGAAGGTCGCGATCGCGCGCGTTGTGCTCCGCACGCGCCAGTACCTGGTGGCGATCTACCCATTCGATGGCGCGATGATCGCCCACATGCTTCGCTACGACGCCGAAGTGCGGAAGCCCGCGGAGGCGGGGATCACCTTGGCCAAGGACGTGGCGAAGTCGATTCGTCCTCAGGAAGTGGCGATGGCAAAGAAGTTGGTGGAAGGGATGGAGATGGAATGGGAGCCCACGGCCTACCACGATGAGTATCACGACGACCTGGTGAAGCTCATCAAGTCGCGCGAGAAGGGCGCCAAGGCCGCGAAGGACGCACCAGAGGCACCGCCGGAAGGCAAGGTGCTTGACCTGATGGAAGCACTCCGGCGCAGCGTGGGCACCAAGGGCAAGACCGCCGCACGCAAGACCAAGACGACCCGCACGGCAAAGTCATCCCGCAAGAGCGCCTGATGGCGCTCGACGAGTACCGGCGCAAACGGACGTTCACGGTCACGAGCGAGCCCCGTGGGGCCAAGGCCCGCTCGGCGACCGGCAACACCTTCGTCGTGCAACACCACTTCGCCTCGAACGAACACCACGATCTCCGACTCGAACTCGACGGGGTCCTCAAGAGCTGGGCCGTGCCCAAGCTCATCAGCACCAAGCCCGGCGTCCGGCGGCTCGCCGTGGAGACCGAGGATCACCCGCTGGCCTACGCCACATTCGAGGGACGTATCCCCAAGGGTCAGTACGGCGCTGGCACCGTGGACATCTTTGACCAAGGCACCTGGAGCTCGGACGAGGACCCCCGCGAGGGCCTCAAAGCCGGCAAGCTCTCCTTCCACCTCAAGGGGCAAGTGCTCCAAGGCGGCTGGGTGCTGGTCCGCACGGGGAAGACCACCGGCAATAGCCGCGATGCCAAGCCGCAGTGGCTTCTGATCAAACGCACCGACTCACCCACGCGTACTGCCACCCCCAAACGCACCGACGTACCCACGCTGGCCGATATGCCTCGGAGCACCCCCGGATTCATCGCACCGCAACTCGCGACACTGATTGATACAGTGCCGAGCGGGGACGACTGGATCTTCGAGGTCAAGTACGACGGGTACCGCTTGCAGGCGCATGTGGCGAACGGCTCCGCCTCACTCCTGACCCGAAACGGCCACGACTGGACCGATCGCTTTCCCGAGATCGCCGCCGCAATGACCCGGGTGAAGGCCTCCTCGGCAATCCTCGACGGTGAGGCGGTGGTGCTCGATGAAGCCGGCATCTCCCGCTTCGGCTTGTTGCAGGAGAGCTTCGACACCACGCCACCCAGGCATCGTTCTTGTTTCGTCTTCGATCTCCTCGCACTCGATGGGCGAGACCTGCGCGAACTCCCGTTGCGTGAACGGCGCGGTCTTCTCGAGCAACTGCTCAGGACCTCACGATTCCGCGCCGGCGATGACGTCCACCTGAGCCAACTCGTGGAGGGCAGCGGCAGTGCCTTGCTCACGGCGGCCTGTCGCTTCGGGCTGGAGGGCTTGATCGGCAAGCGGGTGGAGGCGCCGTACGCCAGCGGCCGACACCGGTCTTGGGTCAAGGTGAAGTGCGGCAATCGGCAGGAGTTCGTGGTCGTGGGGTTCACCCCACCCAAGGGCAGCCGCATCGGCTTCGGCGCGCTCCTGCTCGCCGTGATGGACTCCGGGGCGCTGCGTTACGCGGGCAGGGTAGGCTCCGGCTTCAACGATGACGCGCTCAAGGAGATTCGGACGCGCCTTGAGCCGCTCAAGCGGAAGACCTCTCCCCTCGATGAACGCCCTGCGGGGATTGTTGGTGCGATTCAGTGGCTGAAGCCACTGCTGGTCGCCGAGGTCGCCTTCGCGGAGTGGACACCGAGTGGCCTGCTGCGCCACCCGGTGTTCCAAGGGCTTCGAGAGGACAAGGAGCCCGAGACCATTCAACGCGAGCAACCACGCATGATCAAGCAAGGGAAGAATGCCGGAACCGCATCAGCCGAGGCCGCCGAAGTGGCCGGCGTGACGATCACCAATCCCGATCGGGTCGTCTATCCGGAGGCTGGCATCACCAAGCTCGAATTGGCGGAGCACTTCGCGCGCGTGGCGGAGGTGATGCTTCCCCATGTCGCGGGGCGACCGTTGTCGCTGGTGCGGTGTCCCTCGGGAAGTGCCGACGAATGCTTCTACCAGAAGCACTGGACCGGCAAGCGTCCGGAGTCCGTTGACACCGTTGCCATCACGCAGAGCGACGGCAAGAAGCACCCGCATGTGGTGATTCATGACGTCGAGGGGCTGGTCACGCTGGTGCAGTGGGGCACGATGGAGATTCATCCGTGGGGGTCGCGGGCCGACAACGTCGAGCGACCCGATCGGATCATCTTCGACCTTGACCCTGGGCCCGGGGTGACGTGGGCACAGGTGCGTGAAGCTGCCGGTGGTGTCCACGCACTGCTCGACGAGCTCGGCATGGAGAGCTGGCTCAAGACGAGTGGCGGCAAGGGGCTGCATGTGACGGTGCCGATCGTTCGTCGCAAGAGTTGGGACGAGGTCAGTGACTTCGCACGCAGCATCGCCGAGCACATGCAGGCGGCACTGCCGGGTCACTTCATCGCGAAGGCGAGCAAGGCAGCGCGCAAGGGATTGATCTTCGTCGACTGGATGCGCAATTCGCGGGGCGCGACTGCGGTGGCGCCGTGGTCAACTCGTGCCCGCCCAGCGGCTGGCGTGTCGGTACCGATCCCCTGGTCGCAGTTGGCCAAGCTCGCGTCAGGTGATCAGTTCACGGTGCTGAGCGTACGCGACAAGCCGCCGGGCACCGATCCATGGCAGGGACTGCTCGACTCGCGGCAGCACTTGAAGGCGCTGGCAGGGTAGGTACACCCTCGTCCCGACCGAAGGGAGGGACCTCGCCCCGCGCCACCTCATCGGTACCGCACGAACCCCTACCGCCGGAAAAGCCCGTTCGAGCGCCGTGGCAACCTCTCCACAGTCCTCCGCAGGTCTGCGATACAACCATCCCCCATGCCGCTGCACGCCCCAACCGTCTCAGTCCCCGGATTGATGCCCGACGTATGGCTCCGGTGCACGCATCGCAACTAACCTGAACACACACGGCGATTTGTGATGCAAGCAGACGTGACGCCACTGTCTGGCAGGTCTCTCCATCGACCGAGGTAGGCATCATTCCGGCGATGCACGCGCTGCCGGCGGAGTGACGCGAACGTGGGGGGGGGGAAGGACGACACGACGCGCGTGGCAGTACATAGATTGCCTCAGACGCGATGCAATCGGCACCGCGGCACACCACGCAGCATCACAGGAGCATTCGTGGCGGGCAGCGCATGGCATTGATCTTCGAGACCATCCACACCAAGGGCATCGCCCAGTTGTCGTATCTGATCGGCGACGATGAGGCCGGCACCGCCGCGGTCATCGATCCGCGTCCGGATGTCGAGGTGTATGTGGACCTCGCACGCACGCACGGCGTGGTCATCACCCACGTCTTCGAGACGCACATTCATGCCGACCTTGTGAGCGGATCACGTGAACTCGCCGATCGCGTGCAGACTGCAGCAATTCACGTCAGCGTCGAGGGCAACGCGACCTACGCGTTCGAGCACGAGCCGCTCAAGGACGGCGATAGCTTCGAGTTCGGCGAGCTGACACTGATCGCTCGCCACACCCCCGGTCACACCCCTGAGCACATGTCGTACCTGGCCTGCGAGACCGACCGTGCGCCCACCCCGTGGGGCGTCTTTTCCGGCGACTCGTTGTTCGTCAACTCCGCCGGTCGACCGGATCTCATGGGTGACGATCAAGCCGCCGGCCTGGCGGAGCAGCTGCACGACACCCTCTACACCTTCTACTGCGCATTCGATGGTGACGTGATCATCTACCCTGGCCACGGGAAGGGATCACCATGCGGCGCGGAGATCGGTGATCGGCTGACAAGCACCATCGGCTACGAACGGAAGTTCAACCCGTTCCTCCAGCTCCATGACCAGATGGCGTTCGAGGAGTACGTGCTGTCGACCGCTCCCCCTGAGCCGACCTACTACAAGCGGATGAAGAAACTCAATGCCGCCGGGCCGGAGGTGCTGGGGCGCCTCCCGCTTCTTCGCGGCCTGGCGCCCGCCGATTTCAAGGCTGCGATTGCCACGGACGATGTCATGGTGGTGGACACCCGGTCGATGCTGGCCTTCGGTGGTGGCCATATCGCCGGAGCACGCAACATCGGGGGCTCACCCGAGATGTCCATCTGGGCCGGCTGGTTGCTGGATCCGGAGACGCCGGCCTATCTCGTGCTGGATCGTGCGGAAGCCGGTCCCACCGTGGTGGCGCTCCTGCTGCGCATCGGCTTCACCAACATCGCGGGTTACCTCCTCGGCGGGATGTCGGCGTGGGTCAAGGCCGGATTCGCGTTGGCCGACGTCGCTCAGATGGACGTTCACGAGGTGCAGGCAGGCGCGGACGAGCTGACCATCGTCGATGTTCGCGCGCCGAGCGAATGGGACAAGGGGCACGTCCCGGGGGCGACCCACATCTTCCTCCCCGAAGTCGCGGACAGAGCTGCCGAACTGGACAAGGGGACGCCGGTCGCGGTGTACTGCAACAGCGGCTACCGGGCCAGCATCGCCGCCAGCATCCTCAAGGCCGAAGGCTTCGACGTCCGCAACATCCCCGGAAGCTGGCAGGCATGGCTCGGCGCCGGCTTCCCGGTGGAGCACGAAGCCCGTGAGGCGGACGCACCATGACCGACCCGCTGATGTACAGCGGCCCCGCCTGGTCCCCATACCTCGTCGGGGCGCTGATCGGCGTGCTGACCATGCTCACCTTCTACTTCTCCAACAAGCCGCTCGGCGCCTCCACCGCCTACGCCCGGATCGCCGGCATGGTGGGGCGTTCCATCGCGCCGAAGCACACCGACAAGTTGCCGTACTACGAGAAGAAGACCCCGAAGGTCGAGTGGGGGGTCATGCTGCTGATCGGCATCGTTGCCGGTGCATTTCTCGCGGCCTGGCAGGGTGGTGAGCTTACCGGCGCGTGGGTGCCGCCAATGTGGACCGCCCAATTCGGCGAGAGTGCGGATGCGTGGCGCATCGCGGCTGCGGTGGTCGGCGGCGTCATCATGGCCTTCGGTGCGCGACTCGCGGGTGGCTGCACGAGCGGACACGGCATCAGCGGCACGCTCCAGCTCTCGGTCGGATCGTGGATCGCCGTCTTCTGCTTCTTCATCGGTGGGTTCGTCACGGCGCACCTGATGTTCCGATGGTGAGCCCGCGTCTGGAGCGGCAGCCATGACGGCATCGTCGCCGGCGAATGCACGCGCCGCCTCCATCGGCAACAGCGACTCGACCAGGCAGCTCGTACTCGGACTGCTGTTCGGCGTGGCCTTCGGCTTCCTGCTGCAGAAGGGCGGCGTGGCGAAGTATCACATCCTGATTGGCGCACTGCTGCTCGAGGACTTCACCGTGATGAAGGTGATGCTGACCGCCATCATCGTCGGCAGTGTCGGCATCTTCGCCCTGCACGCGCTCGGCGGGGTGGAGCTCCATCTCAAGCCGACCCGCTATGCATCAAACGTCGTTGGCGGGCTGCTCTTCGGCATCGGCTTCGGGCTGCTTGGATACTGCCCCGGTACCGGAGCGGCCGCGCTGGGGCAGGGGAACTGGGACGCCATCGGAGGAGTGGCCGGCCTGATGGTGGGCTCGTACCTGTATGCCGAAATGTCCGGGACCCTTGACCGGACCATCAACAAATGGGGCGATCGTGGCAAGCTGACGCTGCCGGACATTGTCGGCATGAAGCGCTCGACCTTCCTGCTGATCTGGTTGCCACTCCTGACCATGGTGCTCTATGCCATGGATCGGTTCACCGTCCGATAGGACGGGCTGTGGAGTGCGAAATGGGTGCGAGCCACATGCGCGGTTGCAGGGCCCAGAGTATCGCGAACTGTCATCGTCAAGGAGAAATGTCATGAAGGGCTTCATTGAAGACATCGAAACCATCGCCGTGAACAACGGTGCGTTCCGCCGAGTCCTCTATACGGCGAAGCACTGCCAGCTCGTCGTCATGGCGTTGAATCCTCAGGAGGAGATCGGGGAGGAGGTGCACACCCTCGATCAATTCTTCCGCATTGAGGAGGGGACAGGGGAAGCGGTCATGGACGGTGTACGGGTACCGCTCGAGGCGGGCTTTGCCGTCCTCGTTCCGGCGGGCGCGAAGCACAATATCGTCAACACCGGCAACGTCCCGCTCAAGCTCTACACCATTTACTCGCCACCCAATCACCGAGACGGGGTGGTGCATCAAACGCGCGCGGCCGCGGAGGACGATACCGAGCACTTCGACGGCAAGACCACGGAATAGCGGACACGCTTGTTGGATCACACATCAGGAGGATACGATGGAACGAGAAGTACTGACCGATAGAGGTGGTTACACCGGCGACTACGCCGACACCATGCCTGCGGCTGTCAAGCGCATCTCCTGGGGGGCCGTCTTCGCTGGCATTGTGGTCACCATGGCGCTGCACCTGATGCTGGGCGTTCTCGGGTTGGCGATCGGTGCCAACTCGATCAACCCGATGGAAGACCAGAATCCGGTGGATGGGCTCGCCAATGGGACCCTGATCTGGTTCGGTATCAGCACCTTGGTGGCCCTTTTCGCGGGCGGCTGGGTGGCTGGGCGGCTGGCCGGGATGCCGCAACGGACGGACAGCCTGTTGCACGGCTTGTTGACCTGGGGACTGACGACAGTGGTGACCTTCTATCTGGTGACGACGACCATCGGAGGCCTCATCAGTGGCGCGGCTGGCGTCCTGGGCAAGGGCATGTCGCTCTTGGGCCAGGGTGTGAGTGCTGCTGCACCCGCGGTGGGCGATGCAATCGGTACCGAACTCGACCGCCGCGGCATCGATGTGAGCGCGATTCAGCGCGAAGCCGAGATCCTGCTGCGGCAGACTGGCAAGCCGGAACTGCAGCCAGACAGCATCGGTGCGGCAGGTGAGGCGGCAGTCAACAGCGCCGAGCGCGCAGCCGAGCAATCAGCGCGCAATCCGCAGGCGGCGGACACGGAGCTGAGTAGTGTGTTGAGCCGGATCGCGACGAGTGGTGACAGAGTGCTGCAGGCCGCCGATCGTGAGGCGCTTACCAATATTCTTGTGGCTCGTGGGATGACCCAGCAGGAAGCGAATACGACCGTAGCCCGGTGGGACACCACCTACCAGCAGGCGGCGGTACGGTATGATCAGTTCAAGGTGGACGCAGAGATGCAGGCGCGTGAGACCGGGGCCGGCGCGGCGGATGCCGTGGCCGAGGCCGCGCTGTGGACCTTCGTGATGCTGTTGCTGGGTGCGGGTGCGGCGCTCTTCGGGGGGATGCTGGGGGCCCCGCGAGATTTGATGGATGTGACGGAGCACAGGACGGTGCAGGTCTGAAGGCCTGCATCTGTTGAACACTCCGGGATCGGCGGCTACCATTGGTAATCGCCCTTCCTGGAGAAATCGGCATGCGCACTCCCATCCTCTGGGCAGTGATGTTGTCATTGTCTGGCTGCAACACTGCCCCGGTGCTGCCGCCAGCGGACGATCGCATCATCGAGATCGTCAAGACTGACCTCTGGAGTGGGGGAGAGCTGCGTGCAGTGGTCCGCTACGCTGAGGCGGAAGAACCGCCGCTTGTCATCCTGCTGAATGGTGACACCCTTACTGTCACGCGGGTAGACGACTCAACGTTTGCAGCCGCGTTGCCTGTCCACACCGGTCAACTGGCGGTCCGTGTTGAGGGGACTGACCTCGATCCGTTGGAGCGGATGGTCAGGCTGCATGGCTTCCTTTCGGGCGAACTGGGCCCACAAGTCGGTGGTGCGGTGGTCGCACGAGTGGTACCGAGCGGGGCCGTGGTCCTCGGCACGACCCTCGAGGGCCCCGCTGAGGTCTCGCTCGGCAACGGACAGATCATTCGCACCTGGCCGCTCGCCATGCAGGCGCCGCGGTGCATGGGTGGCATCGCGCCCGGACCGGTCGCCGGGCACGTAATGGTGCGCGGTGGCAACGAGACGGTTTTCGGCTGTGACTTCGTGCGTTCGCGGCCATATGACGCGGCAGGTCTCGGACCCGCTACCGATGTCGTGATCGGAGAGGCTTTGGGGAACGGAATTACCGCCATCCTTGGTCCGCTGACCGCACACATCGGCTCATCGAATCAGGCGGGCTTCACGTGTCGCTACTCCGCTACCGGCGTGCCGTGGGCCGGCTGCGAACTTGTGGACCTCAACGTGTATGACGTCCTGGTCGGCTACGAAGCGGGATATCTCGCCAAGCGAATCCTGCCCCTCGCGAGGAATACCGACCTGTACAATCTGGAGACTGGGGAGATCGTCGCTCCGCTTCCTGCCCCGGTGCAACTCTGGTACACGTCCGCCGCGTTCAGCGCATCCGAGGATTCGCTCTACGCAGCAGCGTATTGGTACCGCGACTTGACTCTGCCTATGGCCGGCAAGATCTATCTCCTCGATGCCGCGACCGGTGCTGTGCTCGATGAAATTGAGGTGTTCGGCGGGATGCCGGTGGCCATAGCGTTAGACGACGCGCGCGACCTGATTCTGGTGGCCATGCGCAACCGCGAGGAAGAACGCACCTGGCTCAGGGTGCTCTCGCGCAAGGACCACTCGCTGGTCGCCGACCTACCGGTCACCAACGCGGAACTCGTGGATTTCGATGTCGTCCACGAACACTACCGCCTGGTCCAAAACCGCGCGGAGAATCAAGTGGTGCTGGTGGGAACGGAGCGGATTCGCCGCCTTCCGGCTGTTGCGAGCCGACCAATGTTGATCGCGCGGTGGACGTTACCGCCGCAGTGACAAGTATCATCCCGAGCAACGCGAGGGAGTACTGGTGCCTGGAGCGCAGGGTGCCGCGGAATTGGAGCACGCGCGCGCCAGGGCGTTGCAATCCCATCTGTTGAGTGTGGTATCACCACCTGACTGAGCCAGACCCCACCCTATATTGGGTCCCTCGATCAGTCCGCGAGCTCGACCCGGTTGCGGCCGTTCGTCTTCGCGGCATACATCGCATTGTCCGCACGCACCAGGCACGCTTCCGGCGTGTCTCCGCCGGGGTGCCGCAGCGCGACGCCAATGCTGATCGTGACCGAGATCGTTTCCTCACCGACCGGGATCTCGAGCGCCGCAACGCGCGCTCGAAGGCGCTCGGCGAAGATCAGTGCGCCCTCCTGAGTCGTGGGTGACAGGAGGAACACGAACTCCTCCCCACCAATCCGGGCGAACAGGCTGGTGGCGCGCATCATGGTAGTGCTGGCACCACACACGGCCTTGAGCACCTCATCGCCCGCCGCATGCCCATGACGGTCGTTGATCTGCTTGAAATGATCGAGATCGAACTCCACGGGAGCAAGCGTGAGCTGCTCGCGATCCGCTCTGGCGAATTCCTGAGCCGCACGCTCGTCATAGTAGCGTCGGTTCATCACGCCGGTGAGCGGGTCCTCGCGCGCCAGCGCCTCAAGCTGGGCTTGCGCGAGCTTCTGGGGCGTGATGTCGCGGTAGAACCAGACCCGACCGAGGTACTCGCCGTCCCTGCCATGCAGCGCGGTGGAGACGCGTGCCAGCGTCCGGCCGTCCTTCAACGCGATCTCGCAGTCATCATCGAGTTCCGGTGCGTCGTGGAGCTCTCGAAAGCGGGCGGCGAAGGCGGCGGGGTCGTTCGTGCGCTCACAGACGCTGGCCAGCAGCGGGTCATGGACGGTGCCGATGGCCGAGCCGATCCCGACCCCCTCCATGACCTCGGGCGGGATTCCCCAGACGTCGAGGATGCGCTGGTTGTACGAGACGATGAGACCTTCGCCATTGACCACCAGGATGCCCTCCGGCAGCGCGTCATTGATCGCGTCGAGGAGTGCCTCCTGAAAGTGGGGGGTGGAGAGTCCCACCGGGACTGGCTCGTCGCTGTCGCTCATGATGCGCTCCTCTCCGGGGCGATCCGTGCGGGGCAGGGGTGCACCCGGAATATGTCGAGGGCGCGCCTGCCGCGGCACCGTATCGGGTGGATACCACGCTCGAGTAGATTTCGTGCAACCGCCGTGAGGATGTGAACACTCAAGGGGGATCCACTGAAAACCCAGTACTACACCGCGACCAGCCTCGACGGCTTCATCGCGACCAGTGACGACTCACTCGATTGGCTCTTCCCGTTGGGAGATGTCGGCGACACGGGCTACGAAGACTTCGTGCGCGACATCGGTGCCCTCGCCATGGGATCAGCCACGTACGAATGGATGCTCCACCATGTGCTCGGCCCGGAGGCGAGTCATCCGGGGCCGTGGCCGTACACCCAGCCGGCATGGGTATTCACCACGCGAGCGCTTCCCTCGGTGCCTGGCGCCGATGTCAGATTCGTACGTGGCGATGTGCGCCCCGTTCACGCGGAGATGACCCGCGCCGCACAGGGAAAGAACCTCTGGATCGTCGGGGGAGGGGATCTCGTCGGACAGTTCCACGATGCCGGCCTGCTCGACGAACTCATCGTGCAGGTCGGATCGGTGACCCTTGGCGCGGGCAAGCCATTGCTGCCGCGCGCCATCACCAACCCGCCGCTCAAGCTCACGTCCGCTCGAGCGATCGGCACCGGCTTCGCGGAGTTGCGCTACGACGTCCCGACACCGCAAGTTTGATCGAGTAACCCAGCCTCCCTCCTGAACCAAGGAGCCATCCCATGGACAACGCTGATCTAGGCTATGCAGCCATCTCCTTGGCGATCCTGTGTGGTGCTGGTCTCTTCGGGTGGAAGGCATACCGGCAACGGGAGGTGGCGGCATGGCCTGCCGGTGCCGAGATGCGGATTCTCGATGGCCTCTTCCTGGCCGCAGGGATCTGCTCCCTTCTCGGAGGGGTCTTCGCTGTCCTCGGCACCTTCGAATTCTCCCCCGAAACGCGCGACTGGTCCCGGACCCTGCTACTGGCAGTACTCGCGGCGGCCATACCGTTCAGTTTCGGGCTGAGGCTATATCTGCGCACGGCGAGCATCAGGAAATGATCGAGCCTTGTGACCGCGTGAGCCACTGCGGTGGCTCCCCGAACAACGCGCGACAGCCCCGGGCTGGCATGCTAAGGCCCATCCTGCTCACGCTGGTGATGACCTGCACCGTGCTCTCACGTGGAGAGGCACAACGGGACTGGACTGGTCGCCCGGCCGTCCCCGAGGATTCGGTGGCAATGTCCGTTCTCGAGGCGGAGGAGCGCGGCAGCCGGCGCCCGCCAGCGGTGACGAACAACGCCGATCGCTACCACAACGCGCACACGGGCACGCATGAGCGCAGGTGTGTCAACGCCGATGCAGACTCGAAGCGCTCCGGCAACTTCGTCGCCGGTCCGCTCCTCCTGTACAACGACGTCTGGCGGCAGGGCTATGGCAAGCTCTGGTGGCACCCGAACGAGATGCCGTCGGAGGCACCGATGCTGACGGTCGAAGCGACCCGCCTGGATGAGGTCGCCGAGAGTCGCGTGTATGAGACACGCGACATCGCGTCGCCGTACGGGCCGGGTGAAAGCAAAGCGACCAGTACAAGGTTCTACCCCACCGGCATTCGGCTCCCCACGGTGGGTCGCTGGATGATGGTGGCGACCGCCGGCAACAACTGGGGCTGCTTCGTACTCACGGTACGTTGAGCTCCTTGGCCTTTGCACGGTCCGTCCATGCCCCTGAGCCCCACCAAGCCACGCTACTTCAAGTCACCAGCCGAATTCCGCGCGTGGCTCGAGGCGAACCACGATCGGGCCGAAGAGCTGTGGGTCGGCTTCTACAAGAAGCACACGGGCAAGCAGGGGATGAGCTGGTCGGAGGCGGTGGATCAGGCGCTCTGCTTCGGGTGGATCGACAGCGTCTTGCACCGCGTGGACGATGCGCGCCATGTGCAGCGCTTCACGCCGCGCCGGCCGAACAGCATCTGGAGCAAGGTCAACGTCACCAAGATCAAGGCCCTTGAAGCGGCGGGGCTCATGCACCCGGCCGGGATGGCGCCGTTCCTCGCGCGAGGAGTGGAGCACGAGGAAGGGTATTCGGTCGCGGCCCGCGACACCGAATTGTCGCCGGCGTACCAACGACGTTTCCGTGCGAACAAGGCCGCATGGAATTGGTACCGCGCGCAGGCCGCATCGTACCAACGGCAGACCGCCCACTGGGTAATGAGCGCCAAGCGCGAGGAGACGCGGGAGCGGCGCCTGGAGAAGTTGATCACCGCGGCTGCTGCGGGTGAACGCGTGGCGTAGCTCCAGCCTCGCCGCGGTGCCGCTCTTTCCCGCTCCCGGTTCTGACACTACCTTCGCAGGTCTGGTTGCACCGACAAACTCCACTCAATCCCCCCCCAATCGAGAGAGCGCACCCCATGGCGGCAGCACGCGAGTACTTCAATCTGCGTCCCGAGGTCGAAAAGGCCTACGGCTACACCCACGCCGTGCGGATCGGTGACGACATCAAGATCTCGGGCGCGGTGAGCATGGACGACGAGGGCAACCCGACGGCCGTCGGTGACCTCGAACAGCAGATGAAGAACTGCTACGCTGACCTCGCCAAGGTACTGGCGCACTATGGCTGCACCTTCGACGACGTGATCGTCGAGAATGTCTTCACGACTGACATGCCGAAGTTTCTCGAGGCCGCCGCGTACCGCAGCACGATCTACCCGACGCAGTTCCCGACCGGGAGCTGGCTCGAGGTGAAGGGCCTCGCCCTGCCCGGGTTGATGATCGAGATCGAAATGGAAGCACATCGGTCCAGGTAGCAGACGTAGCAGCCCCACACTCTGAGGAACCCAGCCGATGCCCCGCTCCGTCCTGCGCTCCGCACTTCTGATCCTCTTCGTGGGGGGCTGCGCGCAAGACGCCGACATGCCCGCCCCGGCCGCTGCGCCGCCGATCGATCTGCAGGCCATGGCCGCGGCCCACTACGAGGGCTACGGTCAGGCACTCGCCACCGGCCAGCGCAGCGCCATTCCGGGGTTCTACCACCCCGATGGTGCGCTGATCGTCTTCAATGGTGAGCCGCAGAGAGTCTCCCAGGCGGAGCTGCGGGAGCGATATGAAGTCGCGTGGATCCCACCGGCCTGGTTCACGTGGGAGGATCTTCGCTTCGTCTCGCTGGGAGCGGACCAACTGATCGTCACCGGCGGCTTCCGATGGCTCACGGCCGGGGAAACTGATACCACCCGTTTCATCTATGCTGCGGTCCTGGTGGCGAGCGACTCGGGGATGGGGATCATCTTCGAGCACGAGACGCTGCGTCCTTGACCATCGGCAAGAGGGACGATCCCGCATGACACGCATCCGCGTCGAGAGCTTCACCATCTCGCTCGATGGCTATGGCTCCGGTCCGCACCAGGACCTCGCCAACCCGCTCGGCGTGGGGGGCGGGGAGCTGCACCAGTGGATGATCACGACACGGACGATCCAGCACACGCTGTTCGGCAAGGACGGCGGCACCACTGGTACGGATGACGACTTCGCCGCGCGAGGCTTCCAGAATGTCGGCGCCTGGATTCTCGGACGAAATATGTTTGCGCCGAGTCGTGGTCCGTGGACTGACATGACCTGGAAGGGGTGGTGGGGGGACAACCCACCCTATCACGTCCCCACCTTCATCCTGACACATCACGCCCGGGAGCCCATCGAAATGGAAGGTGGCACCACCTTCCACTTCGTCACCGGCGGGATCCACGAGGCGCTCGACCGGGCGCGCGAGGCCGCTGATGGCAAGGATGTCCGCATCGGTGGCGGCGCGAACACGATCCAGCAGTACCTCCGTGAGGGCCTCATCGACGAGATGCACTATGCCGTCTCCCCGGTCTTGCTCGGGAGCGGCGAGCGGCTATTCGAGGGGGTTGACGCGCGCGCGCTGGGGTACCGGTGCGTAGAATTCGTGGCCTCGGAGAAGGCCACGCATGTGGTACTCCGGCGCGATTAACATCCACCTGATTGCTTCGCGCGTAGCGTGTGGTGGGGCCGCCACGCGTGTAGCCTCGGCGCAACGGAGCATCACGTGCAGGTCCGCGCGATCACTAGGATTGCAAGCGGCAAGCCCCGGCATGCGAGTTGCCATGCAGGCGCGACGTCGGGCGCCAGTGTCCGAGCTCGCCTGATGTCAGTCGCACCCACTCGCTCGGAGTTCACTTTGATCACGGCTCGCTTCCGTCTGGCGCTCGTTGCTGGGCACCTGTTCCTCGCCGCACCGCTCGTAGCTCAGACCACGGTGTATAGCACCTTCGGTCCGGGTGACACTTACAACGTGGGCAATCCGAACTGGACGATCGGGCCTGTTGGTGGCTCGAACTACGCCGTCGCCGCTCCGTTCTTGTTCGCAGGCACGAGTGGTGACCTGCTCTCTGGGCTTCGCTTTGCGGCGCTGAAGATCGTGGGAACCGGGGCGGACGCGACGCTCTCCATTTGGCAGGGTGCGAACATCAGCGCAGCAACGGTATTGGAGTCGTGGACCGGATTCGCGCTCCAGGAAGAGCACGATATTTTCGGCGTATCGTCCGTGCTGCACCCCGCGCTCAGCAATGGTTCAACGTACTGGGTGACGTTGACCGCAACATCTGGGTGGTATGGCTGGAACCAGTCGACCGAAGTGGTG
Organism: Gemmatimonadota bacterium; assembly: GCA_011390645.1. Classification (GTDB taxonomy): domain Bacteria; phylum Gemmatimonadota; class Gemmatimonadetes; order Gemmatimonadales; family GWC2-71-9; genus Palsa-1233. Next base: position 18,610 of record JAABRY010000060.1, read on the forward strand.
GGAGACATCATGCGAACCACGGACGGAGGCACCACGTGGTTCCAGGACGTCGAGCGGTCCTTCCCCGCGTTCGACGTCAGCACGATTCCCGGCACCCCGGGTGAGGTCGTCCCCGAGCCCGCCACGATGACCCTCCTCGCCACCGGGTTGGTCGGCATGGCGGCGGCGCGCCGAAAGAAGCGTCAGCAGCAGGGCTGAACTTCCTCACGATCCAAACAGCTTCTGACGGGGCGGCGCCTGACCTTGGCGCCGCCCTGTTGCTTGTGGATGTCATGCGTGAGGCCTTCGGTCGAGAACGAGCCGGTCTGCATGAGCTGGCCATTCTCGCGATACCAACGCCCTTCACCGATGATGCAATCGTTGTGGTGGTGTCTGGCTGCCTTGAACTTGCCGTTGGCGAGGTAGCAGGTCCCCTCGCCGGGCGAGCTGCTTCCCGGTCAACCTGCCGCGCCGAAGCGCTGCACCACCAATCGTCAGGTGTCACGCGCAAGTCGTTGCATCGCCTGGGTTCCGGGCGTGATCCTCGTCCCAACGATGGACCTCATTCCCACGGACGAGCTGACTTGCCCGTGACAGTCCCGGCACGCACCTTGAGTCAGCACTCACCCTTCGCCGAATCGCACTCGTGACTCGAGATACGCTCCCCCCCCCGATCGTCCCGCCACCCGTCCCGCGCGGATGACGAGTCGCGTGGTGGTCGAAACCGAAGCCGATCGGCTGGCACGGTTGTATGCCGCCCAGAGCCGCATCAATCAGGCGATCGTCCGGCTCCCGACCCGCGAGGAGCTCTTCGTGCGGGTCTGTCAGGTCCTGGTGGAGAACGGCGGCTTCACCATGGCATGGATCGGCTGGAACGACGACGCCACCATGATCATCGAACCGGTGGCCCGCTGGGGCGATGATCACGGCTATGTCGATGCCATCACCATCCATGCTGATGGCCGACCGGGTGGCGGGCCCACCGGCGCCGCCTTCGCAACCGGTCGGGTCGCCGTCTCCAACGACATGCGCATCGACCCCGCGATGTCGCCGTGGCAGGAAATTGTCGAGCCCACCACCTATCGCAGCACGGCAGCGCTCCCGATTCGCGAGAGCGGCGAGGTCCATGGGACGCTGAACGTCTACTCCGATGAGGCAGGCTTCTTCCAGGACAAGGAAGTCGCCTTGCTCCAGGAGGCCGCGATTGACGTCTCGTTCGGGCTCGACAACCTCTCCCGGGAACAATCGCGACTCGGGGCGGAGGCGGCACTGCGCGAGAGTGAGCAGCGCTTCCGCGCCACCTTCGAACAGAACGCGGTCGGGATTGCCCATGTGGCATTGGACGGCACCTTTCTGCGCGTCAACGATCGTCTCTCGCAGATGACCGGGTATCCCATCGATGAGTTGCTGAACACGCCGTATTTCGAGATGGCCCTCGCGGAGAACGCTGGCGGAGTGAACCAGGTCCGCGCCGACC
>JAABRY010000061.1 GCA_011390645.1 Gemmatimonadota bacterium
TCACCAAGGCGAGGATGGCACCGGTCTTCTCCGCGCCCCGGAACGCATCGGCCAACTCGCCCAGTTGCCCGCGGTCCTCGGCGACGGTCGGTGTCAGGACCAAGGTGATCCCACCGGTCGCGATGCGCGTCGCCGCGGTGCCTCCCCCCCCCTTCAGCGCCTCCGCGAGCTTGGCCTCGAGCTTCTCGCGCTCGGCGAGCAGTCCTTCCAGCTTCCGCTCGAGCTGATCGGGCTGCGCTCGCAGTGTCGTGGCGAGGGCAGTGAGCCGCGCATCGAGCGCGCGCACGGTGGCCATCGCGCCGTGTCCCGTCACGGCCTCGAGGCGCCGCACACCCGCGGCCACGCCGCCCTGGGCCGTGACACGGAACAGGCCGACCTGTGCCGCGCTGCGCACGTGGGTACCGCCACAGAGTTCCACCGAATCACCGATCGTGACCACGCGGACCACGTCACCGTACTTGTCGGCAAAGAAGGCCATCGCACCCAACGCGAGGGCCTCGGGGTACGACATCTCGCGAATGTCCACCGGGGCATTCTCGAGCACCAGCTCGTTGATCTCGGCCTCGAGCTCCGCGAGCTGCGCCGGCTCGATCGGCCCGTGGTGCGAGAAGTCGAAGCGCATCCGACCCGGTTCCACCAGCGAGCCCTGCTGCCGCACATGGTCGCCCAGGCGACGTCGCAACACGAGGTGCGCGATGTGGGTCACCGAGTGGTTGCGTTCGATATCGGCACGACGCGCCGCGTCCACTTGGGCACGCACCTCACCCGGCGCGAAGCTCCCCTCGAGCGTTCCGATGAGGCGCTGGCCCAACTCAGCATCCTTCTGCACATCGGTGACCTGGAAGCGCCAGCCCTCGCCCTCCACCACACCCGTGTCGGCCACCTGGCCACCCGACGTGGCGTAGAACGGCGACTCGGCAAGCACGAGCACACCAGCCGCCGCCGTGGCCGCGTCGGTGAGCACGCGCGTGCTCACCGGTGCCGTCACGTCGCCGTAGCCGACGAAGGTCGAGCGCGCGTCATCACCGGCCAGTCGAGCAATGAGTCGCTCCTTGCCGAGGCCCGCCCCATCATCCTTCCCTGCCGCCGCGCGGCTGCGCTCGCGCTGTTCGTCCAGCGCACGCTCGAAGCCTTCGACATCCACGCTGATCCCCATCTCGCCGGCAATCAGGATGGTCAGGTCGATCGGGAATCCGAACGTGTCGTACAGGAGGAAGGCGTCCTCACCCGGAATCTCCGTGGCGCCGGAGGCACGGATGTCCTCGAGGCGATCGAGTCCTGCTTCGATGGTCCGCAGGAAGCCCTCTTCTTCCTTGCGAATCCAGCGCGCGATCTCTTCCTGCTTTTCCACCAGGTCAGGATACGCATCGCCCATCAGCGCGACGACGGTCGGCACCATCTCGACAAGCGTCGGCTCGCGGCGGCCAAGCAGCCAGGCATGGCGCACCGCGCGGCGCAGGATGCGGCGCAGCACGAAGCCGCGGCCGTCATTGCTCGGATACACTCCATCGAGCAGGAGGAAGCTCACGGCGCGCGCGTGATCCGCCAGCACGCGATAGGACATCCCCGTACCCTCGGGGCCACCAGGATACGGTGCACCCACCAAGCGCTCGACATCCGCGATGAGCGGGCGGAAGAGATCGGTGTGGAAGTTGTCGTCCTGACCCTGCAGCACCGCGGTGATCCGCTCGAGCCCGGCACCCGTGTCCACGCTCGGCTTGGGCAACGGCGTGAGAGTCCCGTCGGCGGAACGATCAAACTGCATGAAGACCAGATTCCAGATCTCGAGGAATCGACCGGCCTCGGCCTCCTCCTCGAACTCTGCCTGTGACATCACGGGTGGCGTGCTGCCGGGCGTCCAGAGCTGATCGACGTAGATCTCGGAACACGGGCCGCACGGACCGGTGTCCCCCATCTGCCAGAAGTTGTCCTTGTCGCCGAGACCGTAGATGCGATCCGCCGGCAGGCCCGAGAGCTCCTGCCAGAGTTCGCGTGCTTCGTCGTCGGTGTGGTGGACCGTAACGCGCAGGCGGTCTGCCGGGATGCCAAGCCACTCCGGGGAGGTCACGAACTCCCAGGCGAAGCGAATCGCATCGCGCTTGAAGTAGTCACCGAAGGAGAAGTTGCCGAGCATCTCGAAGAAGGTGTGATGCCGACGCGTCAGCCCCACCTGCTCGAGGTCGTTGTGCTTGCCACCCGCGCGGACGCACTTCTGGCAGGTCACCGCACGGACGTACGGCCGCGGATCCTGCCCAAGAAAGGTCCGCTTGAATTGGACCATGCCGGCATTGGTGAACAGGAGGGTCGGATCGTCGGCTGGGGCCAGATTGGACGAGGCGACGCGGGTATGCTGGTGCGCGGCGAAGTAGTCGAGAAACTTGGCGCGAATGAGGGCGGCGTTCATCCCCCAAATCTAACGGGACGTGTGCTCCCCTTCGAGCAGGCGCGCGACATGGTCCATCGCCTCGCTCCCCCCCCAGCCCCGGCGGGCGAAGAAGGCGAGGAGTCGGCGCTGCCGTGTCTGCACCGGCAGCGACGCCATCGCGGCCGCCCGACGCTCGGCCTGAGCCAACGTCCGCTCGATCGGATCGGGGACCGTCTCGTCGGCCACGACCTCCGCGACAGCCTCGGCCGCCACCGTGCGCTCCACGCCGAGCGCCTGCAGGTCACGTCGGATGCGGGTCGGGCTGCGTCCTCGCCCAGCGCGTGCCCTGGCATACTGCCGAGCAAATGCGGCATCATCCAGGAGGCCGAGCGCCAGGAGCCGGTCGAGCGCGGCTTCGATGGCCACCTCAGGATGTCCCTTGCGAGCCAGCTTGCGGGCCAGCTCACGACGGGCGTGGCCGCGACGCTCCAGATGGCGCAACCCGGCGCGCAACGCGGCCTCTTCATCGGCCGCCTGGTCGAGGCGCTCGAGGATGGCCGCGGTGATGGTGACGCCTGGGGCGAGGTGCAATGCGCGAGCAACGTCCGCGGGCACCGTCCAGGCGGGCTGCCCGCCCGTGACGACCCGGGTCGAACCGGGGCGCCGCGGGTCAGGCTGCAACCGGTCGACGATCACTCGTCGTCCGCGTCCGGCTCAGGGACACCCGGGCCAGCAGCGGCCAGAATGCCGAGTCCTTCCTTGACCTTGTGCTCCACCTCGGCGAGCAATGCCGGGTTGTCCTTGAGGAAGAGCTTCGCGTTCTCGCGACCCTGTCCGATCCGCTGGTCGCCGTAGGAGTACCACGCCCCGGACTTCTGGATGATCCCCGACTCCGAGGCGATGTCCACCACGAGGCCCGTGTGCGAGATCCCCTCGTCGAACATCACGTCGAACTCTGCCTGCTTGAACGGCGGGGCGACCTTGTTCTTCACCACCTTCACGCGGACGTGCGACCCGATCACGGCATCGCGCTCCTTGACCGGCCCGATGCGGCGGATGTCCATCCGCATCGACGCGTAGAACTTGAGCGCCTTGCCGCCGGTGGTCGTTTCCGGGTTGCCGAACATCACACCGATCTTCTCGCGGAGCTGGTTGATGAACACGACGGCACAGTTCGTCCGGTTGATCGAACCGGCGAGCTTGCGCAGCGCCTGGCTCATCAGGCGAGCCTGCAATCCCATGTGGGAATCGCCCATCTCACCCTCGATCTCCGCCTTGGGCACCAGGGCGGCCACCGAGTCGATGACGACCAGATCCACCGCCCCGGAGCGCACCAGGATCTCGACGATCTCCAGCGCCTGTTCGCCCGTGTCCGGCTGCGAGACCAGCAGGTCGTCCACGTTCACGCCGAGCTTCTTGGCATACTCGATGTCCAACGCGTGCTCCGCATCCACATAGGCCGCGACCCCGCCGGCCTTTTGCACGTTGGCGACGACGTGCAAGCAGAGCGTCGTCTTGCCTGACGACTCCGGGCCGTAGATCTCGGTGATCCGGCCTCGGGGAATCCCCCCGATGCCCGTCGCCGCGTCGAGGTTGATCGCCCCCGTGGAAATCGCGGCCACCTTGTCGCGCGGGGTGTCGGTCCCCATCCGCATGATGGTGCCCTTGCCGAGCTGCTTCTCGATCTGGGCGATGGCGAGGTTGAGGGCCTTCTTCTTGTCGGTATCGGATGCCATGGGGTGCCTCAGTTGAGAAGAGAGAACAGCAACAGGGAACGGAGTAGTCAGGTGGAGCGAATTCGGTCACTTGAACCAACAACTACAAGCTACAACCGAAAGATATCCGAAGCAAGCCTTTGCGTGTGTATGATTTTACTCCACATCGGTACGGCATAGCCCGATTCGCGTGTGGGCAGATGTCGACCGCCCTATCGCCACCCCGGGCGCCAGGCGTCGGGCAGGTGGACGATGCGCCGGGCCCCCTTTGGCCCCGCGATCGTCACGACATCGAAGGAGTATTGATCCCCCGGGCGACCGTGGCGCAGAATCCAGCTCCAGGCGGCCTGCTCGATGACGCGCCGCTTCTGGCGGCCAATCGCTTCCTCCCCTCCCCCGCAGACTGGGGTGGAGCGGACCTTCACTTCGACAAAGGCGACCAGGTCGGCGCGTCGCACGATCAGGTCCAGGTCATGGCGCCCGAACTTCCAGCGGTGGGCCTCGACGTACCAGCCGTGGCGTGTGAACCATCGCGCGGCGGCGAGCTCGCCGGCATGGCCGAGCGCGTGCCGCGGATCGCGGAAGGTGGGTGGCGTGTCGTGAGGTGGCGTCATGGCGTGCAAGCTGGCGTACCCCGGCCGGACGGCGGGGTACGCGTTGCGACGAGGCGGGGCAATTCATCGCACCGCGCTGGTCACCAATTGTGGGGGGGGGCAGCTACTCGGCGTACTCGTCGAGCTGATGGAGCCCGATCAGCACATCGCGGGGCTTGGAGCCGTTCGGCGGGCCGAGGATGCCCGCATCATGCAACTGGTCGATGATGCGCGCGGCGCGGCCGTAGCCGATGCCGAGCCGTCGCTGCAGCAAGGACGTGCTGCCGCCCTGGTGCTGAATGCAGGTCTCGGCCGCCTGGCGGAAGAGGGCGTCGTGCTCTCCCTCCTCGGCGCCACCTCCCCCCCCCTCACCGTCGGCCCCCATCGCGCGCACGACCTCGAGGATATCCGGCTCCGCCGCCGGCATCGCGCCATCGCGACGCGCCGCGTACCAGGCCATGACCCGCTCGCTGTCATCGGTGCCGATGAACGCGCCCTGAATGCGCTGCGGCTCGTTGCGCCCCGGCGGCAGGAAGAGCATGTCGCCGTTGCCGAGCAGGGCTTCGGCCCCGTTCTGATCGAGAATCGTGCGGGAGTCCACCTTGCTCGCCACTCGGAATGCGATGCGCGAGGGGAAGTTCGCCTTGATCAGGCCGGTGAGGACGTTCACGCTCGGCCGTTGGGTGGCCAGGATCAGGTGGATGCCGATCGCTCGCGCCTTCTGGGCAAGCATCGCCAGCGGGGTCTCGACCTCCCCCTGCACCGTCATCATCAAATCGGCCAACTCGTCGACGATCACCACGATCATCGGCAACTCACCTTCGGTGTACTCGTCCTTCCACTCGGCCTCACCCTGCGGGGCGGTGCCCGGGGCCTCGCGGCTCACCGTGGAGAGCGTCGGCCGCTCCTCGGGAGGATTCCGCATCGGCTTGCCCTCGCGGACCTTCCGATTGAAGTCCGACAGCTGTCGTGCCCCGTTGACGTTGAGCAACTTGTAGCGGCGGTTCATCTCGTACACCGCCCACTTCAACACCGCGGCTGCGTCGTGATTGTCGGTGACGACCTTGTGCTTGAGGTGCGGCAGGTCGTTGTACATCGAGAGTTCGACCATCTTCGGGTCGATCATCAGCAACCGCAATTCGCGGGGCGTATAGCGGTAGATGAGCGAGGTGATGATCGTGTTGATCGCCACGGACTTGCCACTCCCCGTCGCGCCCGCCACCAGCAAGTGCGGCATCTTGGCGAGGTCGGCGATCACCGGCTTCCCTTCCACGTCGCGCCCCAGCACGACCGGCAGCGTGGCCGTGCTCTGCCGCCACGCCTCGGTCGCCAGCAGTTCGCGAAGCGCCACCATGCGCGGGGACGGATTGGGAATCTCCACGCCGACCGCGCCGCGCCCGGGGATCGGGGCCACGCGCAAGGACTGCGCGCGCATCGTGATGGCGAGGTCATCGGCCAAGGCGATAATGCGTCCTGCCTTCACACCGGCAGCGGGCACGACTTCGAACTGACTCACCGTGGGACCGGACGTGATCCCGGCCAGCGTCCCCTCGACCTTGAAGGTGCGCAAGGTCTGCAGCAGCAGTTCACCCAAGCGCTGCAACGTGGCGTCGTCGGCGGCCACGTCGCCTGCTGGCGCCGGCGTGAGCAGATCGACGGTCGGGAGCGCCTCGTCGGCGGGCCTGGGGGGGGCAACAAGTTCGTCGAACAATTCGGGCGTCGGTTTCGGCTTGCGCTTGCGGGCGGGAAGATCCAGCATCCCCTGCTCCATCGCGGGCTCAACGACCGCCACCGCTTCCTCATCCGGCGCGGCATGCCGGATCCGGACAGGCGCGGGCGTCACGGGGACCTGCGTCGGCCCGGAAGGCATCGGCTCGAGCCGCTGCAGCGGGTGCCAGGCCAGCGTGCCGAGGGTAACGGCGGTGAGTGCGAGGAAGCCGACCAGCAGCCCCCCGGCGGGTCCGATCGAGTCGAGCGCCACGCGGGCGAACAGCCCGGGAATCCATCCGGTCAGCCGAGCATCCCATTCCCACACGGCGAGGTCGGGGAGGTAGATCGCCTGCTCGACCCGAAAGAGCACGCCGAGCACGTACGGAATCAGGAGCATTGCCGCACCGACCAGAATCGCTGCCCGCTTCTGATCGAGCCGCGGCAGGCGATCAAGCCCTGCGAGACCGATGGCGAGGCCAAGCAACGGCAACCCAACCGCACCGATGCCGAGGGCGCGCCAGAGCATCGGTCCGATCGTTGCGCCGACGGGGCCTGTCAAAGGGAGCGGCAGCAGGGCGAGTGCCAGGAAGAGTCCCAGCGCGAGCGCGGCGGCCGCCCCGAGTCGACGTCGACGGTCGGTGGAGGTCATCCCACCTCCGCGGCCGCGGCGAGTGTCACCCGGCGGTCGTGGTAGAACGGCAGCACCGGGTGTGCGTCGGTGGCTGCAGCCGCGAGGAGGTCATCGCCGAAGCCCAGCGCCTGCAGCGATCGCCCGGCCTCTGACAGCTTCAGGGGGCGATCGATCCGCTCGCCGTAGCGACGCACGAGGTCAAGGGTCGCGATGGCGGCATCATTCATCCCCTTCCGGGAGCGAGAGCCCTGGAGCGCAGTCACCAGGAGACGGCCGGCGATGTAGGCATCGTCCAGCGCAAACGCTCGCTCGCGACCGGCACACAAGACCAGCACCTCATGACCTGCCGCCAGGTGCTCGGCCAGACGCGCACTGGCGAGCGTCAGGTTGACCCCTGCGGCGACAATCACCTCGCGCGCGCCGGCAGTCGCCAGCAGTGCGCGGGTTCCGTTGGTGGTTGTCATCACCAGTGTCTTGCGGTCGACCACGGCGGGGGTCATTTCGCGCGGTGAGTTGCCCAGCGCGAAGCCCGGGATCGCCCGTCCGCCGCGCTCCCCACACAGGACGACCTCGCGTCGATCGATCGCCTGCGCGATGCGGGCGGCCTCATCGATTTCCGCAGCAGCGATGACCGCTCGCGCCCCATGATGCAGGGCGGCGCAGATCGTGGTGGTCGCGCGCAGCACGTCCACCACGGCCACCGCGCGCCCCGCCACGTCAGCCGGGGCGACGTCGTTGGGCGCGAAGGCGACGGCAATCCTCATTCGCTGGGAGGTTCAGGCGCCCGCAGCAACTGCGGTTCGCGCTCCAGGAACTTGGTGTCCACCGTCCCCGCAACGAAGTCCGGATGCCGGATGACGCGCGCAAGAAACGGAATCGTGGTGGTCACCCCCTCGAGGATGAAGGTGTCGAGCGCGAGGCCCATGCGCGCGAGCGCTTCGGCCCGATCCCGTCCGTGCACGATGAGCTTGGCGAGCAGCGAGTCGTAGTACGGCGGCACCGTGTAGCCCGCGTAGACGTGGGTGTCCACCCGCACGCCCGGCCCACCCGGCGGATGGTACGCGGTGATCACGCCCGGTGAGGGCTGGAAGTTGCGATACGGATCCTCGGCGTTGATGCGCACTTCGATCGAGTGCCCCTGCAGGTGCACTTCCTCGATCGACAGGGGCAAGCCGGCCGCCACGCGAATCTGCTCCTTCACCAGGTCGTGGCCGGTCACCATCTCGGTGACCGGATGCTCCACCTGGATCCGCGTGTTCATCTCCATGAAGTAGAACGAGCCGTCTTCATCGAGGAGGAATTCGACCGTGCCGGCACCGACGTAGGCAATCGCTTCGGAGAGCCGCACCGCGGCATCACCCATGCGCGCGCGCAACTCCGGCGTCAATGCCGGCGAGGGGGACTCCTCGATCAGCTTCTGGTGGCGCCGTTGCACCGAGCAGTCGCGCTCGCCGAGGTGAATCACCCGACCGTGCGTATCGCCCAGGACCTGGATCTCCACGTGCCGCGGACGTGCCAGGAACTTCTCGACGTACACATCACCATTGCCGAAGGCGGACAGCGCCTCGTTCTGCGCGAGCGAGAAGAGTTGTCCGAACTCGTCCGCATCGCGCGCGATGCGCATGCCCTTCCCCCCCCCACCGGCGGTCGCCTTGATGATGACGGGGAAGCCGATCCCCTCGGCGACGCGCAGCGCCTCCTCAGGGTCCTTCATCACGCCGGGCGAGCCCGGCACCGTCGGGACGCCCGCCTCGGCGGCGAGGCGTCGCGCCGACGCCTTGTCGCCCATCGCGCGGATCTGGTCACCCGACGGCCCGATGAAGGTCAGGTTCGACGCGCGACAGGTGTCGGAGAATTCCGCGTTTTCGGCGAGGAAGCCGTACCCGGGGTGAATCGCGTCCGCACCCGTCATCTCCGCCGCCGCGATCAGCGCGGGAATCCGCAGGTAGGACTGCCGGCCGGGGGGGGGACCGATGCAGACGTCATCGTCGGCGAAGCGGACGTGCAGCGACTCCCGATCGGCCTCCGAATAGACGGCCACCGTGCCGACGCCGAGTTCGCGGCAGGCGCGGATCACGCGCAGGGCAATTTCACCACGATTTGCCACCAGGACCTTGCGGAACATCAGCGTCCGCCCTTGGGCGTGATGTCGTCGAAGGTTCGGTCGGACGCCGCGCTGATGCCGGAGACGCGCAGGGCGAATTCACTGGGGTGGGTGGCGTGGAACACGGCATCCTCGTAGGAGATCACGCCGTCCTTGTACCAGCGCATCAGCGACTGGTCGAACGACTGCATCCCGTAGGTCGTTCCGCCCTCGGCAATGAGGTCGGGGATGTTCAGGGCCTTCTGCGTGTCGCGGATGTTGTCGGCGACCGCGGCCGTGTTGACGAGTACCTCGACGGCCGGGACGCGCCCCTTGCCGTCGGCGCGCGGAATCAGTCGCTGCGAGATGACGGCCGCGAGCGCGGTCGACAGCAGCATCCGGATTTCACCGTGCTGGTGCGGCGGATAGAACGAGAGGACGCGGGAGATCGTCTGGGTGGCGTCGGTCGTGTGGATCGTCGTCAACACCAGGTGCCCCGTGTCTGCCGCCTTGAGGGCGGTGTCCATCGTATCCTGGTCGCGAATTTCGCCGATCAGGATGACGTCGGGGTCCTGGCGCAGCACGTGCCGCAGCGCCGCGCCGAACGAGAGCGTGTCGCTGCCGACCTCACGCTGCGAGACGTTCGCCAATTGGTCACGATGCAGGAACTCGATCGGGTCCTCGACCGTGATGACGTTCACCCGGCGCTTCTGGTTGATGTTGTCGATCATCGACGCCAGCGTCGTCGACTTGCCGCTGCCCGTAATGCCGGTCACCAGCACGAGGCCGCGCGGCCGTCCGGCAATCTCCTCGAGCACCGGTGGCAGGAGCAGGTCCCGGATCGACAGCACCTCGTAGGGGATGGCGCGCAGCGCAAACGCCACCGTGCCGCGCTGCTGATAGACGTTGGTCCGGAAGCGCCCGATGCCGGGCACGCCGATGCCGAAGTCCGCTTCCTTCGATTCCGCGAACTCGCGCAACTGCCGCGGCGTCATCACCGCTTCCGCCAGCGCCTTGAGTTCCTCCGGCTTGAGGATCGCCGCGTCCAGCGCCTCGAGCCGCCCGTTGACGCGGACCGTCGGGGGGCGACCCGCCTTGAGCAGCAGGTCGGACGCGCCGCGGCGGATCATCTCGACGATCGCCGGACGGAATTTGAAGCCGCCGGCGGCGACTTCCTCGGCCACGATCTCGGCGCCGTCGCCGGGGAGCGTATTCTGGTCAGCCATTCGGGTCCACGCGGTAGAGCACCTGGCCGTATTCGACCGGCGTGCCGTCCTCGACGCACACCTCGCGCACCACGCCGCCGATCTCCGCTTCGATTTCGTTCATGATCTTCATCGCCTCGATGATGCACACCGTCTGGCCCGGTGCGACCCGGGTCCCGATGCGAGCATACGGGTCGGCGCCCGGTTCGGGCTGGGCATAGAACGTCCCGACCATCGGTGACTTGATCTCCTTCAGCGAGCTGGCCGGTATGGCGATCTCGCTCGGGGCGGCGGGAGATGCCGCCGCCGGCGCGGATGCGGACGGCGCGGAGGGAGCCGCCCACGTCATCGGCGCCGCAGCCGTCCCGCCACCCTGCTGTGTCCGGGTGATGACCACGCCGGTCCCGAAGAAGCCCTTCAGCTCGATCGATCCGATTTCAGGCTGGTCCTTGAGGAGCTGGGCCAAGCGGCGCACGTCGCGCATCTCGATGCCCTTCAGTCCGGGCACCTTTTCCATGGCGCGGGCGAGTTCCTGCAGATCATCGGGGCTCATACGCGCGTCAGGTACTTGTCATCGCGACGATCGACGCGAATGACAGTTCCCTGCTCCACGAAAAGCGGCACCTGCACCACGGCACCGGTCTCCAGCTTGGCCGGCTTGGTGCCCCCGGTCGCGGTGTCACCCCGGATCCCCGGGTCCGTCTGGACAATCTCGAGCTCCACAAAGGTCGGCAGCTCGACCGAGATCACTGCGTCATCATGCATGAGGCCAGTACACTCCATTCCCTCTTTGAGGTACTTGAGCTGGTCGTCACCGATCAACGTGCCGGTGAGCATCACGTCGTCGTACGTCTCGAGATCCATGAAATGATAGAAGTCACCGTCCCGGTACGAGTAGGTCATCGGGCGGTGGTTCAGCTGGACGGTCTCGAAACGCTCCCCTGACGGAAACGTGCGATCGAGCACCGCACCGGTCAGCACGTTGCGGATCTTGGTGCGCACGAAGGCGCTCCCCTTCCCGGGCTTCACGTGCTGGAAGTATGTCACCTGCATCAGCTTCCCGTCGAGCATCATCACGAGCCCGTTGCGGATATCGGCCGTCGTCGCCACGAAAAAAACCGCCTAGTTGTCGAGTTCAAGGAGATCGGTGTGACCGTCGGTCAGCAGGACCGGACCATCGGGCGCAAGCCAGACGTCATCCTCCAACCGGACCCCACCCCACCCCGGAAGATAGATCCCCGGCTCGATGGTCACCACCGCCCCGACCGGAAGCAGGGCCTCCACCGTTGCCGCCAACCGCGGCGCCTCGTGCACCTCAAGACCCAACCCGTGGCCCAGGGAATGCCCGAAGGCGTCGCCGTAGCCTCGTGCAGCGATCACGTCCCGCGCGAGGGCGTCCGCCTCACGGCCTGTCATTCCGGCACGCACGTTGGCGCGGGCACGTAGCTGCGCCTCCTGCACCAGCGCATGGATCACGCGCTGCTGTTGGTCCGCTCGGCCAATCACCATCGTGCGGGTGATGTCGGCGCAATACCCGTCGACCTGGGCCCCGAAATCAATCAGCAGCAATTCATCCTGCCCGATGACACGCTCGGACGTGCGGGCGTGCGGCAGCGCGGAGCGCGGGCCCGAGGCCACGATCGTCTGGAACGGATGCCACTCACTCCCTCGGACCCGGAGCGCAGCCTCGAGGCGGGCCGCGACATCGATCTCCCGCTCACCGGCCCGGATCGTCGGGAGCACCTCGGCAAGTGCGGCATGCGCCAGCGCCCCGGCTGCCCGGATGGCATCCACCTCGGCGGCATTCTTCACCTGACGGTACTGCTCGATCAGGTCCACCGTTGGCTGCAACGCCGCGCCCTTGAGCAGCCCTGCAAGGCGATCCGCTTCGCGGACGGTCATGACGTGGCTCTCGAACGCGACCACTCCAAGGCCGCTCACCAGCCGCTGGACCCGCTCCCAGACGTTGCTTCGGTCGACCACCACCTCGACGGTCGGGCCGACCTCCTGAGGGGCTTGGACGGCATAGCGAAAGTCGGTCACCAAGGCGAGCCGATTCCCCGTCAACACCACGATTCCTGCTGATCCGGTGAAGCCGGTGAGCCACCGGATGTTCGGCAGGTGGGTAACGATCAGCGCGTCCGCCCCAATGCCGGAGAGGGCGCCCGTGAGCGCCTCCCGGCGGGTCGGGTCAGCTGGCACCGTGCGCCGCCACCAACGCGTCCACGGCGCAGAGATACCCGACGTGCCCCAACCCCGTGATCACGCCACGAGCGAGGTCCGCCGTGACGGAGTGGTGCCGCGCTGCCTCACGAGCGAAGAGGTTCGACAGGTGGACTTCGATGAACGGCACCTGGGCGGCGAGGAACGCGTCCCGGATGGCGATCGAGGTGTGGGTATACCCGCCGAGATTCACGATCGCGCAGTCGGCATCGGTGCGCAGACGCTGCACGGCGTCCACCAGCACGCCTTCGTGGTTCGACTGCACCCAGGTGATTTCTGCGCCAACCTTGGCCGCGTGGGCCCGCACCAGCGCCTCGAGTTGTGCGAGCGTGGTGGAGCCGTAGATGGTCGGCTCCCGCGTGCCCAGCAAATTGAGGTTCGGGCCGTTGATGACGTGCATGCGGATCATGCGCCGAGGTCCCTCAACCAGCGTTCGAAGGCCGCATAGTCGGTGGTGGCTTCCGGAGGGGCTGCGGGAGCCTGGTAGAAGGCATCAAAACCGGCCTTCTGGGCGGGCCTCTCCGGTCGGGCCGCCGCGATCTGCGCCAGCCACTCGCCGACCGATCGGCCACCGCTCTCTGCCGCCGCGTATGGCATCGGGCGTCGGGCCGCAACCTCGGCGACCACTTCCGCATAGCGCGTGGCCAGCTCGAGATTCTCCGGGTCCCGTTCGGTCAGCGCCGAGTAGGCCGCTTCCGCCTGCTCAAGGTGCCCCTGACGGAGGTACAGCGCCGCGAGCGACTCCGACAAGACCTCGTCTGCCGCGAAGGGCTCCTCGAGGAAACCGTCGTCGAAGCCCTCGGCGGCATGGTCTCCCTCCGCCACCGGGGTCCCCAAACCGACTGGCTCCGGTGTCCGGATCGGCTCGCCGGATCGGCCGTTCATCGCGGTCATCCCGTCGAGCGCCTCCTGAACGAGCGGGTGCGAAGGGTCGATCCCTCGCGCCTCCCGCAGGACCGCTTCCGCCGCCGCCAGTGCTCCACGCTCCCGAAGCAGGGTGGCCTGGACCAGCCTTCCGGGGATGAAGCCTGGGTAGCGTGTCGTGCCTTGCAGCACCACACCCCACGCGGTTTCGGCCTCACCGGCCTTGCGCAATGCATCGGCAAGCGCCGCGAAGGCCGTCGGCTGGCCCGTCTCACGCCACAGGCTGGCGAGGCGGTGAATCTCCGGGGAGGTCGGCATCGGGTCCTGAGCGAGAGAAAACAGGTCGGGGAAGGCAACACTATCTGTCGCAGCCACCTTGTGTCAACTACCGGTCCGATCGTGGCGCTTGAGGTTGGGAGGCCCGTCGCCTAGCTTTCCGGGCTGTTTCTCACTCACTTCCGGAGCGGGCTCGACCGACATGATGCAAGCCTTCCGCAATGCCGCCAAGCCTGTGGCGTATCTGATCACCGCCGCCTTTCTCCTCTGGATGCTCGTGGACCTCAGCGGTCTCTCGGGCGGAGGCGGCGTCCTCACCAAGACCACCGTCGGTTCGATCAACGGTCAGTCGGTTGACGCCCGAGTCTACTCCGAAGCCGTCCAGCGCGCGATCACCGCTCGCCAGCAGGAGACCGGTCGGTCGCTTGGGCTCGAAGAGGTGGATCAGGTCCGCAATGAGGTCTGGGAGCAATTCATCCAGAATGCGGTCCTCGAGGCCGAGGTCAAGCGGCGCAACCTGGCCGTGAGCGCGGATGAGATCGCCACACTGATCCGCAATGTCCCGCTTCCCGACATCCAGAGCTCGCCGAACTTCCAGACCGAAGGACAGTTCGACCTCGTGAAGTATCAGCGGTGGCTGACGACCGCCGAGGGACAGCAGGCCATTCCGTTTCTCGAAGCCCAGTACCGCGACGAGATCCTCCGCGCCAAGCTCCTCCGCAACGTGACGGCCGACATCTTCCTCTCCGATGCCGCCCTCTGGGAGCGGTACCGGGATGCGCGCGAGGCCACCAGCATCGCGCTCACGCCGATCATCGCGCGGAACATCATCCCTGACAGCGCGGTCGAGGTGACCCCCGCCGAGGTGGATGCGTACTACCAGGCAAACACCAAGGAGTTCGAACGGCCGCGAACGGCGTATCTGTCGTTCGTGGGCGTCTCCCGGATGCTCGACGCGTCGGACAGCGCTGCGGCGTTGGCCCGGGTCACCGAGATCCGCGAAGAGCTCCTGGGCGGTGCCTCGTTCGCCGAAGTCGCCCAGCGCGAGTCGGCCGATCCAGGGAGCGCGCAGCTCGGCGGTGACCTCGGCACCTTCGGCCGTGGCGACATGATTCCGCCCTTCGAGAATGCCGCGTTCTCGATTCCGCTGAACACGGTCTCCGAGCCGGTGCTCACGGTGGAGGGGTACCACCTGATCGAGGTCAGCGCTCGGACCGCAGACAGCGTCACGGCACGCCACATTCTCGTGCGGATGGAACTCGCCGGACAGCACCGCGACCTCGTGGATGCCATGGCAGATTCGCTCGAGTCCCTCGCCGCCGACCGGCTTGATCCGGCCGCGCTCGACACGGCAGCCCGCGCGCTTCGCCTCCCGATCGGCCAGACCGCGCCAATCCAGGAAGGCAGCCGGGCAGTCGTCGGCGACCTCCTTGTGGGAGATGCCGGCGTCTGGGCCTTCCAGGCCGAAGTGGGTGAAACCTCCCCGGTCGTCGAGACCAATGAGGCGTACTTCGTCTTCCGCCTCGATTCGCTGCATGAGGCCGGTGTTCCGAGCCTGAACGAGATCCGTCAGGCGGTCACCTTCGCTGTGCTCGAGAAGAAGAAGGAGGAGAAGGCCAAGGAAGTGGCCGCCACCCTCATTCGCGAGATCAATGCCGGTCGCTCGATGGCAGAGGCGTCCGCCGCGCTGGGCCTCCCGCACCGGGAGTTCCCGCCCTTCCCGCGCGTCAACCCGCCGCTCCAGAATCCGAAGCTGATCGGCATCGCCTTCGGGCTGCCGGAAGGCAGGCTCTCCGACGTGATCGACACGCCGGAAGGGCTCTATGTGATTCGCGTGCTGGAGCGGGTCCCCGCTGACAGTGCTGCGTTCACGCGTGACCTCGACGCGATCCGGGCGGAAGCGATCCGCACCGCGCGCAACGAGCGGGTGCGCTACTTCCTGCAGGCGCTGCGCGATGGCGCGAAGATCAAGGACGAGCGCGCCGAGACGTTCCGCACGACGGCGCAGGCCGAGGCGGAAGCGGAGGCGCTTGGGGTGTTGGGTGGGGGGATTTAGGGGGGTCGTAGGTCGTAGGTCGTAGGTCTTAGGTCGAAAGTTTCGAAGGGCCGGCTCCCGTTTTGGGATCCGGCCCTTCATGTCCTACGACCTACGACCTACGACCTCACTGCGACAACCGCTTCGGCTCCCCACTCGTCGTCGGCGCCCGATCAACGGTGTTGCCTTCATCGAGCATCCGGTTCGGTGTCGTGTCGTCGCCCTTCATCACGGCGTCCTGCGTCTCGGTCAGGGAGCGCTTGAACTCGCGGATCCCCTTCCCCATCGAAGCACCCATCTCAGGCAGTCGCTTGGCTCCGAAGACCAGGAGCGCGACCACCAGCAGGATCATGATTTCGGTAAAGCCCAGATTCGGCATCGTCAGCTCCTGCTCTCAGAAGAGGGACCGTGCCGCGTAGTACGCGACGGCCACCCCGATCAGACTCATTACGGACACGCTCAGTCCAACGGGACCCAGCGTAAAGGATACCACGAGGAGGTCGACCGACACAGGGCCGAACGTCGGCGTCGCGGCGTAGGTGAAGAAGCTGCGGGCGGCACTTTCGGGCAGGAATCGCTCCATCAGCGCGGCGAGGAATCCCCCCATGATGCACCCGGCAATCAGCACGCCAAGGTAGAAGCGGGGGCGCTTTGGGCCGACCGCCATCAGCGCCTCCGTTCGAGAACGTAACCCAGGGACGCGCGGAGGGTCTCCCGCGCCACGCTCGCTGGCAGGCCCTGGAGTGCCTCGTCAGCCTCAGCCATCAGCTGCGAGGCGCGGTCTCTGGCGTAGTCCAGACCACCCGCCTCGCCAACCGCCGCGACCACTTCGGCGATCATCCCTTCGTCCGGCTCAGCCGTCTGCATCAGGGCCTCCACGGTCAGGCGCTGGCTGCTCGTGAAGCGCGGCAGCGCATGGATCAGGGGGAGCGTCACCTTGTGCTCGCGGAGGTCGAGGCCCGACGGCTTGCCAGTCACCCGCGCATCGGCAGTGTAGTCGAGGAGGTCGTCGGTGATCTGGAACGCCATCCCCAGACGTTCGCCGAAGCGCGCCAGTGCGGCGCGGTGGGCGGGATCGCCAGCGAGTGCCCCGACCTCACACGCCCCGGAGATCAATGATGCCGTCTTGGCGCGAATCAACAGGTCGTACTGCTCTTCCGTGAACTCGAGCGGCTCGTGGGCGAGCAATTGACGCATCTCGCCGACGGTCATCTCATTGGTGACCCGACCAATGATGCGCAGCGCGTCCAGGTCCTCCAGCCGCACCGCCTCGACGACGGCGCGCGAGTAGAGGAAGTCGCCCATGATCACCGAGATCTGGTGCGAGAATGCGGCATTGATCGTCGGCATGCCGCGCCGCAAGGTGGAGTGATCCACCGAGTCGTCGTGCACCAGCGTGGCGAGATGGATCAACTCCAGAATGGCGGCAAAGGTGGCCGCGCGTGGTGTCGGTCCGCCGGTGGCCTCATCGGCCAACAACGCCAACGTAGGACGGAACATCTTGCCGCGCATGCGCAGCAGGTGCTGGTTGACTTCGGTGATGAGGGGGAAGTCCTCCTCGATCATCCGGCGCATCTCGTCGTCCACACGCGCCAAGCGCGGGAGGATGGGCGCCTGCAGGTCGGCGAGCGTGACTGGGCCCAACTGGGGCATGGTCACGCGCTTCCTCCGTCCGACAGCGCGGTGACGCGATCGGCGACGTCGTGGAAGCTCACGTCCACCGCGAGCACTCGGTCATAGCAGCCACGTGCTTCCAACCCCTTCCCCTGCGCCTCGAGGGCGCGGCCCAGCCAGTACAGGACCCCGATCTTGTCGGCATCCCCTTCCGTCCCGCGTTCCACGCTCTTGAGCACCGCCTCGGCCACGGCCGGTCGGCCCTGCTCGAAGAAGGTCTGTCCCAATGCCTCCGCAGTGCGCAGGCGACCCTCCACGGAGCGCAACGCCTTCTGGAACTCACCGATCGCCTCGTCGAGCAGCCCCATCTCGCGGAAGGCCACACCGAGGTCGTAGTGGGTCTGATGATCCTCGATCGGCAGGTTCTGATCGAGCGCCCGCTTGAACTCCGCGAGCGCCTCCCGGAACGTCTCATCCTCATCAGGCGAGATCGGTGACGTCTCCGTCCGCATGCGCGTGCTGCGCGGGCCGACATCATCAATCACCATTGCCCCGAAATCGATGTACCCCTCCGGGTTGGGCGCCTCTTCCTTTGGCGCCATGGCCCGGAGGGCTTCCCGAGCTGCGGCGTTCAGCTCATCCAGCTCCAGCACCCGACGGAAGACTGCCACAGCCTTGTCCGGCGCCTGCATCCGCTGGAACGCCTCGCCGAGCGCCACATACGCCTCGGTCAGGTGGGGCCGGTCGCCCCACTTCGCCGCGACTTCGACTCGCGCCTGATGCCGGGCCGAGGAGTTCGGCTCTGCGGTGATGAGATCAGTCGCCACACGATAGGCGGCCGTCCAATCCTCCTGCTCGATGTACCCTGCAAGGGCCCGTTCCAGCGCTGCAATCCCACCGGCGCGGTCACCGTGCTCAAGCAGGGCGGAGGCCGTGACGCGATCGCCCAACGGATCGTCGCTCGAGTCGTCTGCGCCCTCGTCCTCTGGCTCAGATACCCCTCCACCCGACGAAGGCTCCGATCCAGCACCGGCATCGGCGTCCGTATCGAGGAAGACGAGGTCCTTCGCTGCGGCGGGCGGGTCAAGCTGCACTTCGATCTCGATCACCTCCGGAGAGAAGCCCTCCAGCTGGACCGGCGTGATCTCATCCGCAGCAGGGGCCTCGAAGGTCGTCGACTCCAGCCCATCGAGGACGATGCCGCCGGATTCCGGGGGGGCGGCGAACTCGGTCGTGCTCAGCCCTTCGAGAGAGGGTTCACCGTGGATTTCCGCGGTGGTCGCCTCGAGGTCCACCAGATCCTCGGGCGGCGCGGCCGCTTCGGGAGGCAGTTCCTCGGCAGTCGTCGGCTCAAGCCCATCGAGGGTCGCGGACATCTCTGCGGATGGCGTCTCCAACTCGACGATCTGCGTGGTCTCCAGCACCAGATCGGTCTCGACAGGAGTCGCATCCGCCGGCGGCCCCTCGAATGCCACCTCGGTGCTCGACTCCACCTCGAGCGGACCGCGCCCGGCGTCGGTATCGATGAACACCAGGCCGCGCATCCGTTCGGCTTCGGCGTCAGCGGACGCGGCCTCGGCCGTATCGCTGGTACGCCCCAGCAGTTCGTCGAGCAACCCCTTGATCTCACGCCACGCCTGGAACTCCTTGCCGAAGGCGTTCAGGGCGCTGAGGGCGTCTTCACCCTTCCCGCGGTCCGCCATCTGGTCCCGATAGAGGGTGAGGTTCTGGCGGACATCGTAGAGCACCCGTTTCCGGGCATGAAAGCGGGCCAGTTCGAGGTAGGTCCCCACCCGATCCGGATCGAGTCGCGGAATCTTGCCGCAGAGGGCGATCGCGTTGTTGAAGAACCCCTGTTCACCATAGCGCGCGGCGGCCTGGCTCCACGCCTCACAGGCGCTCTCCTCAAGGCCGGCCTTGTGGGAGATGTCCCCGACACGATTGTACAGCGACGGATCGGCCCCCTCGGCGCCAGCCTCGGAGGCCCGGATGGCCTCGCGATACAGTTCGATCGCTGCGGACCATTCCTC
>JAABRY010000062.1 GCA_011390645.1 Gemmatimonadota bacterium
CAGTGACGCAGTGTCGGCGACGAACCCCGCGCCCATGACGAACGCCAGCGTCGCCGCAGGCGGTATCTGGAGTGCGGCGAGGATCGCGATCACGATCGGGGTGAGGATCAGGGCTGCGCCGTCGTTCGCGAACAGCGCTGACACCGCCGCGCCGAGCAGGATGATGGCGGCGTAGAGGCGAGGCCCACTGCCCCCGCCCCACCCTGCCACGTGCAGCGCCGCCCACTCGAAGAAGCCCGCCTCATCCAGAATCAACGAGATGATGATCAGCGCCACGAAGGTGAAGGTGGCGTTCCAGACGATGCCCCACACCGTCACGACATCGGGGAGCGAGACCACGCCGAGCAGCAGCGCGATGGCCGCACCACCACACGCACTCCAGCCGATCCCGAGGCCGCGAGGTTGCCAGATGACGAGCGTGATGGTGACGAGAAAGATCAGGACGGCGGGTAGCATGAGCGCTAAAGTAACGAGACCGGGTCACGATCCACCGCAAGCCGCACCCCATCGCGCATCGTCCCCAGCCGGGGGGCGACGGCCCGAATCCACCGACCCAGCGCCTGCGGTGGGCCCTTGAGGATGAGATGGTGTCGCCACCGCCCCTGAATCCGCTCGATCGGACAGGGGGCAGGGCCCAGGACGATGATCGGCAGCGCTGCCGTGGCGATCACCTTCTCGCACCACGCGGCGAACGCCGTCAACCGGGCAGCAACCTGTTCGGACGCGTCGCCACTGGCGAGGACACGCACGAGCCCGATGTGCGGCGGGTAGGCCGGGGAGCGCCGCGCCTCCAGTTCGGTCGCCAGGAACCCCTCGGCATCGTGCTGCGCGGCGAGTTGCAAGGCAGGATGCTCGGGCTGACGGGTCTGCACGAGCACGCGGCCACCACGCGGGCCGCGGCCGGCCCGCCCGGCCACCTGCGCGACCAGTTGAAACGTCCGCTCCGCCGCGCGAAAATCCGGTAGGTGCAGCGCTGTGTCGGCATCGATCACACCCACGACCGTGACATTCGGGAAATCAATCCCCTTGGCGATCATCTGTGTCCCGAGAAGGATGTCCACCTCCCCCTTGCCGACGCGCTCCAGGATGTGGTGATGTCCCCACTTGCTCGCGGTGGTGTCGAGGTCCATCCGTGCGAGCCGGGCGCTGGGGAATCGCTCGGCGACGAGGCGCTCGAGCTGTTGCGTGCCGGCCCCGAGATGTCGTGTGGTTGCGCCATGGCAGACGGGGCATGTGTCGGGGATCGGCTGCTGGAAGTCGCAGTAGTGGCAGCGCAGTTGATCCGGCTGTCGGTGCACCGTCAGCGAGATGCTGCAGTTGGGGCAGTCCACGACCTCCCCACATGCGGTGCACTGCATGAACGACGCCCAGCCGCGCCGGTTGAGCAGCAACAACACCTGCTCCTGGCGAGCGAGCGCAGTCGTGACAGCGTCGTCCAGTTCGACCGTCCAGGGGATGCCCCCGGACGCTGGCACTTGAGCAGCCGTGCGCAGGTCCACCAAGGCAACCGGAGGGAGTGGGCGATCGCCGACACGCGCAGGGAGGCGAATCACCCGGTTGGCGGGCTGGAATCGGGCCCAGGTCTCGCTGGCAGGTGTCGCCGAGCCGAGGATGA
The DNA here is from genome assembly GCA_011390645.1 of Gemmatimonadota bacterium. Lineage (GTDB taxonomy): Bacteria > Gemmatimonadota > Gemmatimonadetes > Gemmatimonadales > GWC2-71-9 > Palsa-1233. Next base: position 1,616 of record JAABRY010000062.1, read on the forward strand.
GGGAGGCACCTTCGAGTCGGGCACGCCAGGTCGCGATGTCGCGCGCGTGGTAGCGCGGCGTCTCGCCGTTCTTGTAGGTGGCCTCGTGTTCCTCGTCGAGCACGATGATGCCGAGATCGGCAACGGGTGCGAAGACCGCGCTCCGGGCACCGACCGCCACACGCCGCTCGCCGTGGCGGAGCGCCCGCCAGGCGTCGGCCCGTTCGCCGTCGGAGAGCCCGCTGTGGAGCACGGCGACGTCATCACCGAACATCCCGCGCACCCGTGCCACCGTCTGCGGCGTGAGGGCGATTTCCGGGACGAGCAGCATCGCGCCCCGGCCGGTCGCCAGCAGTTCGCGGATGCGTTCGAGGTACACCAGCGTCTTGCCGGACCCCGTCACGCCGAAGAGCAGCGCCGCCTCGCCCGGGGGGAGCTCGCGCAAGCGGTCAAGCGCGGCGATCTGATCCGGCGCGAGCACCTCCGGGGGGGGGGAACTCGGCAGCGACCCGAACGGATCCCGTGGTGCGCCTTCCTCCACCACCGTGATGAGGCCTGCGTCCACGAGCGCCCGAAGCGGACCATCGCCACTGCCCGCGGCCTCCAGCAGGGCTCGCACGCCGAGCCGCCCCCCCCGTCCCTCGAGGACCTCATACAGGGCACGTTGCTTGGGTGCGCGGGCAAAGCGTCGGTCGCGTTCCAGCAGGGGCATCGCCTCGCCGACGAGCATCGCCGTGCGTGTCGTGACCACGCCGCCGGTCGTTGGGGGGGGGACCACCTCCAGCTCGACGGCCCCGATCCGCTGCAATCGATCGGCGGCTTCCCACATCGGGCGGCCGAGCGCGCGCGCGGCTTGCGCCACCGTCCCCGGACCGGGGCGACGACGCACCCAGTCAAGCAGATCGCCTGCCGTCCCCCCCAGCTCGCGAGGCACGGACGCCCCGAGACGCAGGCGCACCTGGGACTTGCCCCACAGGGCCGCGGGCAGCATCGCCCGCAGCATCATGCCGGGCGGGGCGCCGTAGTACCGGGCGGCCCGCTCGGCGAGTGCGAGGAGCGGCCCGGACAGCGCGGGGGTCACATCGGGACAGCCGAGGATGTCCCGCGGGGCGGCATCTGGGGGGGGGACGTCAACCGCCGTCACGATCCCGACCATCTCCTGCTGCCGGACCGGAACGACGACGCGCGCCCCGGGGAGCGCGCGATCAGCGAGGGCAGGCGGGATCCGGTAGCGGTACGGCTCGGCCACGGGGAGCGGCAGCGCCACCGCCGCGAAACGGTCGGTCACCGTCGCTGCACGCCAAGCCCGGGACCGTCGGGGAGCTGCACCTGACCACCAGCGATCGTCGCGCCGATGAAGGGATCCTCCGCGAGCAGCGCCGCGCCGTCGAGGTCCACGATGTCCATCAGTGGCGTGAGGTGTGCCGCCGCCGTGATCCCGAGCGAGGATTCGATCATGCAGCCGAGCATCACCATCATGCCGTGCGCCCGGGCGATCGCGACCATCCGGAGGGCCTCCCGCAGCGAACCGCACTTGGCGAGCTTGATATTGATGCCGTCCACCGCGCCGACGAGTCGCGGGATGTCGGCAGCGGTGACACAACTCTCATCGGCAATCAATGGCATCCGCGAGTGACGACGAATCAGTCGGAAACCGTCAATGTCATCGGGGGTGACCGGCTGCTCGAGCACCGTCACGCCGAACTCTTCGAGCACCGGGAGCATGCGCACGGTGTGGACCGGTGTCCAGCCGCAATTCGCATCCACGCGAAGCTCCTTGTCGGTGGCATCGCGGATGGTGCGCAGCAGTTCGAGGTCGCGGTCCCCGCCCAGCTTGATCTTGAGGATCGGATACTCCGCCGCCTCCCCCACCTTCTTCCGGATCATCTCCGGCGTGTCCATCCCGATCGTGAAGGTGGACTGGGGCGCGGCCGCGGCATCGAGCCCCCACAGCTTCCACACGGGCTGGCCGAGGCGCTTGCCCACGAGATCGTGCAGCGCTGCGGAGATCGCTACGCGGGCCGCGGCGTTGCGGCGCAGCGTGAGTTCAAGCCGACGCTCGATCGCTTCAAGCTGGAAGGGATCCTCACCGAGGAGGGGCGCGTAGGTCAGCAACGCCGCCTGCACCGTGTCCAGCGTTTCGCCATAGAACCGTGTGGCCGCCGCTTCGCCCCATCCCTCGACACCGTCATTGTCAGTGATCCGCACCATCACGGTGCGATACTCGCTCTGACCGCCACGCGCGATGATGAACGGATGGCGCGTGCGGAGGTGCAGGAGTTCGGTCTCGAGGCGGAGCGGCATTGCGGACTCGACGGAAAGAGGCGAACGATAGACGGTGAACGGTGAACGGTGAACGGTGAACGGTGAACGCGGGAAGATCGCAGGGAGTGTTCGGTCGTGGCAACTCATTGGACGCTCCCAGCGTGAACCACTCACCGCCAGACTCCCCGTTCCCCGTTCACCGCTTACCGTTCACCGTTGCGAGGACCCCTGCCGCCAGGCGCTCCGGCGCATAGCCACCCTCCATCACGGCCACAATCGGCGCAGCAGGGGCCAAGGCCCGGAGGCGACGCATCCACTCGGCGTAATCGTCTGGCTCGAGCGTGAAGCCGCCGAGTGGATCACCGGCCATCCCGTCGTACCCCGCCGAGACAATGATCAGGTCGGGGAGCCAGCGGTCGGTCGCGGTCAGGATCGCATCCCACAACCCCTCCACGTATTGCGCACGCGTCAAACTGGCGGCCATCGGGACGTTCCAGCAGTTGTTGGCGCGTCCCCGCTCCGTTGCTGCGCCGGTCCCCGGATACAGCGGCCATTGGTGCATCGAAACGAAGCGGGTCCGCGGATCACCTTCGACGAGCGCCTGCGTCCCGTTGCCGTGGTGGACATCCCAGTCCACGATCAGCACGCGTTCGCGACCCGCCGCGTGCGCACGGTGGGCGAGCAGGGCCGCGTGTCCAACGAAGCAGAAGCCCATCGCCTGATCCGCGAGCGCATGGTGGCCGGGAGGGCGTACCACCGCGAAGGCGTCACCGCCAGTCGCGAGCGCATGTTCGAGCGCCGCGACGCAGGCGCCGGCAGCGGCGAGGACCGCATCCCAGGTCGCCATGTTGACATGGGTGTCGGCATCGAGCGAACCGCCGCCACCACGTGCCAAGGTCCGCACCGATTCCAGGTATCCGAACGGATGGAGCGGGAGGAGATCCTCGACCGCAATGGCGGAGGCCTCGTGTAGAGGCACCCCGGCCTGCGCCAACGCCTGCAGAACCGCCCGGAGGCGCGCTGGAGACTCGGGATGCCCGGCTCCGGGGTCGTGCGCGAGACAGGCCGTGGCGGTGAAGACCCTCACGGCGGCCTACCGCACCGGGCGGCGGGCGCGGCGGAGCACGATCAGGTTGGCGTCGTCGGGCACCCCCAGCTCCGCCAAGCTGCGCGACTCATCACGCAACTCGGCGCCGCGGAACTTCACCGTGAAGTCATCGGGTGACTCCACGACTCGGGCAGCGGCAAGCGCCGCGGCCTTCACCGACGCGATGCTCGCCTCCGCCGGCTGGACCATCACGAGTTCGTCCCAGATCTCGTGCACCATGACACGCAGGTGGCGGGTGGTCATGCGTCCTCCCGGTGGGGGGGCGGCAGGGTGGTCAAGAAGCGATCCACCACCTGGTCGAAGAGGAGCGTGCCCCCCCGGACATGTGTCCCCCCCCCAACCGGTCGCGCCGAGAGGGCAATCTCTTCGCCACCCTGACCGCGCAGGAGGAGAAAGTGCTCTCCCTCCCGTTCGGGGAAGGCGGCGTTGTGCGGGACCCGCTCGGCGAAGAAGCGCTTGGCGCGCGCGAAGACGTCGGCCGGGGGTAGCGAGGTGGTGGTTTCGAAGACCATCGTCAGCGCGTCCGGAGGATGGTGAGGCCCGTGGGCTGGGCGGGGATGGGAATCGAGCCGATCACGGTGAGCGTGGCGAGGTCGATGGTGTCGACCGCCCCGGGGTCGGCTCCGATCGATTCCTGCGACACATATGCATACCGGCCGTTCGGGGCGAAGGCAATCCCGTGCACGACCGGCTTCGTGACCGGCACACGGCGCAGTTCGGTCAGCGTGGCCACGTCAATCACCGAGATGCTGCGATCCTTCTTGTTCGTGACGATCACAAGGCGCCCGTCCGGCGACGGCTCCACGTTGTACGCTCCTGCCCCCGTCGTCACCTGGCCCACGAAGCGTCGGGTGGCAGCGTCCCACACCTGCATCGTGCCGGACGCATTGCACGCCACGAAGAGGCGGGCGTCATCGGGGGAAAGCGCGACGTACGTCGGCGCACAGGGACGGGTCAGGTCAGGACCCGCGGCGGTGGTGTGGACACTCGGTGCTGCCGGCATCTCGTGGCCCGCATGCGCACCATGGTCGGTGGCATCCGCGTGCCCCGCCCCGAGGCGGATGCGGTGCGTGATCGCCAGCGAGGCGACGTCAATCGCGACCAGTTCGTCGGAGTGCATGCACGAGACCCAGATCGTCGTCCCGGCGCGATTCGATCGCACCCCGTGTGGCATGTCGCACGTCGGCAGTTGGGTGATCGTCGTCATCGTCGGGGTGTGGACAATGGTGACGGGATTCACCCGAGGACGGTCACCGAAGAAATCAGAGTTGGCGACGAACGCGAACTCACCGTCGGGCGTCAGTGCGATGGTGGTCGGATACCCCTCGGCCTCTGCCGTGCCAAGCACCCGGTGGGTGCGCGCATCCAGCCGCCACAGCGAGCCCCACGGCGTGCCGTGCGCAATGGTGACATAGTACGAGCCCTGATCCGGCGCGACGGTGATGTTGTGTGGGCCGTCCGGTTCTGGCGGGCGGGGGTCCACCGCCACCACCCGCTCTTGCTCGAGGGTCCCGTCCGCCCGTGGCCGCAACCAGGTGACGATATCACCGCTCTCACTGGTGACCCCAACGCGATATCCCGGCTCCTGGGCGGCAGCCGGTGATGGTGCGAGAAGCGCCACGGCCAGCCATCCTGCGATGCGCTTCATGCGTCCCCCTCGATCGGCTCGGCGACAACGCTCGCCTGGGAGAGCGTGACCGTCCGAAAGAGGTCGGTCACGCGGGGTCGCTTCCGCAGTACCAGCACCAGATCGCCCGGTGGCGGTTCTGCAACCCCGTCCACCAGAAGATAGGCGGGCAGGGTCGTGCCTGCCGGCACCCGGACGCGATAGCGCCGCCCATGCCAGATGAACGGGACCTCACTGGGCAGGACCCGACAGATCGTGTCGAGGAACCAGTCGTCATCCACCTGATGGACCCCATCCACGGGGGCGTCGCCATCGAGATAGAAGAGCGGATCGAATGGCTCATCCGCGAGTCGGGCGAAGTTCTGCTCGGCGGCTCGGTCAAATGCTTCGAGATCATCGGTCCGCGCGCGCCACTCGACGTGATGCCGCAGTTCGTGGGTGAGCGTCTCCCACGCTTCGCGCTCCCAGTCGAAGCCGGGGTCCTGATGCGCAATCGCGGCGAAGGAGCCATGGTAGAGGACGACGCGACTTTGGACCGCGTCGGGCCCCTCGCCATCGAGGGGGAGCGGGATGCACTCACCAAGGGTGTAGATCTCACCGCGCACCGGGTGCGGCAGGGTGCGCGGCGAGACGGTCACCTCGGTCACCCCGTCGAAGTAGTCCGACGGCACCTCCGTGGTCATCCGCTGGATGAGCTCCTCGAAGGCCGCGAGCTTCACCGCCGGCTCACGCGGCGTCGAGCGCCTCGCCCAGATCGGCGAGGAGGTCGCCGGCATCTTCGATCCCGACCGAAATACGCACCAGCGCCGGTGTGATGCCGAACCGCGCCTGATCGGCGGGCGACACATCGGCGTGGGTCATCGTCGCGGGGTGTTCTGCCAGCGATTCGGTTCCGCCGAGACTCACGGCCAACCGCACCAGGCGCAACGCATTCAGAAAGCGGAAGGCCTCGGCCTCCCCCCCCCTGACTTCGAAGGCCACCAGCGACCCGGGGCCGCTGCACTGGCGGTCGTACACCTCGCGCATCGGGTGGTCCGCGGCGAGCAGCCCGAGCCAGTGCACGCGGGCCACCTTGGGGTGGGCCACGAGGAACCGGGCGACTTGGTCGGCATTCTGTGCCGCCGCGGTCATCCGGAGCTTGAGCGTCTCGAGTGAGCGCATCAACAGCCAGCCATTCCACGGCGACGCCATCGTGCCGAGGAAGGTGCGCAGCCCGCGGATCGGTGCCATGACCGCGTCGGTGCCGAGTGCCGCGCCCGCAATGACATCGGAGTGTCCACCGATGAACTTGGTCGCGGAGTAGAGCACGACGTCGGCACCGTGGTGCAACGGGTGCTGAAAGATCGGTCCGAGGAAGGTGTTGTCCACCATGACCGGCGGGCGGTGCCCATCGACGACCAGTTCGTCCGCCAGCGCCGCGACGGCCCGGATGTCCACGAGCGCGTTGGTCGGATTCGCCGGCGTCTCCAGGAGAATCGCCCCGACCCGGCGCCCACCGATCGCGGCCAGGATCTCGTTGCGCTGTGCCGCCAGGGGCTCGCCCGCGGCGAAGGCGATCGCCGTCACGCCGAAGGTCGGCAGGACGTGCCGGACGAAGTGATCCGAGCCGCCGTAGATCGGGGCACTGTAGAGCAAGGCATCGCCCGGACGGACGTACGCGAGGAGGGAGGTCGTGACCGCGGCCATCCCGCTCGCGAACGATGCGCAGCTCTCCGCACCATCCCACAGGCAGAGCCGATCCTCGAGGATTTCGAGGTCGGGATTGTTGAGGCGTGAATAGATCAGCCCCTGCGCCTCGCCCTCATCGGCCTCGCGCAACCCGTAGGCGACCTCGAAGAACGCCTTCCCCGCTTCTGCGGATTCGAAGACGAACGTCGAGGTCTGGAAGATCGGACACTTGATCGCGCCCTCGGAGAGCGCGGGGTCGTACCCATACCCCATCATCAGGGATTCCGGCCGCAGCGCGCGCCCGGCGATTTCCCGCCCGTGTGTGGTCATCCGGCGGCCTGCGTCAACTGCGCGGCGGTCCACTGCACCACCTGGTCGAGCGCAATGCGCTCCTGCGCCATGGAGTCGCGATGCCGCACGGTGACGGTGCGGTCAGTCAAGGTGTCGTGGTCGACCGTGAAACACCACGGCGTCCCGACCTCGTCCTGGCGACGATACCGTCGGCCGATCGCGCCACCATCATCGTAGAACGCGGGAATCGTGCGCCGCAGGTCGTGGTAGAGTTCGAGCGCGACTTCGGGAAGGCCATCCTTCTTGGTCAGCGGGAGAACCGCCGCCTTGATCGGAGCGATGGCCGGATGGAACCCCATCACCACGCGGACCTCACCCTCGACGTCTTCCTCCCGATAGGCATCGACCATGACCGTGAGGGTCACGCGGTCGGCCCCGGCGGACGTTTCCACCACATACGGCAGGTAGCGCGTGTTGGCGGCCTGGTCGAAGTATTCGAGCTTCTTGCCGGAAAATTCCTGGTGACGACCGAGGTCGAAATCCGTACGATTGTGCACGCCCTCGATCTCTTGCCAGCCGAACGGGAACTCGTACTCGATGTCGTACGCAGCCTTGGCGTAGTGCGCGAGTTCGCCCTCGCCGTGTTCATGCCAGCGCAACCTGGCGGGATCGAGCCCGAGTGCGTGGTGCCAGCCCATGCGCAACCCGCGCCACCGCTCGAACCACTCTTCGTCGGTCCCCGGCGTCACGAAGAACTGCATCTCCATCTGCTCGAACTCGCGCGTACGGAAGATGAAATTGCCTGGCGTGATCTCGTTGCGAAACGCCTTGCCGATCTGGGCGATGCCGAACGGGATCTTCTGGCGCGTGGCGTTGAGCACGTTCTGATAATTGACGTAGATCCCCTGCGCCGTTTCCGGTCGCAGGTAGATCACCGCGGCCGACTCCTCAACCGGGCCCATGAAGGTCTTGAACATCAGGTTGAAGTTGCGCGGCTCGGTCAGGTCGCAGGCGGTGTGCTCCCCCGGGCCCTTGCTTGGCTTCTGCGGGCAGCGTGCATCGTCGAGCTTGTCGGCCCGGAAGCGCGCCTTGCAGGTGCGGCAATCCACGAGCGGGTCGGTGAAGCCGGACACATGGCCCGACGCTTCCCAGACCTTCGGATGCATCAGAATCGCAGCGTCGAGTCCCTCGATGTCGTCACGCGCGTGGACCATCGCGCGCCACCAGCGATCCTTGACGTTGCGCTTGAGCTCCACGCCGAGCGGGCCATAGTCCCACACCGAGCCGAGACCACCGTAGACCTCGGAGGACTGGAAGACAAAGCCCCGCCGCTTGGCGAGGGAGACCAGCTTGTCCATCAAGGATGTGTCTGCCATGACCGATACTGAACTTTCTGTGGAGACCAGGGGGTTGCACGACGAGGTCGAATCTAACCTTGGCTGCGACCGCGTTCCATCGTGCTCTGGTGTGGCGCCGATGCCGCAAAGTGCAGGGGGTCAGTGGAGCATCCTCCCCCTGGTGTTGCGGTAAGACGTTGCCCCACAACATGTTGCGAATGCACGGTCGCGAGGCCGTCATTTTGCGGTACCTTTTTCTTTATGCCGTCATCTTCCGATACACCCCGCCCTGTCGCAGGAGTCCCCTGCCGTCGCCGCGGCTTCTCGCTGATCGAGATGCTGCTGGTGGTGGTGATCATCGGTATCCTCACGGGCATATCAGCAGCTCGGCTCGATTGGACGAGCTACCGTGCCAACAGCGTGTCGCGCGGCGTGATGTCCCGTTTGGCGCAGGCGCATCGCCTGGCCGTCTCCCTCCAGATGGACGTGCGTGTCACGGCAGAACCCCAGCGCCTCGTCATCCACGAGGACGCCGACAACAACGGCGTCGTCAACGGTTCGGAGCGGGTGGTCGTCGAGGTGCTCGAGCATGGCTTCCAATTCGAGCGGAACGGGGCCGGCCCTGTCCCGGCCCCCGATGATCCGACGGAACTGACCAATCTGGTCTTCCGACGTGACGGATCCGCGTCGCGCGGCGGGACATTCTATCTGGCGGGCCCGCTCGACGACCCGGACTGCTCCTACTGCCGCGCGGTATCGATTTCCCGAGCCACCGGACGCGGCGTCTGGTACACCCTTGCCGGTGGCGCCTGGCGCCGGGGGAATTGAGATGCGAACGCGCCGTGGCTTCACGCTCATTGAAATGCTTCTGGCTATCGTGGTCCTGACGATCGTGGCCACCACCATGGCCCGATTTGCGGGAACGTTTTCCAGGTCGATGGGCGATGCCGCAGTGCGGGTGATCGCCACCGCCGCCGCGACCGATCGGCTTGAGCTCATCCGTGCGGACCCGCGATACGCGCGCTTGAATACGCTCTACGGGATCAGCACCGCCGGAGGCGACACCACGGGGTTCCCCGGCTACACCACCATGCGCCGCACCACCACCATCGTCCGAGACACGTCCGGGACCGCGGCCAGCCGCCGGGACCGCACAACGGTGACGGTGCGTGTCGTGGCTCCGCCGGCCATGCGCGACACCGTCGCGCTCACCGTCACGATTGCGAGCCCCTGATGTCCCTTCCTCGCACTGTCCGGCATGCCCGGGCCGGCTTCACGCTGATTGAACTGCTGATCGCGATGACCATGCTCCTGGCGATCATGGGGGCGGCCTACTCGCTCTTCAAGTCGCAGAGCACGTCGTTCCGGAAGAACACCGAACGCTATGACCTGACGCAGAACGTGCGCAGCGCCCTGGAGAGCGCCGGACGCGTCGTGCGCACAATGGGCGCTGGCGTGGCCCCCGGTCAACCGATGCTGGTGTATGGGGCGAACACGGTGCTTGCCTTCAACAGCGATCATGTCGAGCGCGACACGGTGGACATGCGATGGGCTGCATACTGGAATCCTGACACCCCGCTGGCCGAGACCCTTGCGTGGCCCGTGGCAGGGGCGACCGTCCTCCCGAACTCGTCACCGACCTACACGTACCCCGACTCGACCTACCGCATGGGCAACGGTGCGCTCTCGCCTGCGGAGACGTACATCCTCTGGTTCGAGCTCGACACTGACACCCCGCGTGCCGACGATTTCGTCATGCGCCAACGCGTCAACAGCGGCACACCGGAAATTCTCGCCCGCGGTATCCTGCCACACCCCAACGGGCGGCCATTCTTCGAGTACCTGCTCCACCGCGTCCTGCCGACGGGCGACACCCTCCTGGTGGCGAACGGTGGATTGCTTCCACTGATCCGTCGCCCGCTGATCCCCGGGATCAGCACGGCGGACAGTGCTGCTCGTGTGCGGCCTGACTCGGTCCGGGCCGTGCGCCTGCACCTGCGAGTCACCAACGGCCTGACGGGAACCGACGAGCGGTTCCGGGACGTCAGCACGACCATCGACACGCCGAACAACGGTATCGCGCTCCCGACCATCTGTGGACGTCCGCCAATCCAGCCGGCATCCTTCGGCGTGACCGACACCATCCCGGGCAGCGGCATCGTCTGGCTCTCGTGGACGCCGTCGGTGGATGAAGCCGCGGGGGAGCAGGATGTGCGACAGTATGTCGTCTGGCGTCGCCTCGCGACGCAGCCGAACTGGGCCGAGCCACTCCTGATTGTGAAGGCCACCCCGGGCACCGCGGCCTATACCTCGGAAGTCTCGGGGAATCTGGCCGGCACGGGCTATGTGTTTGGCGTTGCGTCGCAGGATTGCACGCCGAATTTCTCGACCATCCGGACGGTGGCCATCACCACCAGCGTCACTCCCTGAGCAGGAAGGTGCCTCCATGAACCCGACCCATGCGACCTCAGACCGTCGCGGTGCCGCGCTGCTCCTGACCCTGCTGATCTCGATCGCCGTTGCGGCCATGGCCCTCGGCGCCATTCTGATGTCGAGCGGCGCCCGTATGACGACGCGATTCGGTGCCCGCGAGGCGGTCCTGCAAGCCGCGGCCAACGGCGGCCTGGAACTGATTCGCGACTCGCTGAATCATGGCGTCTTCGACTCCCTGCTGCCCGCCGCCAGCTTCACCACGCTGGAGTTCAACGCCCCGATTCTCGATGCCTCGGGTGCGGTGCTTCCCGGCATCACCCGCTCGCTCTACGTCGGCCGCACAGGTGGTCGGACCGGCGGGGCGGCAACCGCTGGGCAATACGGCAGCAACTTCGCCAGCGGGCTCTCGGTCATCCGGGACCCGCGAGGCTCCGTGGCGGCCCGTCGCCTGCTGATGTCACAGGAATCATGGTCGAAGTTTGCGGTGGCGATCAACAATTGGTCCGGCAGCGCTGTCTATGGCTGCAACGAATCGATTCTGGGACCGTTCCACTCGAACGGCAACCTGCGCCTGCAGAACGGATGCAGTCCGGGCATTCTCTTCTCCGGACCAGCCAGCGTCAGCGGCGGTATCCTGAATCAGAACTCAGGCAACTTCCAGGGCGGCCTGCGCACCGCCGCGCCGAACATTCCGTGGCCGACCCCCGCACGCATCTCGCTGATGCGGCAGTACGCTCAGGAGGCGGATGCCGCCGGGGGCGACTACGACCTTACTGCCCCCACCCTCGGGGCCACCAAACCGGGGATGCGGATCGAATTCCTCACGGTGGACCTGAACGGCAACGGGACGATCGAGTGGGATGAAGGTTTCATGCGAGTGTGGGACGGTGGCAGCGCCGCAGATTCCATCACGCGCTACACGATTGCCTCGCTCTGGATCGCCGCGCCATCGGGGTCGGGACTCTCGACGCCAGTGGATCCGAATGCCCTGTCGCGAAACTGCGGCGCCGTGATCCGGATGAACGGCACCCGTCGCTTCTACACCGCAGCCGAAGTCTACCGCGCCGTACAGGCGGCAGGCGGAAACAACAATGCGCGCCGGAACGCGACGCGGTGGCTTCTCAGCGGCGGGAACACCGGCTCCCGCTACAATGCGATCATGGCCAACGAGGCCGTCACCAATCGGCGATGCTTCCTCGGCGGCGACCCAGAGCTCTTCCCTGCGACACAGGGGACGGGCCTGACCCCGACGCCGGCCGCCACCAACTCGGGCTCGCATCCGTTCGGCGAGTGGCGCGAGCGTCGCAACGGCCCGCTCGCCGCAGCCGCGGCCGTGCGTGGCGACGCAGACTACCTGATTCCACTCGGCCGCAATCCGAACTTCAAGGGTGTGGTCTACGTGACCGGTGATGTGGCCATCAGCGGGCGCTTGCGCGGTCGTGTGTCGGTCTTCGCCACGGGGAACATCGTGCTCGCCGACGACCTGCTCTACCACACGGCACCCGGCATTCAGTGCGACGCGGAAGGTGACATCTTCGGGGCGATTGCCACCCGCGACGTCGTGATCGCGGACAATTCCGTCCAGACGCCGTTCAACATCGGGGGCACGCTCTACGGCGGGTTCGACGACACCCCGACCGACGAGCAGTACAACATGTTCTTCCTCGCGGCTGGCACGGGGGTCGGCACGACAGGCAACTTCTACACCTCCGGTCTCCCCGGCGTCCCGGGAGATGTGCCACCGTATTACATGAACGGCACGAAGCACTCCTCCGCGGCGGCGGAGACCTGCAGCGGCGCCCCCGCGGGCTGCATCCGGATCACCGGGGGACTCGCGATGGGCCGGGTGGACTACTACACGTATCGCACGGGAGCGCAGGCATACGGCTACGCCGAGGCCCACGCGTACGATCGCTGCGGGGCGGAGAATCCCCCCCCCTACTTCCCGACGACGGGACGCTTCAGCGCGAATCGCTATTACGAGGTGGATCCGGTCTGGCTGAGCCAGAAGACGATTGCGGATTACTTCGCGGCGTTGAGGGCGCAGTAGGAGGTCGTAAGTCGTAGGTCGCAGGTCGCAGGCTGGACAAAGGTAAAAGGTGAAAGGGACTGGCTCGTCGCCCCCTTTCACCTTTCACGTTTCACCCTTTTTGTTCGACCTACGACCTATGACCTACGACCTCTAGCATTCAATGATCTGATCCCGCCGCGTCCCCACGCTCACATACCGAATTGGCGCGCCGGAGAGGTCCTGGAGGCGATCCAGATAGGCGCGAGCGGCCGGCGGCAAGTCGGCCAGCTTGCGCGCGCCGGAGGTGTCCTGTTGCCAACCCGGGAGCACCTCGTACACCGGCTCCACGCGCTCCAACCGGGTCACGTCACTCGGCATCTCTTCACACACGGCATCGTCGAGACGATAGCTGATACCAACCGGAATCTCCGCGAAGGTATCAAGCACGTCGAGCTTGGTCACGGCAAGGCCCGTGAGTCCATTGACACGCACCGCATAGCGGACCACGGTCGCGTCGAACCAACCGCAGCGTCGGGCACGACCTGTCGTAGCCCCGAATTCACCTCCGAGCGTGCGCAGGCGCTCCTCGAGGTCGGGCGTGGCACACGTCGGCAGCGGGCCGTTGCCCACGCGCGTCGTGTACGCCTTCACCACGCCGAGGACGCCGTCGATCTCGGTGGGTCCGATGCCGACACCGACGGTGGCGCCGCCAGCGGTGGTGTTCGACGACGTCACAAACGGGTAGGTACCGTGGTCCACGTCGAGCATGGCGCCCTGCGCGCCCTCCAGGAGCACCCGACGACCATCGCGGAGCGCTCGGTACACCAGCAACCCCGTATCGGTCGTCAGGGGCCGCAGGCGCTCGGCAAGGCGGGTGGCGAACGCGATGTGCTCCTCAAGATCGGCGCGCACACTCGCGCCGAGCATGCCGAGCACGGCGTTGACGCGCGTGATGCGATCCTCGAGCAACGCACGCAGGTCGGGGGCACCGAGCAGATCAGCCACGCGCACGCCGCGGCGACCGATCTTGTCCTCGTAGGTGGGTCCGATGCCGCGGCCCGTCGTCCCGATCTGCTGGTGCTTCTCACTGGCCTGATCGAGCAGCTTGTGCCACGGAAGCACGAGGTGGGCACGATCCGAGATCCAGAGCCGACCGGTCACGTCGATCCCCTGGGTCCCCAGTTCGTCGAGCTCGGCGAAGAACGTCTCGGGATCGAGCACCACGCCGTTGCCAACCACGCAGGCGGCCCCACCGTGCAGGATGCCGGAGGGGATCTGGTGCAGCACGAACTGACGGTCGCCCACCACGACGGTGTGCCCGGCGTTGGCGCCACCCTGGTAGCGGACCACGAGATCGGCCCGCTCGGCGAGGACATCCACCAGCTTGCCCTTCCCCTCATCACCCCACTGGGCACCTACCACGATCACGCAGGTGTTCTTTCGGTCGAACACGGTCCCTCGCTTGTGCACAAGAAAAAGCGGCCCCTCACGGGGCCGCGTGGCGACTCCCTCCAAAACTAGCCCGGCAGACCGGGCCGGTCAATTCGAGGGCAGGTCCTCGAAGCGCTCGGCCCGACCGGCAGTGGCGGCCTTCTCGATCAGCTTGCGGATCGGCGGCAGCTCGGCGCCGACGGTGATCGCATTGGCGAGCCCAGGCGTCATCTCGACCCACTCGATGTCTGTCGTCAACTCGCCGGCACCCTCGCGGCGGGCGCGCAGGGCGATGACACCCGCCAGCGCGCCGCCCAACCGCATGCGACCCGCCTCACGAGACTCCGCGGGGAGCATCGCACCAACCTGCAGGAGGGCGATCGCGGTGTCAGGCGCGGTCACCGACACGATGACCAGGATCCCCGCCTCTGCGGCGCGCACCGCGGCTTCGAGGGAATAGGGGTCGCGCAGCTCGCTCAGCGCCAGCACGTCGGGATCCTGGCGCAGCGCGGCATGGATGGCCTGGGCAAAGTCATCGGTGTCGGTCCCGACCTCACGTTGCGCCACCGACCCCATGAGGTCGCGGTGCAGGAACTCGATCGGATCCTCGACGGTCACGATGTGACAACTGCGACTGCGATTGAGGTGATGAATCAGCGCGGCGATGCAGGTCGTCTTGCCGCTCCCCCCCGCCCCGGTCACCACCAGAATGCCGCGCGGTCGCTCGGCGAGTGCCAGCACCGGCTCAGGCAGTTCCAGGCTTTCCGGCGACGGCACCGCGAAGGGGATGACCCGCAACACCACCATGAAGGACGAGCGTTGACGACAGACATTCACCCGGAATCGTCCCACGCCAGCGATGCCCCAGGAGGCATCGAAATCACGCAGCGTGTCGAGGCGTGGATCATCGAGCTTGAGGCCTGCGAACGTGGCGGCGAGCGCGCGGGTCTGCGCCGTCGTCAGCCGCTGCTTGGTGAGGCCCACCAGCACCCCATCCACGCGGGCACGGAAGACATCTCCCGCCTTGGCATGCACATCGGTGGCGCCCTTCTGGAGCGCAGCCTTGAGCACCTTCGTCAGCATCGTCGTTTCGCTCATCAACCCTCCCGCAGGAAGCCCATCCGGTCCGTGACCTCGCGCATCGTTTCCCCCGCGAGACGGCGCGCCGTCGCGGCACCATCGCCCAGCATGGCCTGCACTTCGCCCGGTGCGGCACGCAGTTCCAGTGACCGCTCACGGATCGGGGCGAGGGTGGTCGCCATGTTGGCTGCGAGCACCTTCTTGCAGTCAATGCAGCCCCACGCCGCAGTGCGACAATTGGTGGCCACTTCCGCCACCGTCGCCTCGGGCGAGAAATGGCGATGCAGCGCGTAGATGTTGCAGATCTCAGGCGTCCCGGGGTCCGTCCGCTTCTGCCGCGCGGGGTCGGTCATCGCTGGCCGCAGCTTCTGCCAGATCTCTTCAGGGCTTTCGGTCACGCCGATCGTGTTCCCGAGGGACTTGGACATCTTCGCCTGACCATCGAGCCCGATGATCCGGCGCGCACCGGTCAGGATCGGTTGCGGTTCGGGGAAGAACGGGGTGTCGGCCGCACCGAAGGTCGCGTTCCAGCGCCGTGCCAGTTCTCGCGTGAGTTCCAGGTGCTGCGTCTGGTCCTCGCCCACGGGCACCGCGTCGGCCCGATAGAGCAGAATGTCGGCCGCCATCAGGATCGGATAGCAGAGCAGACCGGCCGGGATGGATTCCACCCGTTGGGACTTATCCTTGTACTGCGTCATCCGTTCGAGTTCGCCGAGCGGTGCGATCGTCGTGAGGAGCCAGGCCAACGTGGCGTGATCGGGAACGTGGCTCTGCACGAAGAGAACGGAGCGCGACGGATCGAGGCCGGCCGCCACAAGCGAGATGGCCATCTCGCGGGTGCGGTCCGCGAGGGAACCGACATCGTACTGGCCCGTGATGGCATGCTGGTCCACAATGCAGTAGATGGCCTCGTGGCTGTCCTGCAGCGCGACCCAGTTGCGGATCGCACCCAGCCAGTTGCCAATGTGCATTTCACCGGAGGGCTGAATGCCCGAGAAAACTCGCGTCATGGCGGCAAGCTATCTCCCCCGGCAAGGGGGGGCAACATGAGCGAGGCCGAGCGCCTGGTCCGCGTGGCGGAACGAGCGGCAGCCCGGGCCGCAGCCTACCTCCGCGACGTGGCCCCACCCACGCCCGAGGCGTGGGCCGCCAAGGGGCATCACGACTTCGTGACCGAGATGGATCAGCACGCGGAACGGCTGATCACGGACACACTTCTGCGAGCCGAACCCTCTTCACGCGTGCTGGGCGAGGAACTGGCGCCGGAGGATGCGTCGCTCGACGGCCTGGTCTGGGTCGTGGACCCGATCGATGGCACCGCCAACTTCCTGCACCGCCACCCGGCCTGGTGCGTCTCGATCGGCGTTGCGATCGACGGCGAGTTGATCGCCGGCACGATCTTCCACGTCCCGGCGGCGCGGCGCTACACCGCGTGGCGTGGCGGTGGTGCTTGGGCAGGAACCGAGCGACTGAAAGTGTCGCCCATCACCGAACCCGGCCAGGCCCTGATCGGCACCGGCTTCCCCTTCAAGAACCCCGAACTGCTCCCCGCCTACCTCCCGATGCTCGGGCGCATCCTGCCCCAATGCAGTGGGGTCCGGCGCGGCGGGTCGGCGGCGCTTGACCTCGTGGATGTGGCCGCGGGTCGTTTCGCTGGATTCTGGGAGATGATGCTCGCCCCGTGGGACATGGCCGCGGGCATCGTGCTGGTGCGCGAGGCTGGCGGCGAGGTGACCGATTTTGCTGGACGGGACCTGGGAATCGAGCACTCGCCGGTGGTGGCGGGGAGTGGTGCGATGGCGGAGTGGTTGAGGGGGGTGGTAGGGAAGTCGTAGGTCGTAGGTCGTAGGTCGTACGCTGGTAAAAGGTAAAAGGTGAAAGGGACTGGCTCGTCGCCCCCTTTCACCTTTCACGTTTCACCCTCTTCCTACGACCTACGACCTACGACCTACGACCCCACCGTCAAGATCCTCGGCCCATCCGCCAGCACAGCCACCGTATGCTCGAAATGCGCCGACAGTGATCCGTCCTTGGTCACGACGGTCCAC
>JAABRY010000063.1 GCA_011390645.1 Gemmatimonadota bacterium
GGTGAACAACCCGATCCGCTGGCTCGAGGAGTTGCAATGCCTCAAGGGTATTGGCTGACCGCAAGCCACCCCAGAACTGATGGTCATCGCGGAAGGCATCGAGGCACTCGACCAGTTCAGGATCGAACCAGCGTCCGGCGCGAGCATGCGCCATCTCGTAGGCAGCGCGAACGTCATAGTTGGCAGCGAAGACCTCGACCGTCTGGGAGATCCCGGCAATGCGGCCCAGCAGCGGGATCGCATCGCCCTTGAGCCCCAGCGGCATCCCGTCACCGTCCCAGTGTTCGTCGAGCGCGCGGATGGCCTCGGAGGTCGCGCGCGGGAGCCCAAGCATTCCGGCGATGTCTGCCCCGCGTTCGCAGCGCGTGGCCATCAGTTCACGCGTCGTGTCGCCGGCCCGCACGCCGAGCATCAGCGCATGCCACGCACGCGCCACCTTCGACCGCCCGGGCAGCGAGTGCCGCATGGCATACTTGGCCGTGTCGGACAGCGTGGACCAATCGGTGAGCTTGTACGCGTGCTTCAGTTCGCGATCGTCGGCGCCGAAGAGCGAGGAAAGCCGAGCCGCGTTGCTGGAACAGCCGAGGTCCTTGAGCAGCAATGCGTAGAAGAGCGCGCTGCGCTCGTCCTCGGAGAGGTCGATGTACTCGGCAATCCGCATCCCGATCATCGTCGTGCGCACCGCATGACCGAGCGGCTGCCCTTCGGTGAGGTCGAGTGCATGCGACAGCGCACCGACCACCTCGGAGAGGCGGACCGAACCCTCTTCGGCGCCGAGCGCGACCAACGGAGCATTCGCCGCGGGCAACACGAGGCCGCTGCCGGAGGTGCCACGTACCGAGTGCCCACCCTGCGCCCGCAAACGGGCGGTCGACGTCATCAGAGAACGCTTCATGACGAGGGGAGGGGCAAAAGATATGCCCGACCCGGAGACCGGATCGGGCAATGGAGCTGAGGGGGCTCGAACCCCTGACCTCTGCAATGCGAATGCAGCGCTCTCCCAGCTGAGCTACAGCCCCTTTCGGGAGCGGGAAAGTAGGGGGAAGCGGGCGGGGCGGCAAGGCTCGACGCCTGCCGGCGGGAAAGGAGGTGAAAGGTGAAAGGTGAAACGGGGTGCCGTGTCCCTCAGCCTTCTGCTCGCTTGAGGAGGCTCAGAATCAGCGCTTGAGCCCGCCGCGACAAGTGTTCGAGGCGATCGACCTCTCCTTGGGGAACGACGCCCACCCTGCCGAGGAATCGGAGGGCATCCGTGGTCTCGACCGCCGAACCCAACGCGACCCGAAGGTGATACGCCCACCTCGGTCGAGGTCGCCAGACGTAACCTTCTGAGATATTGAGGTGGACTGATAGGGAGGAACGAGCCACCTGATCGAAGGCAGACCGCGCCGGGGGTCGCCAGTGCAGCGTCGAGATTTTGTACACTTCGAGCGCCAGCTCTCGACCGACCTGCCACGCCACCAGACTGGTATGATCTCGCATCATTGAAGCCTGTCGAGGGTAGAGCCTCTCGTCAGGCGCAAATCGCGCCGTGAATGGACCGCTTCACCCGTTTCACCTTTCACGTTTCACCCTTTTGGGCCAGAGGGCAAGATCCCGACATTCCTCATCCTCCCCTGGGATCTCTCCACGGCGACGGCCCTCCTCCCCGAGGCCGGCGGCCGCGTCCTCTTGCTGGACTCGATGGCCAAGGGCGCCGCCCTCCCCTTCCACCGGAAGAAGCTGGTCCTGGTGCTCTCGGCGCTGCGGCATTTCCGCGACGAGTTGCGGGAGGCGGGCTACGAGGTGCACCACAGGGTGGGGGCGAGCTATGCGGACGGCATCCGGGACTGGCTGCGTGACCACCCCGACGACCGCGTCGTGGTGCAGCAGCCCACCGAATGGGGAATCGCCCAGTCCATCGGCACGCTCGCGGCTGAGGATCCTCGGGTGGAGATCCGGCCCGACCAACGCTTCCTGGTGAGCCGCGAGTGGTTCACGAAGTGGGCCAACGGGCGGACGCTCTTCCGGATGGAGGACTTCTACCGCGCGCAGCGCAAGCGACTGGGCATCCTGATGGAGACGCCCACCACGCCTGCGGGTGGTACGTGGAACCTCGACGCCGAGAATCGCAAGACCGCGACGGCGCTTCGGAAGCGTGGGCTCCCATCCCCCCCCCTGGCCTTCCCGCCGGATGCCCTCACCCGCGAAGTGATGGCCATGGTGGATGCGCGCCCCGATCACTGGGGCAGCACCGAGGGATTCGACTATCCGGTCACGCGCATGCAGGCGCTGGCCGCGCTCGACGACTTCATCAAGCATCGCCTGCCCGATTTCGGTCCGTTCGAAGACGCGATGCTCGCGGGCGAGCCGGTGCTCTACCACTCGCGCCTGAGCGTGGCGATGAACATCGGGCTCTTGCATCCGCTGGAGATGGTGCAGGCCGCCGAGGCGGCGTGGCGGGCGGGCCACGCCCCATTGCAGAGCGTGGAGGGATTCGTTCGCCAGATCATCGGCTGGCGTGAGTACGTCAACGGGATCTACTGGCATCAGATGCCCAGCTACCGGAAGGTGAACTACTTCGGCTTCACCCGCGCGCTGCCGCGACTCTACTGGGAGCCCGAGGTCACCGACATGGCGTGCCTCCGCGACACCATCGCCACTGTCCGCGAACACGCCTACGCGCACCACATCCCGCGCCTGATGATCCTCTGCAACTTCGCGGTGCTCACCGGCGTGAGCCCTGGCGCCCTTTCCGACTGGTTCTGGGCCGGTTTTGCCGATGCGATGGAGTGGGTCGAGCTCCCCAACGTGGTGGGGATGGGGACCTTCGGTGACGGCGGCCTGATGGCGAGCAAGCCCTATGTGAGCTCCGCCAACTACATCAACCGGATGAGCGACCATTGCGGCGGGTGTCGATACAACCCGAAAGAGCGCACTGGAGCAGACGCCTGCCCGTTCAACTATCTCTATTGGACCTTCCTCGACGATATTCGCACCCGGGAACTTGATGTCGGCGAACGCATGGCGATGCCGCTCCGGAACCTGGAACGCATCCCGGAGGCGGAACTCGCCGCGATGCACGTCGAGCGCGAGCAATTCCTGGCCGCACTGGAACCTGAGCGGACGGGGTGGGTTTTCAGGCATGATGAGGGGTGAAAGGTGAAACGTGAAACGTGAAAGGGTGCTGGTCGCGCCGTGCGGTGTGCCCCGCGGAGCGATGGTGATCCCGCGCCCCCTTTCACCTTTCACGTTTCACCTTCCTCTCTCTTTCACGTTTCACCTTTCACCAGCCCTACCTGGAGCCTCACCTCAAGATGCCCTCCCAGCTCCAAGACTCCCGCCTCTGGCTCCCCGAAGGCATCAACAGCCTCACGCCGCGTGAGGGCGGCGAGTATGTCCTCTACTGGATCCAGGTGACGCAGCGGGCCGTGGACAACTTCGCCCTCGAGTACGCGATCGAGCAGGCCAACAAGCTTGGGCTTCCGGTACTGGTCTACTTCTCGTTGCGGCCGGACTATCCGTGGGCGAGTGACCGCTTCCACACCTTCATGCTCGAGGGCGTGGTGGACATGGCGGCAGGGTTCGCGGCGCGCGGCATCCAGTTCGTGCACTTCCTCGACCAGCGCGAACAGGTCGAGGGGGTGGACCATCATGCCAACCTGAAGGCGCTCGCGTCGCGCGCCGCACTGGTGGTGACCGACTGGTTCCCGACCTTCATCATGCCGCGCCAGTTGCGGCAACTACGAGACAGCGTGGATGCCCCGGTGGTGGCGGTGGATTCGGCGTGTGTGGTGCCGGCGCAGTCGCTCGAGAAGGCGTACAGCGGTGCACGCCACATTCGCCCGGCGTTGATGGAGCATCTCGACAACTGGCTGCAGCCGGTACCGAATGAGTCTCCCGACGTCACCACGCCCATCGCGCTGCCGTTCGAACCGACCATCGTGACGGCGGAGAATATCCCGGATCTGGTGGCCGGCTGTCCGATTGACCACACGGTGCCGCCGGCAATCGGCTGGACCGGTGGCACCCGCGCGGCGGAGGAGCGCCTGGCGTGGTGGATCGAGAACGGACTCCCGCGATACCTCGAGCGCAACGACCCGAATGTGGACGCGACCAGCAAGATGTCGCCGTACTTTCACTTCGGGCAGATCGCCGTGCATCGCGTGCTGCTCGCCGCGCGCGCTGCAGGGCACAAGGAGCAGTACGACAAGTTCCTCGACGAGACGCTCACCTGGCGCGAGCTCGCGTTCAACCTCTGTCGCTTCGACCCGAAACACCGCACCACCAGCGCGATTCCGGAGTGGGCGCGGAAGGAGCTCGCCAACGGCGAAGATGATCCGCGCGAGGCCCTCTACACGGACGACGAGCTGGAGTACGCGCGCACCGGCGACCCGCTCTGGAATGCCGCGCAGCGCTCGTACCTGCACCACGGCTGGATGCACAACTACATGCGGATGCTGTGGGGGAAGAGTGTGATCGCCTGGACCGACAACGCCGCCGACGCGCTGCGGATTCTCGAGCACCTGAACAACAAGTATTCGCTCGACGGCCGGGACCCGAGCAGCTACGGCGGAATGCTCTGGTGCTTCGGGAAGTTTGATCGCCCCTTCTACCGCCGGCCCATCTACGGTACGGTGCGCTACATGTCACTGAAGGCGGCGAAGGGGAAGTTTGATGTGGGGCGGTATATCGAATCCATGGAAGGCGGGCTCTTGGAGGGTGAAAGGTGAAAGGTGAAAGGTGAAACGTGAAAGGGGGACCCGCCGCCACGTAATGGCGTGCCACTCAAGGCGATGGTGACCCCGCACGCCCTTTCACGTTTCACGTTTCACGTTTCAGCCTTCCCCCTCACCCCTCCCGGTACGGCACCTCAACCACCATCCCATCCTGCGCCACCGTCGTCGCCGGAAACACCGCCTGTGCTTCAGCGAGCAGTTCCGGCGCTTCGCGTGAATACCGCGCCGAGATGTGGGTGAGAACCAAGCGATGCACGCCGGCGATCTGTGCCTGTTCGGCAGCTTCGCGCGCGGTGGTGTGGCGCGTCTCGATCGCGCGGTCCTTCTCATCCTCGCCGAATGTCGCCTCATGGATCAGCAAGTCAGCACCATCAGCCAACGTCAGCATGAAGTTCGAGGGTGCGGTATCACCGGAGTAGACCACCGTGCGACCGGCACGCGGGGGTCCGACAAGCTCCGCAGGTGAGACCACACTGCCATCATCGAGCGTGACCGACTCGCCCTTGTGAATCTTCCCCCACAGCGGTCCCTCCGGGATCCCGAGGGCCCGCGCACGTTCGGGATCGAAGCGCCCGAGCCGATCCCGCTCGACCAGGGCATACGACACCGACGGTCCCTTGTGCACCGCCTCGGCCACGACGATCTCGTACTCGCCGCGATCGATCCGTTCCCCCGGTGCCACCGTGATGATCTCGATCGGGAACTTGGCGCGATCACGCCCGAGGTGCACCAGCTCGCCGAGGTGGAGCTCGGCGCCGGTGGGGCCGTGCAGGCGCACCGGCGCGGTGCGGCCCTGCATCCCCATCGTGCGCAGCAGACCGGGCAGCCCGAGGGTATGATCGGCGTGGTAGTGCGAGAAGAAGATGTCGTCCATCTGGAAGCCGACACCGTAGCGCATCATCTGGCGCTGGATCCCCTCGCCGCAATCGAAGAGCAGCGACTCACCCTCGCGCTCGACCATTACGCCGGAGACATTCCGGATCACCGAGGGGAGTGCCCCCCCCGTGCCGAGGAAAGTGACGCGAATCATCGGCCGCCGTTGTGCACCAGGCGGAGGAATTCCTCGCGGGTACGACCGTCGTCGCGGAACGCGCCCCGCATCGCGGACGTGATCGTCTTCGAGTTCTGCTTTTCCACGCCGCGCATCATCATGCAGAAGTGCGACGCCTCGAGCACCACACCGACCCCGCGCGGGTTGAGCTCCTGCACGAGCGCGTCGGCGATCTGGTCCGTCATCCGCTCCTGGACCTGGAGCCGGCGGGCGAAGACATCCACCACACGGGCCATCTTCGAGAGGCCGACGATCCGGCCGTCGGGGATGTACGCCACGTGCGCCTTGCCGAAGAACGGCAGCATGTGGTGCTCGCACTGCGAATAGAACTCGATGTCGCGGACCACCACCATGTTGTGGTGCGTCTCCTCGAAGAGGGCATCACCGATGACCCGTTCGGCGCTCTGCTGGTAGCCTTGCGTGAGGAAGCGGAGCGCCTTTTCGACGCGCTCTGGGGTCTTCTGCAAACCGTCGCGGTCGGGATCCTCGCCGAGGGCGAGGAGGATGCCGCGGACGTGGGCCTGAATGTCGGACACGTCAGATATCTCCCGGGGACTGGCCCCTGAACGCGAACGGGCGGCCCGGTGCGGGCCGCCCGAAGTGTAATCGCGATACCACGGTGGGGGTTCGGAGGTTCCCTAGAAGAGCTTGACCGTGACCCCGATCTTCCCCGGGTTCTTCGCGATCTCGTCGATCAGGTCGCTGGTGGCCTGCAGTGTCCGACGCAAGTCGACATACAACCCCGAGTCGGCGGCCAGCTTGCCGAGGGTGCCCTCGCCCCGCCGGATCGCCGAGAGGATCGAGTCGACTTGCGCACTGCTCGCGGCGAGCTGGGTGGCGAGCTGGTCGGTACTGCGCAACGTCGAGTCGAGCCGCGCCCCAAGCGCTCGTGCGTCCACCGCGCCGAGCGTGCTGTCCAGCCTGACGGAAACACCCTGCAGCGCGCGCATCGTCTCATTCACTTCCGCCGTCGGGCCGTTGCGGCTGTCCGCGAGGTAGGCGAGCAGTCGTTCGGAGCTGGCCAGCGTGCGGCGCAGGTCGGTGACCAGCGCAGTATCCATCATGGCGCTGACCGAGGTCATCGTCGTGGACGCCTGGTCCACGAGGTCGGCCGCTGAATCGAAGATCCCCTTGGTGACCGTCCCCGAGATCACCGTGCCCTCCGCCAGTGGTGCGCCGGCGCCCGGATCCAGGTCGATCGCCATGTCCCCGAGCATCCCGATGCCGATCAGCGTCGCGGTCGCGCCCGCGGTTGGGGTGATCAAGTCGCTGTCGTAGGTCATGGTCACGAGCACGCGGCCCGGGCGCTCGAGTTCGATCGCCTCGACCGATCCGATCACCGCACCCGAGACGCGCACGGGTGAGCCTTCCTTCAGCGTCTGAATGTCGCTGAACGCGGCGGTGACGGTCGGGGGATTGCCCCAGGCCCGCCCGCCGAGCCACATCGTGCCGAAGATGAACAGCACCAGACCGAGCAGCACGATCAGGCCGACGGTGGCTTCCTTGTAGTACGAGTTGAGCTTCATCGGTCAATCCCGGTCAAGATGAGGCGAGCTCGAAGTCGCGCTCCAAGAACGCGCGGACCTCTGGGTTGTCGGAGGCACGGAACTCCTCGGGGGTGCCCTCGGCGATGATCTTCCCGCCGGTCAACAGGGCGATGCGATCCGCGGTACGGAAGGCGCCGCGCACGTCGTGCGTCACCATCACGCCGGTCACGTTCAACTCCGTATCCAGGCGCATGATCAGCGCATCGATGATGTCGGAGTTGACCGGATCCAGACCGGAGGTTGGCTCGTCGTAGAGCACGTACTTCGGCCGGCCGGCGATCGCACGCGCAATGCCGACTCGCTTGCGCATCCCGCCGGACAATTCCGCCGGCATCTTGCGCTGGGTGTCTTCCGGCAGGTTCACGAGACGGAGGCACTCCGCGATCCGCTCCTTCGCGTACTCGAGGTTGCGGAACTCCTTCTGGTCCGTGAGGCCCAGACGAATGTTCTCGAAGACATCCATCGAGTCGAAGAGCGCACCGTTCTGGAAGACATAGCCGATCGAACGGCGCAACGTGGAGAGGTCCTTCCGTGACAGGAGCTCTACATGCTGGTCGTCCACGATCACTTCGCCCGAATCCGGCCGCAACAACCCGATGATGTGCTTGAGCAGCACGCTCTTGCCGGTTCCCGACGGCCCGAGCAGCGCGAGCGTATCGCCCTCGCGCACGGTCAGGTTCACGTCGTCGAGGATGACGGTGGCGCCGAAGCGCTTGGCGAGGTTCTTGATCTCGATCATCAGTGCAACAGCAGCTTGGCGAGGAGCGTGTCGAGCAGCAGGATGATCACCGACGCGGTGACCACTGCCCCGGTGGTGGAGCGCCCGACGCCGGCCGCCCCCTGTTGCGTCGTGTAGCCCATGTAGCAGGAGATCAACCCGATCGCCCCCGCGAAGAAGAAGCCCTTGATGATGCTGTAATAGGCATCGAATGGGCGCCAGAAGACCCGGGCCCCGTAGATGAAGTCCTGGTCGGAGATCGGCAAGGCCGACTTGGCGGCTGCCCATCCCGCGAGCACCCCCATGACGTTGGCGAAGATCACCAGAATGGGAATCATCAGGAGGCACCCGAGCACGCGCGGAATCAGCAGGTGGCTCGACGGCGCCCGTCCGAGCGACTCGAGCGCATCAATCTGCTCGGTGACCCGCATCGTCCCGAGTTCTGCAGCATACCGTGCACCGATGCGACCGGCGAGGATCAGTCCGCACAGCACGGGACCGAGCTCGAGGACAATCGACTCGGTCACGAGCGAGCCCACCACGTAGATCGGAATGTTGCCGGTGAACTGGTAGCCGGCCTGCAGCGCCGTGACGGCACCCGCGAACGACGAGATCAGGATCACGATGAACAGCGAGCCGACGCCGATGCTGTAGGCTTCCTGCATCGTGCGCGGCAACCAGATGCGCCACTCGGGCAGCCCCCGGATCATCTCCATGACCAGGCCAGCGAAACGCCCGACATGGGCGAGCGCGTCGAGCACGGCGCGCCCGGTCCGGTGCTGCAGCTGCGTGGCAATGCTGCTCATCCTGCGGTTCCCGCTCGCCCGTCGCGCATTGTGCTCCTATCTTCCGCCCTCGTGAAGTCCGCCACTGCCACCGCCCTGATCGCCCGTCGCCGGCGCTTCAAGCGTCGCCTGCTCGGCTGGTTCCGCCAGCACGGCCGTGACCTGCCCTGGCGTCGTACCCGGGACCCGTACCAGATCCTGGTCTCCGAGGTGATGCTCCAGCAGACCCAAGTGGCCAGAGTAGAAGGATACTGGCACCGCTTCCTTGCGCGCTTCCCCACCCTCGACACCTTGGCCGCCGCCCCGCCCCGCCGGGTCCGTGAATCGTGGGCCGGCCTGGGATACTACCGTCGGGCGGCGAACCTCCATCGCCTTGCGCGCGAGGTGGTGACGAACCACGCGGGGCAATTGCCACGCACGGCCGCCGCGCTGCGGGCGCTCCCTGGGGTGGGCCCTTACACGGCGGGGGCAGTCGCGTCCTTCGCCTACGAGCTGCCCGAACCGGCGGTTGACACGAATGTGTCCCGGGTGCTCCGCCGTGTCTTTCACCCGCGACTCCGCACCGGTGCTGCCGCCGAGCGCACCCTGGCCGCCACCGCGAAGGCCCTCGTGCCGCGCCGCGGCAACGATGCCTGGATCACCAATCAGGCCCTCATGGAGCTCGGCGCACTCATCTGCACCGCCCGAGTGATGCACTGCGATCGCTGTCCCGTGCGACCCGCCTGCGCCACCGGCGCACCGGTTCAGGCGCGAGCGAGCGCCGCCAGTCGGCCAACCACGCGATCGAGGTCCCGCGGCAAGACGTAGAGGTGGGTGCTCAGGCGCAGGTAGCCCAGGTCGCCTTCCGCAATCACGCGGGTACGGATCCGATCACGGCCGAGCTCCTGCTGGAGCGTCGCGGCGGGGACACCATCCATCGTGAACGACACCATCCCCGTTCGGAAGGGCGCGCGGCGCGGAGAGACCACGCGCACGCCGCGAATCTCCCGCAACGCGGCATCGAGGCGTGCCGCCAGGAAATGCACTCGCGCCTCGATCGCCTCGCGACCGATCGCCTGCTGGAACGCGACGGCGGCGCGAAGCCCCGCAACCAGGGAATCGTTGCCCGTACCAACGTGTTCGAATTTCCGCGGGTCATCGACATCCCATTCACCCGACGCAATCAGCGGCCAGGTGGTCGCGAGACGATCGGGTCGCGTGACCAGCAATCCGGTGCCTTTCGGTGCCAGCAACCACTTGTGCGGCGAGGAGGCGTAGTAGTCGGCGTCGAGGCGCTGCAGGTCGAGGGCGAGCATCCCGGGGGGATGCGCACCATCAATCACCGAGATGATCCCCTTCTCGCGCGCCATGCGGACCAGCGCCTCGACCGGCTGCAGAAGACCCGTCGTGAAGAGCACATGCGAAATGCTGAGCACGCGGGTGCGTGGGGTGACGTGTTCCATCCAGGCGGCGGCGAGATGTGCCTCGCTGGCTGGATCAAGTGGCGGGGTGAAGGTCCGCAACACGATCCCATGCCGCTTGGCGGCCAGCTCCCAGCAGCAGCGGCCGCCGATGTGTTCGTGGGTGGTGGTGAGCACCTCGTCGCCCGGCTGCAGCGCAATGCCAGAAGCCACGATGTTCATCGCCTCGGTCGTGTTGCGCACCACCGCCACGCTGCCTGGCCATGCGCCGAGGAAGGTCTCGAGTTCGCGACGCAGTGCGACGCGATCCACGCCCTCCTGACGCGTGATCCGCTCGAAGGCTCGCATGTGCGTGATCGTCGCCTCGAGCACGGGAATCGGGCACGCGCCGATCGTCCCCGTGTTCAGGTGCAGTCCCTCGATCAGGAACTCGCGCGCAATCTGCTCCCAGGCGGCCTCGTCGTCTGGCGCGGGGGCGCGCGGCAGGGGCGGACGTGCCCCCCCCAGATCACGCGCCTCGGCAGCACGCGGCAGCCATGCCAGCGCTGGCGTCGTGGCCGCGAGGGCCAACAGGTCGCGGCGGGAAAGGCTCATCCGAGTCGGTAGAGCGCGCCGGCGATGAGGGCGAGCAGCGCAAGCGCCCCACCCACCGAAGCCGTGATCGCCAACCGGCGCCGGGCCGCATCGAAGGCAGCGGCAGTCGCACCGGTCGGCTCGAGACGCGAGACACGCCCTGCGGCTGGCATCGCGCCCAGGAGCGTCACCAGCGCTGCGGCGATCCCCGCGGCCTGCATCGTGCCCATCCAGGCGCCCACCTGCCCCGACATCTGTCCGTACATGCGGAAGGTCAGGAAGAGGCCGGTCGCGATGTTGATGATTGCCCCCGGGCCGACAAGGGTGCGATAGATCGCGCCCTGCGCCTCGGCGATGCCACCCCAGAAGCCGCGATCGAGTTTCTTCATGGCGAGCCCCGCAATCATCGCCGCGAGCGCGCCACCGATCCAGGCGACGAACGAGAGGTAGTGGAGAGTGCGCCAGAGTGCGGTCATCGAGGGGCTCGGTGTTGGTGGGGTAGGGGGATGGGAGGTGAAACGTGAAAGGTGAAACGGGGGCTCCGTACGGATGCGACACACCAAGTGCATGGCGATACTGGAAGCCGCGCCCCCGTTTCACCTTTCACGTTTCACCTTTCACGCCAATCACAACTGCTTCAAGGCCGCTTGCATCGCATGATGCCCGGCCCGCGCATACTCCGGCACCCGTTCGATCGCGAAGGTCGCGCCACGATCACTCGTCGGGCGCACCCAGAGCAACGGGGGGTTCGCCGGGTTGCGATCCCACCGCTCGCGCATCAGGGCCGTGGTGCCGGCCATCAACCAACCGATCGCGGTGTCCGCCGCGGCCAACAGTGGGGGGGGGAGATGCACGGGGGTGCCGGTCTCATCAAAGCCGGGCCCCACGTCCACCACCACCACGAAGTCGCAGTCGAGCCCCTCGGCGACGCCAAGCGGGACCGGCCCGCGCAGACCGCCGTCGTACAACTCGCGGCCGTTCACGCTGGCCGGAGGAAAATATGGCGGCAGCGCACAGGCGGCCATCAGTGCGTCCAGCAGTGGGGCGTCCTCGCCGCGCGTCCCGAAACTCGCCACCTGTCCGGTGAGCCGCTCCACCGCGGTGACCGTACACGGCGCGGCGAGATCCGCGAAGCGATCGCCCGGCAGAAATCGCGTGATGGCGGCACGAAACGGCTCCGGGTCGAGCATCGCCGGCGCCCAGACGCCACGCAGCAGCGCAAACGGTGCCCGCTGCAGCACATCCCTGCGCCGAATTGCTCCAAAGCGCTCGAGCAGGACCGCCGGCGTCTCACCGCCCGCCAGCGCGGCAGCGGTCACCGCACCCATCGACGTGCCGATCCAGTGCACCACCTCAACGCGTGCCTCGGCGAGCGCCCGCGCAGCACCGAGGTGAGCCGCACCCTTCGCGCCTCCCCCGCTGAGCACCACTGCGACGCGGGCTCGACTCACCGGACCTGCTCGCGTCGATACGCTTCGGCGGCGGCGAACCGCGCACGCTCTTCGTCCGATTCGGCCAGGAGGCGGGGGACGCGCTTGGGACGTCCATAGTCGTCAATCGCCACGAAGATGACGCGCGCCGTATGGGTATTCCGCCGCTCACCCGTGCTCGGCTTCTCGGCCCAGACCTCAACGGTGATATCCATGGAGGAGTTGCCGACGTAATCCACGGTGGCGAGACACGTCACCAGCGATCCCATCGGAATCCGCTCACGAAAATCCACCCGGTGGATCGACGCCGTGACCGCGGGGCCACCAGCGTGCCGAATCGCCGCGATCGCCGCAGCCTGGTCCACCATCGCCATCAGCTCGCCCCCGAAGAGGTCACCGAGGATGTTGGCCATATGCGGCATGACGAGCGTCGAGATCTCGCCGCGCGAGTGGGACATGGGACGGGATTCAGGCATTCAGTAGTCCACCGGTCGCAGGTAGTACTCGCCTACCGCCGTCATGCTGAGCACCGCGACGCTGGGCGGCCGGCGCTTCCAGTGCGTGCCCTCGAGGCGTTGGCGAACCAGCGCGACCTGCTCGACAGAGAAGCCGGCGGCGATGATCTGCGGCTCACGATAACCGCGCAGCAGCAAGTCGAGGATGGCATCGGCCACCGCATAGGAGACGCCGAAGTCGTCCTCATCGGTCTGACCGGACACGAGGTCTGCGCTCGCTGGCTTGTCCACGATCGCCTCGGGCACGCCGAGGTGACGCGCGAGCGCCCAGACTTGCGTCTTGAAGAGATCACCGATCGGATTGACCGGCGGCGAGTCATCCGCGTGCCAGGTGAAGTAGCCAAGCAGACGCTCACTCTTGTTGCCGGTGCCGAGGGGCAGCGCTGCGAGTGCGGCGGAGAGATCGAACAAGGTGATCATTCGGGTGCGCGCCATCACGTTGCCGAGCCGCGCCGGGGTCGGTGCGACCCCGCTGGCGGCCGCATACCCGTCCACGGCTGCGCTGATGTCGACGGTGCGTTCCTCGATGCCGAGCGCTTCCGTGACAAGATGGGCGTGTGCCAGCGAGTCAGGACTCGAGGTGCGGTACGGCATCCGCACGGCGATCACGTTCTCGGGGCCGAGCGCCTCCGCGGCGAGATAGGCCACCACCGCAGAGTCCACGCCGCCGGAGAGGCCAAGGATCGCCTTGGTGAATCCGCGGCGGCGAGTCAGATCGTCGCGCAGGAACTCCACCAGCCACCGTCGGGTCAGCTGCGGGTCGATGGCGAGTGCATCGCCCATCGCCGGTGGCACTGGCGGCCGCGCCGAACGTGGCAAGCGGTGAGCATCCGTCGCGGTGCGAACGGCCGGGACGCGCGGCTGTTGCACACGCTCCAACTCCCGTTGGAGGTGGGGCAGCTTCTCTGCAAGGTCGGAGAGCAACGGCGCCGTAGCTCTCGCTCGCACCACATCCTCGAGATCCACCGTCGACTGGATGGTTGCGTCGTCGAACAGAGGTGCACGGGCGACGATCTCGCCGTCGGGGCCGGCCAGCAAGGACCCGCCGGGAAACCCCTTGCCGCCTTCGAAGCCGACGAGTTGCGCGAGCGCAACGAACATCCCGTGTTCGCTGGCGATGGTTCGCGCCAGTCGTTCCCACCGCGCGAGCGAGCCAGGCTGACCCGGTTGCAATGGATCCGGCGCGAGGCCACGCGCTGGTCCGGCCGCCACCACTGCGAGGAACTGCGCACCGTCCAGCGCGGCGATCGCGGGTGTCATGCCGTGCCAGGCGTCCTCGCACACGAGCATCGCCGCACGCCCGAAGCGGGTGTCAAACGCGCGGACCTCGCGGCCAGCATCGACAAAACGCTCCTCGTCGAACATCCCGTACGTCGGGAGGAAGAGCTTGCGGTGGACATGCCGGAGGCCAGCATCGTCACCGCCGAGTGCCACCCAGAGCGCTGAGTTGTAGAGGTGCCCCTCGTGGAGTTCGTAGAAACCCACGCAGACCTCAAGGGGGGGGCAGGCGGCCCGGGCGTGGCGCTCAACCAGGGCAGCGGCCACAGCCTCCGCCGACTGCGCCTGCTCGAGCACCCCGCCTTCCAGGAAATAGCCCGTCAGGATCGTCTCGGGAAATACCAGCACATCCGGCGGCGACGGCGCGGCCGCGGCGGACCGGAAGGCCGCCTCGATCCGGTCGAGGTTATCGTCCGGGCGCCCCTTGGTAGGGCGAAATTGGCACAGCGCGACGGTGAGCGCGGTCATCTCCGTAATCTACCCGCGTCAGGGCCTATATTCTCGACGAACCCCAGCACCGAGGATGCCGTGTCACTGCTCAACGCCATCGCTGCCACCCCCAATGCGGGCCAGCCTCTTCCCTGGATGGTCACCGCCGGCCAGCCATCCGCCGACCAGATGCGTGCCGCCGCCGACGCCGGCGTGAAGGTGGTCATCGACCTGCGTGACCCGATGGAGCCGCGCCCGTTCAACGAAGCCGCCACCGCGGAATCACTCGGGCTGACGTACATCAACATTCCCGTCGGTCCCGGCACGCTCACCGACGCAACGCTTGATCGCATCCTCGCTGCAGTGCGCGAGCACGCCGAGACACCCACCCTGTTGCACTGCGCCAGCGCGAATCGCGTCGGCGCCGCCTTGATCCCCTACTTCATTCTCGACCAAGGCATGGGCGAACAGGATGCGGTGGATGCGGCGATGCGGGTCGGGCTTCGCAGTGCCGAGATGATGGAGTGGGGGATGGACTACGCCCGAAAGCACGCCGCCCCCTGAGAGGGGGCGGCGGCTCGGACTAGTTGTTGCCAGATGGCCGGGAGCGTGACCGACCGGATTGACTCGGTGGTGGTGACGCCGGCCGCGAAGGCGGTGGCGTCGAACGAGCGGCCGGCGGTGCAGACCGGGTGGCCGGCGGTGCGGACCGAGTGGGAGGCGGTGCAGACCGGGCAGGAGGCGCCGAGGGACGCTCGACCTGACGCGGCGTCGGTGCGGGAGGCCGCTCCACCGTCCGCGTGCGTGTCGGTGCCTGACGCTCGGCCGTGCGAGGGGGTGAAGTGACCGGGCGCTCCCCACCGCGGGTCGGCTCCGCCCGCCGCTCGACAGCGGGCGTTGGCGGACGATAGACCGGCCGCTCCGGCAACGTCACCGGACGGTCGTCTGCTCGGCGATTCACGGCCGGCGTGACAACACGCGGCTCCACCGGGGCGAACGGTGTACCACTGATCTCGTTGTTCGGCCGCCGGGACCGCCCCTCGTTCTGCGGAGGCGGGGTCGTCGGCCGGCTCGTGGGCGGGGGTGCCGTCCGTTCCGTCGGGCGGGCCGCCGGCGGGGGGCTCCCCTGCGTTGGGGTGCGCTCCACTGCCGGACGCGCACGCGTCGGCTCGGTCTGCGGCACGCGGGGGCGCGCCGGGGCAGCCGTGCCACCGCTTCCCGTGCCCGTCCGCGGCGGGCTGTTGGGCGTCTGGGTTACCCGACCACGCGTCGTCGTTGGCACCGGGAGGTTCGGCCGCGAGCGCACGCCGTACACGGTGTTCGGAATCGTCGGGCGCGGGTATGTCGGATAGACCGTGATCGGTCGCCCGGGGCGGCCCCAATAAGGATCCCAACCACCACCCCAGCCCCCTCCCCAGCCGCCGTAGCCCCAGCCAGAGCGCCACGTGCGCGGGTACCACGGATCGTACCATGGGTCATACCAGGGATCGTACCACCCTCCCCCCCCCACTCCGAGCCCGATGCGAATGCTCGTGCCCGGGGAGCGCCAGCCGCATGCCAGGCAGTCGTAGTAGGGATCGTACCACCCGCCACCGCCGGCCACGATCACCGGCTGCGCCTCCTCGAACCCGGGGCCGTAGACGCGGTAGCCCAGGAGGTCATACTCGAAACGGCCGTTGGACGATGCCTGACGGACCAACCAGGTCAGTTCGGCTTCGGCGTCTTCACCCTCGAGGCGCAGCTTGTTGTAGTCCCAGTGCATCCCCGAGGCGAAGCGCCCCAGATCGAGCGGCTCACGGGACAGCGCCGCGTAGACCATCCCGGTCCCGCCGCGGTCATCGGCCATGAAGGTTTCCCGCGCTCCGCGACCGCGGAGCTCATAGCGACGCCCACCACGGACGAACGGATCGAGATCCGGGTCCAGCGGGAAGAGGACCCGCACAAATCCGTCCCCGTCCACGCGGAAGACCAGCAGGTACCCATCTTCGGCAACATCCACCTCGACCCGAACCCGATCCCCCGGCCGATAGTCGCCGTCGCCGCTGAGGGAAAGCCGAATTGCCGCCCCGTCACGCAGGACAGGTCGGCCATCGAGGGGAATCAGTTCGGTGCCAGGGTTGGCCACCGTCAGGGCGAGCAGCAGAGCGAGCATTTCAGACCTCCGTAACGGACCAGCCAGAACGACACCATCGGACGCAGGGAATGGTTTCCAGTTCCGTGCCACGCCCAAGGTGTTGTCTTGTAACGGCTTGCCTGATATCCGAGTCGGCAGGTGTCCCGAATTCGGGACGATTCTGACCTGAGCACGCGATCAGCTTCTGGACGTCTCGCGTCCGCCGTTCCACCGGTGCCAATACATTCGCAACTCGGTGATCTTCTCGCCGTCCGTCTCGGCGAACATGGCGCCGCGCGCCTCGACCCACTCGCCCGTCTTGCGTCGACGAAAAGTCAGCTTGAACTCGGTCGAGAACCAGGGTCCGGCGATGAAGATCTCGCCAGTCGTGAAATTCGCCTCGGAATGGTGATAGGGGATGTCGGAGGCCCACGTCCGGATCGCCGCGCCACGAATGGACTCGCTGAAGGGCGTCTCCTGAAACACGGCGTCGTCAGCGAACACCGCGCACATCACGTCGACCCGTCCGCGACTCCACCCCTTCGCGAAGAGGTCCGTGAGCTCGCGCGCCCGCACGCGGAAGGCTTCAGGATCGAGGGGCGAGGAATCGGACATGGAGGGAAGGTATACGGGAAGAGCGAGCTGCAGGAGCAGGAAGAAAGGTGAAAGGTGAAAGGTGAAACGGGATCGATTGCCGACCCTTTCACCTTTCACGTTTCACCCAGCAATGCAGCTCGCCATCACGGTGCACCCTCCCCGTCCAGCCACGTCTCGAAGAACCCTGTTCCCATGTCACGGATCGGGACACCAGCGGCAGAACCTTCAAGTCCCCACCGTCCGCGCATCTGGAGGAAGACGCGTTCCATTCCGGCCGCCGCAGAGCGCGAGGCGGTGGCATCGAGGATGGCCACCCCAACCCGCACCGTATCGCTGCCTCGCACCGCCACCATGGCGAGCGAGTCGGGCGCGCTGACGCCTGGCGAGCCGGGCACCGGTTGCGCACCATGCCGGACAACATCGGTGAAGCGATAGACCTGTCGCACACCGAGGGAATCGACCAACGTGAGGAAGAACGGGGCGCGACCCCCGACTTCGCCACGCGTACCCGGGCCTCGCACCCCACCATAGAGCAGGGCATGATCGCGCCCGTGCCCCATCCCCCACTCCCAGGTGACGTCGGACCAGGTGCCCCAGTTGTGGTCGTGGTACGCGGGCGCATTGGCGACCTGCGTGCAGGCGCCGCGCGCACAGAGTTCACCCGTGGCGGTCGCCACCAGCGCCGGCACCACGTAGCCTGAGCGGAACTGGTCATCCGCAAGTTCGACCGGGGGGAAGTAGCGCCGTGGCGCAGGGATGACGTCGAGCGCCAACCGTGCTCCTTCCACCTGCACGTCCAACCGGTATCGTCCGTCACGTTGCACGAGGGAGGCCGTGCCCACGGTCAGGTCGGCCCGCGTCGTGTCGAACTGGACCTGCTCCCGAGGGACGGTGGCCGTGAAGCGGTCGTGTCCGCCGTCGGGCCGCCGTCGCGTGACGAGCACCTGCCCCCCCCAGCGCTCACCCAGCACGTCGCCCCCGACCAGCAAGGTGATGTACCACCACTCCCGCTCACTGACCACGACGTTCACGTAGTGCCACTCGCCCCACGTCGTGTCGCGTCCGCGCGGGAGATGGAAGCGATCCATCTCGTCGTACAGTTGCTGCGGGGTCGGGGCCCGCCAGGCGAGGTCGGCAGGGCCGTCAGCCCAGCGTCCGGCGACCACCGCCAACCCGGCACCCATGGTGGCCGCCTGCGAGGGGATTTCGCCGCCCGCGCGCACCAGCATCGTGGTGTCGGCCGTGCGCAGGATGAGGCGCTTCTCCTCGATCACCGGCGACGCCGCCTGAATGCGGCCGAGATGCCGCGGTCCCGCCACCATCTGACGCGTGACAAAGCGTGCGCGGTCGATCCCGTGGAAGAGTCCGGTGATTGCCCCGGTCCGCAGCCCCTCCAGATCGATCCCCTGCGGAATCGCAACGAGATCCCCCCCCCCAACCAGCGCCACGTCACGCGACTGCTCGAGCATCGCCTCGCCAACCG
>JAABRY010000064.1 GCA_011390645.1 Gemmatimonadota bacterium
CAACGTGATGCTCGCGGGTCGGCATGCGGTGGTGACCGACTTCGGTGTCGCCAAGGCAGTGAGCGCCTCGGGCGGCGACAACAACACGACAATCGGGATGGCGGTCGGCACGCCGCACTACATGGCACCGGAACAGGCGATGGGGCAGGGCGAGATCGATGGCCGCGCCGACATCTACGCGCTCGGCATCCTCGGCTACGAGATGCTGGCAGGGCATCCGCCCTTCACGGGCGCGCCGCAGCAGGTGCTCTCGGCGCATGTGATGGAAAGGCCGAAGGACATCCGCGAGGTGCGCCCCGGCACGCCGGCCGTGCTGGCCGACGTGGTCATGCGCTGCCTCGCGAAGGACCCGGCCGATCGCTGGCAACGCGCCGACGATGTGGTGCAACAGCTCGAGATGGTTGGTGCGACGCCCAGTGGTGGCATGACACCCACGCACACGCGTCCGGTGCCGGCGGTTGCTCCCCCCCCCACGCGTCGCGCGTGGCTGGGCATTTTGGCCGCCGTGGTGCTGGCCGTGTCGGGTGGGCTCGGCATCTGGTACACCACGCGCGACGCTGGCGGCGGCAGCACCGGACAGATCGAGCGCATCGCGGTGATGCCGATCGAGGATCTCTCGGGCCAGGACGAGCAGTTCGTGGTGGCGATGCATGACGCCCTCAGCAATGCGCTCGCGCGCGCCGGAGGCGCCGAGGTGGCACCACGCTCGGCGACGGTGCGGTACACGGACGGGACCACACCCAACAGCCAGATCGCGGACGAACTCAAGGTGGATGCCATCGTCGAAGCAACGGTCTTCCGTGCGGGGAACACCATGCGCATCAACGTGCAGTTCTCCGACCCGCGGACCACCAAGTCATTGTGGGCGGAATCGATCGAGCGCGACGTCACCGATGTGCTCGCCGCGCAGGACGACATCGTGCAACAGATCACCCGCGGCGTGCAGACCGTGCTGGTCGGCACCCCCGTGGCCCAAGCCTCACCCGGAGACTCGTGATGCGCGCCTCGTACCTTCCGCTGCTCGGACTGCTCGCCATCGGGTGTGCCCCGGAGGCCACCACCGACACCCCGACACGCACCGTCCTCTCGGCGGCTGGTGCCAATCATCCCTTGGCGAGTTACTCGCCCGACGGCTCGCGGATGGCCGGGTGGGAGAGCAGCGGTGGAGAATTCGAACTCTGGATTGCCGACGGCGATCTGGGGAGCCTCACAATGCAGGGATTCAAGGTCCCGGGGCCGATCCCGATCCTCTGGTCACCGGACGGCACGCGCCTCGCGGTCGCCCGACCGGGGGCAAGCAACTGGAGCATCGTCACCATCCCGGCCGCTGGGGGGGACGCGACGACGGTCTACTCCGGGCCGGGATTGATGTACCCGTTCAGTTGGAGTGCCGACGGCTCAAAGCTCACGATTCTCGCCACCCAAGCGGGCGGTACCTACAGCGCGCAGGTGGTGGACGTGGCGGCGGGTACGGCGACACCACTCATTCCCGGGGAGCGTCGGGCGCATTTGGGTTTCTTCTCCCCGGTGGGCCAGCATGCCGTGGTGATGATCTTCGACTCCGCGCGCACCACCATCTGGGCCATCGACTCCCTCGGCGCCGCACCGCGCCAGCTCACCAGCGAGGGGTACGAGGCCCCGTCGAACTCCGTGGCCTTCTGGTCACCGGATGGCCGTGAACTGGTGTATGAGTCCACCCGCACAGGTGCGCCCGACCTCTGGGTGCTCGACTTCGCGACCGGTGCCACGCGGCAGTTGACGAACGACCTGCGAGCGGATCGTCGCGCGAGCTGGTCGCCCGATGGCGAGTGGATCCTCTTCGAGTCGGAGCGCGGCCGGCAGACCGATCTGTGGGTGGTGCCCGCCAAGGGGGGGGACGCCGTTCGGCTGACCAACGATGCGGCGATCGAGGAGGCGATCGGCTGGCGCGGATCGTCCCGGCAGGTGGCGTACACCATCGCCGGCGGCACGGGCAGCGTCCACGCCGTGCCGACCGCGGGTGGCACCGAGCGTCAACTGACGCCGGACTCGGTGACCGTGGACTACTTCGAGCTCTCGCCCGACGGGTCGCAGGTCGCCTTCACCTCCCGTCGCACCGGGTCGGTGCTCGATATCTGGGTGATGCCGAGTGCCGGGGGAGCGGCGCGCCTGCTGGCGAGCCCGCAGACCGTCGAGCTGCGGGTCTTCTGGTCCCCCGACGGCACGAAGCTGGCCTTTCGGGGTCTTGGGGGGGGGACGCCCGACCCGTGGGTGCTCGACGTCGCCACGGGAGCGCTGCAGCAGGTGCTCACGTGGAGTTCGGTGGAGTATGAGGTCCTGTGGGGTGCCTCCAGCTCGGAACTGTTCGTCCTCTCCGACCGTGAATCGCGATTCTCGGATGTGTGGCGCGTCCCGCTGGCTGGCGGCGAACCGGTGCGCCTGACCACCGATGGGCGAGTGAACAGCCTCCACACGACCCTGGATGGCGGAACGCGGGTCCTCGTTGCGATCCTTGGCGGCGCGGGAGGCCAGCTCGGTCTCGGAGAAGTTCAGCCCGACGGCACCTTGCGGACGATTCAAGATGCGCAATCCGTGTGGTCGGTGGCGTGGAACACGCCGACTGGCAGCGATTCGATCGCGGTCCAGATGGATGATGACGGGGGGGAGGTTGCCTCGGCGATGATGTCGCTCGAGGATGGGGGCTTCCGTCCCCTCGGCCCTCCGGGGGCGAGGGTGAGCTATTGGGCGCGCGGCGGTACCATGGTGGTCTATTCGGGCCGGGCCGATCAGGGGCGCAGCATCGGGATCATTGATCTGGCCTCGGGCACGGAACGCAGTATCACCCCGGGGGCCGCCTTCGACGTCGGCGCGGAGTTCCTCCCCGGCGACAGCGTCGTGGTGTTCCGGCGCAGCCGTCCGGAGAACCGGATCGCCGTGCTCGACCTCGCCGATATCCTCTCCCGGACACCCTGAGGCGATACCACGCTTCGCCCGACGCTCGCCCGCTTCGCGGCGTGGGTCTACTACCGGATCCGGTATGGTGGAGAGCGTGTCCCCGCCACGGGGCCGGTGCTGTTGGTCGCGAATCATCCCAACTCGCTGCTCGACCCGATCATCGTGCTCGCCGCGGCGCGCCGTGACGTGCGCTTCCTCGCCAAGGCCCCGCTCTTCGCCGACCCGAAGACCGCGTGGTTGATGCGCTTGGGCGCGGCGATCCCCGTGCACCGTGCGAGTGATGATCCCACCAAGATGGCCGACAACGCGGCGATGTTCCGCGCCGTGCACCAGGCCCTCGCCAGCGGGGATGCGGTCGGGCTCTTTCCCGAAGGGATCTCGCACGCTGCGCCCGCGATGGCACCGCTGCGCACCGGGGCGGCACGCATGGCGCTTGGCGCGGCCGCCCTCGTGGGGGGGGGATTCCCGGTGGTGCCCGTGGGGCTCACCCTGCGTGACCGCGACATCTTCCGTAGCGAGGCGCGCGTGGTGATCGGCGCGTCGGTGGCATGGGAGGACCTCGCGCTGCGCGGCGCCGAGGATGTTGAGGCGGTGCGCGAACTGACGGCACGGATTGCCGCCGCGTTGGCCGGCGTGACGCTCAACCTCGAGCATTGGGAAGACGAACCGTTGGTCACCACCGCCGTGCGCGTCTGGGAGGCGGAACGCAATGTGCCGCCGGATGCCGCGGCGCGGGCGGCGCGACTCGCTGCCACGACGCGCATCCTTGCAGTCATACGGTCACGTCGAGACGCAGAGGACGCGGAGACGGTCCGAGCTGTGGCCCAGCACCACCGACGCCTCACGCGGATGCGACTGCGGCCGGCGGATCTCGTCGCCGACGTGGGATGGTGGCGCAGTGCGAGCTGGGCGGCACGGCGACTGCCATTCGTGCTGCCGGTGTGGTT
This sequence comes from Gemmatimonadota bacterium, assembly GCA_011390645.1. Classification (GTDB taxonomy): domain Bacteria; phylum Gemmatimonadota; class Gemmatimonadetes; order Gemmatimonadales; family GWC2-71-9; genus Palsa-1233. Next base: position 3,882 of record JAABRY010000064.1, read on the forward strand.
GGTGCTCGGCATCGCGGGATGGGCGCTCTTCGTGGTCCCGTATCAGCTCACGGGGATCATCGTGGGGCGCGTCCGACTCGAGGCCGACACGCGCTCGACCTGGAAGTTTCTCGTGGGTGGCGGGCTGTATGTCGTGTGGGTGATTGCGCTCGCCATCGTCGCGGGTCTCACCTGGAATCTCTGGGCGGCACTCTCCATGCTCGTCGCCGTGCCGGCGATCGGGATGGCCGGCCTGCTGGTGCGCGAGCGGTGGCGCGGTGCCTGGGATGACGTGCGACGGTTCGCGCTGTTGCGCGGGCGCCGTAGATTGTTCGACATGCTGCGCGCCGAGCAACGGGCGCTGGCCGACCGGTTGGAAGGCCTGTACCAGCGCCACCTTTCGGGGGACACCACGTGACGGCCATCGCACCTGACGCTCCCGCTCCGCTGCCGAAGGATGTCCCGAAGGTGGTCTGGTCGTGGGCCTTCTACGACTTCGCCAACAGCGCGTTCACGACGCTGGTGGTGACCTTCATCTACGCGACCTATTTCACCAAGGCGATGGCGCCCGATGAGATCATCGGCACCGCGTGGTGGAGTCGCGGCATCGCGATCAGCGCGATCCTGATCGCCATCCTCTCACCCCTGGTGGGAGCGATCGCCGATCAGGGGGGGGCACGCAAGCGTTTCCTCGCCGTGAGCACCGCGGTCTGCGTGCTCACGACCGCCGCCCTGGCATTCATCGCCCCTGGCGATACCGGAACCGCGGTGCTGGCACTCACCCTCTTCGTGATCGCCAACATTGCCTTCGAGATGAGTTCGCTCTTCAACAGCGCGTTCCTGCCGAGCATCGCCTCGCCGGAGCGGATCGGACGCGTCTCGGGGTATGGCTGGGGGCTGGGGTATGTGGGCGGATTGCTCTGCCTGGTGGTGGCGCTGGTCGCCTTCATCCCGCAGGGTGGGACGCCATGGTTCGGACTGAGCACCGACGCGGGATGGAACGTGCGTGCCACGAACCTCCTGGTTGCTGCGTGGTTCCTCCTCTTTTCGTTGCCGATGTTCCTGAACGTGCCGGAGCGTCGCGCCACGCACGCCAAGGTGGATGTCGCCGGTGCGTTCCGAGGCCTCGCGCAGACGCTGCGTGACGTGCAACGCTATCGTGAGATCGTGAAGTTCCTGGCCGCGCGGCTGATCTACAACGACGGGTTGGTGACGATCTTCGCGATGGGCGGGATCTACGCGGCAGGCACCTTCGGCTTCACGCTGAGCGAAGTGATCATGTTCGGGATCGTGCTCAATGTGGCCTCAGGCATCGGCGCCATCGCCTTCGGTTGGGTCGATGACAAGCTCGGGGGGCGCAACACGATCCTCATCACCCTGGCCGCCCTGATCATAGCGTCACTGATGGCCGTGCTGGCGCCGACGAGCACCTGGTTCTGGGCGGCGGGTGTCATGGTGGGGATCTTCGTCGGACCGAACCAGAGCGCGTCGCGCTCGCTGATGGGGCGCCTGGTTCCCGAGAAGCACGAGACCGAGTTCTTCGGCTTCTTCGCCTTCAGCGGCAAGGCCACCGCCTTCCTCGGCCCGCTGCTCTTCGGCCTCGCCACGACGACGTTCGCCACGCAACGTGCCGGCGTCGCGACCGTGATCGCCTTCTTCGTGATCGGTGGGCTGATTCTGCTGACGGTGGATGAGAAGCGGGGGATGGCGGGGAGTGAAAGGTGAAAGGTGAAAGGTGAAACGGGTTGCGGGGTAGCCATCACCCCGTAAGGCACACCCCACTTCGCGGCGGGCTCCCGTTTCACGTTTCACCTTACACCCACAACGACTTCGCCCTCACTCGATAGTGTAGTTCATCATCATCCCCATATCCTCGTGCACCAGGTTGTGGCAGTGCATCAGGAAGAGGCCGCGATGGGCATTGAACTCCGCGATCACGTCGATCGTCTCGCCCGGGAAGAGGAGGGCGGTGTCCTTCCAGCCCGCTTCCCACGGCATGATCGCGTTGCGACCCCCGGTGCGCGAGAGGATCTGGAACTGCACCTCGTGCATGTGCACCGGGTGCGGGAAGTTCGAGTCGTTGATGAAGCGCCAGATCTCGGTGCTGCCGAACGGGACGCGCTCGTCCACGCGCTCCATCTCCCATTCCTTGCCGTTGATGAAGTGGCGCATCTGTCGGCTGTCAAAGCGGAACTCGCGCGTGCGGCTCGCCGTGCCCGGATCGAGTCGCGCGATCGCAGGCAGCGCAGGGAGCACATAGGGGCGCTCCGTGACCTTGCGCGTCACCGCAAACTCGAGCAGGTCGAGCGGCGCACCCTGCGGCTTGGCGCCCGTCATCCCGCGGCCCATCATCCCCATCCCACCGCGGTAGGGCGGTGGGAATTCCTGTGACACCAGCATCACCGACGAACCCACCGGCACCTGCGAGAAGTCCACGAGGAGATCGGCGCGTTCACCCGTGCCGAGGTCGAGGTGGGTGAGTGTGACGGGGGAGGCGAGCAGCCCGCCGTCGGTGCCGATCAGCGTCATCGGCGCGCCGGTTGAGAGCGCCACGCGGGTGATTCGTGAGGCCGTCACGTTGACGACGCGGAGGCGATAGAGCGCGCTGTCCACTTCATGCCGCGGATTCGGCGTACCATTGCCGAAACCGACATCGCCGAAGAAGCCCTCCATCCGCTCGTGCATCACCGGGTTGAAGACGAACTCACCGTCCGCATCGAGCCGGCGATCCTGGATCAGGACCGAGAGTTCCCGCGCACCGCTCGGCAGGCGCAGCGCATCCTGCTCGTCGTCATCCACTAGTAAGAGGCCAGCCATTCCGCGATAGACCTGTTCGCCCGTGCGATGGTGCGGGTGGGCATGATACCAGTAGGTCCCCGCCCGATCGGTCACCTCGAAGTCGTACTCGTACTTGGCGCCCGTTCCGATGGCGAAGCGCGGATGCCCGTCGGCCACCTCGGGCACCTTCAGCCCGTGCCAGTGGAGGATCGTCTCCTCGTCGAGCGCGTTGTCGAGCGTGATGCGGGCACGCTCGCCGCGTCGCATCCGGATCGTCGGACCGATCGCGCCGTCACCCAGCGTCATTGCCGTCCCGGTGGTCCCGGTGCCAGACGTGATTGCATGCGCATTTGCGCGTAGCGTGATCCCGTTCGGTCGCAGCTCGGGCGGCAGCCAGAGCGGATGACGGACGGCGGCGGGCGAGGCGAAGAGTCGGCGACTCCCCAGGGCGGCGGCGGTCGTCGCGGCAGCACCCATGGCGAGAAAGTGGCGTCGTTGCATTCATGAAATCTAAGGGGTGAACGGTGAACGGTGAACAGTGAACGGGGAGTAGGATGGTCGGTATTGGTGCGATTGTCTTGGCGAGGATATAGCGTTCACCAGCAACCAGCCGGCGGTGGTCCCCCCTGAGCGAAGTCGAAGGGTCAGCCGCCGGTCCATCGTAGGGTGGATGTTGGATATTGGATGTTGGAAGCATCTTGCGGTTCACCGTTCACCGTTGGCTGTTCTCTGTTCTCAGAGGTTCTCATGTCTGTCCATCAGATTCCCACGTCCATTCGTGCCGGCATCTTGCTCGCACTCACCGCCATCCTCTTCGGCTTTGGTCTGGGGGGGGCATTCGGGGCCATCGAACCGACGATCAAGGGACGCCTCGCCGCCTCCGCCGATGCCGTCCTCGAGACCACGTATGGTGGGGATGTTGCCGCGAGAGACGCGGTCGTCTCCAAGTCCTGGGACTACCTCAAGCGCGCGCACATGCACGGCGGGGCGATCGGCACGGCGGCGCTTGCGTCGATCGCGATCCTCCTGCTCACGACGCGCGTGGGTCGCATTGCTCAGGTGAGTGCGGTCGCCTTCGGAGCCGGCGCGCTGATCTACGCGTTCTTCTGGTTGGCGGCCGGCTTCACCGCACCAGGCATGGGAAGCACCGGTGCCGCCAAGAAAGCACTCGAGTGGCTCGCGATACCCGGGGCGGGCTTGGCCATCATTGGCGTGATCGGGACGATGGTGGCGGTGGTGGTGGAGCGAGAGGGAAGAAGTGAACGGTGAACGGTGAACTCCGATGTCATTCCGAGCGGAGGCGCGCAGCGCCGTAGTCGAGGAATCTGCACGCCACCGCGCGCCGGGAGGTGCAGATCCCTCCACGCGCGCCTGCGGCGCTTGGTCGGGATGACATCCCGCTGCCCCCGTTCACTGTTCACCCGCGCGGCAACGCCGCGCCCCGTTCACCCCTCACTGCCCTTGCCACCGCTCCAAACCGCATTCCGTCCGTTGCCCGCAGATGAATCTCCGTGGCTCCGGTGTGCGCGACAAGCATCGCGGCATGCTCCGCGATGATCCCCCCCCCAGGCATCACCACGATGCGACCCGCGGCCTGTCGCACCAGCGCGGCCAGCGCGTCGCGCCCTTCCCATGCGGTACCGGCTCCACCACTCGTGAGTACCCGCGGTATGCCCAACGCGATCAATGTCTCGAGCGCTTCGGCCTGATCACGCACCGCGTCGAAGGCCTTGTGGAAGGTGAGGTCCATCGGACCGGCGGCATCGCGAAGCCGCGCGGTCATGTCGGGGTCAACGGCGCCGTCCGGGGTGACGGCACCGATCACGACACCCGGGACGCCGAGTGCGCGGAAGTGCGACACGTCGCGCAGCATGGCGTCGAGGTCGTCGGCGCCGAAGACGAACTCTCCGCCGCGCGAACGGATGATCGGATAGACTGGAACTCCGCACCGCTCGAGTGCCACCGCGACCATGCCGTGGCTCGGTGTGGTGCCACCGACGGCCAGGTTGTCGCACAATTCGATCCGCCCGGCACCAAGCGAGTGGGCTCGTAGGGCATCGGGGAGGGTGTCTGTGCAGCCTTCGAGCAGGACCATGGTGAACGGTAAGGGGGGCGCCGCCTCGCGGCTCAGGGGTAAGGGGTGAGGGGTGAGGGGGAAAACTGGGCTGGTGTGCGAGATGCTCTCGCCTGCTGGCCCATTGTGCCCCCTTACCCCTGAGCCGCGAAGCGGCGTACCCGGCGTGGTGCAGCCGGGCCCCCTCCCCTTGTTATCCGTGTTGTCAACAAGTATTGTCGTGGTATGTCGATTCGAGCCCGTCTTCAGCAACGCAACTTCGCCACCCCCGCCGAGGAGGCGGTCGTCGGTCTGATGCTCGTCGCCGAGGAGCTGGGCAAGGACATGGCTGCGATCTGCCAGCGACACGGCATCACCCATGACCAGTACAATGTGCTCCGGATCCTGCGCGGGGCCGGGGAGGCTGGGCTTCCGCGATGTGATATCGCGGAGCGGATGATCTCGCGCTCGCCGGACGCGACCCGAATGATTGATCGCCTGGTCAAGCAGGGGTTGGTAAATCGGGGATGGAGCGAGACCAATCGCCGGCTCTCGATTGCCAGGATCACCCCGAATGGCTTGGCGATGCTCGAGGCGATCCAGCCCGAACTCGAGGCGTTGCAGGCCCGGTGGACCGGTGGGTCTACTGGAGCTGACCTCAAGGCGATGATTCAGGTGCTTGACCGGATGTTGGCGAAGGAGTCGTAGGTCGAAGGTCGTAGGTCGTAGAATCGTGAGGGGCCGGTTCCAACCATGGAGCCGGCCCTTCGTGGCCTACGACCTACGACCTACGACCTACGACCCTACAGCGTCCACCCCTCCCGATACGTCGGATGAATGAACTCCTTCGGCACATCCGTCGTGATCTTACCGTCGGTGAGCTCGACGATCTTGCCGGTGCGGACCGCGATGCATCCGAACAGGACCATCTCGGTGAGCGGGCCGGCGTGCTCGGCGAAGTTGCTCATCGGCGCGGGGCCCTTGCCGGTGATCGCGTTGATCCATTCCACGTACACGCCGGGTGAGCGCGGGTAGACGATCTTCGGCGGATTCTTGGTGAACTGCTCGTGGCGCACCGGGTTGAGGATGCGGGCATTGTCACCGTAGGCGTCGGCCACCATCGCACCTTCGCTGCCGACCCACATCTGACCACCCACTTCGCCGATCGGCCACTCGTCGAACTCCCCGAGCTCCTTCGGCTTCGCCGGCCAGAGGGAGCCATCGCGCCAGACGACCTTCACCGCCGGCCGCTTGCCGCGCGCGGGGAATTCGTACTCGACGCGTGACTGCTTGGGCGCCGTCTCCTCGTAGAGCACGCTGCTCTCGGGAGTGATGCGGGTCGGGTTGCGGAGGTCGAAGGCCCAGAACGCCGCGTCCATCGCGTGGCAGGCGATATCACCGAGTGCACCCGTGCCATAGTCCCACCAGCCGCGCCACCGGAACGGGGCGTACACTGGTGAATACGGCCGCTCCTTGGCCGGACCCTGCCAGAGGTCCCAGTCGAAGGTGGGGTGCGGGTTGTGCGCCTCGGTCGGGCGATCCATCCCCTGCGGCCAGATCGGACGATTGCTCCAGTAGTGGATCTCGCGAATCTCGCCGATCGCGCCGGCCTCGTACCATTCACGAATCGCGCGCGTCCCCACGCCGGCGTGCCCCTGGTTGCCCATCTGCGTGGCGACGCCGCGCTTGGTCGTCTCCGCCATCAGCGTGTGCACCTCGTGCAGCGTGCGGGTCAGCGGCTTTTGTGTGAAGACCGGCTTGTTGAGCTTGAGCGCGGCCATCGTGGCCACCGCATGCGTGTGATCCGGCGTCGAGACGCTCACTGCGTCGATCTCCGAGCCCATTGCATCCAGCATCTCGCGGTAGTCCTTGAAGCGACGCGCGTCGGGGTAGCGACCGAAGCTCTTCTTCGCGGCGCGCCAATCGACGTCACACAGTGCGGCGATGGACGCGCCAGCCTTGGCGATGCCGGTGATGTCGCTCTCCCCCTTGCCGCCCGCTCCGATCGCCGCCACGCGGATCATGTCACTCGGCGCGGTGAAGCCACGACCGAGCACGTGCCGCGGCACGATATGGAAAGCGGCACCGACTGCCGCGGCCGAGCGGAGGAACTTGCGACGAGAGGACATGTGGAGCTCCGATGTGAGGACAGATGTGGGTGGTGAACGGTGAAAGGTGAAAGGTGAAACGGGGGTGAGGCTCTCTCTTCCGTTTCACGTTTCACCTTTCACGTCTTTGCTACCCTGGGCTTGAACAACACCGCAAACAACACGAAGATCACGAGCGCCCCGACGGCCGGTATCTGCCAGATCGCGGTCCAGTCGTGGCCACCGTCGGGCAGGGCGTGATGGTCCACGATCCGTCCGCTGGCCCAGGAGCCGACGAAGTTGCCGAGCCCGAGGGTGACGAGCGCAATGAATCCCTGCGCGGCACCGCGGATCTTCGGGCCGGCCTGTTGGTCCACGTAGATCTGGCCGCTCACGAAGAAGAAGTCGTAGCAGATGCCGTGCAGCAGGAGGCCACCGTAGAGCATCCACATCCCCGCGCCGGCATCGCCGTATGCGAAGAGGAAGTAGCGCGCTGCCCAGGCGAGCATCGCCACGAGCAGGATCGTCTTGATCCCGTACTTCCGCAGCAACACCCCGATGAAGACCATGAAGAAGACTTCGCTCATCTGCCCGAGCGTCATCTTCCCTGCGGCACTCGCGACGCCGACCTCGTTGAGGAAGAGGTTGGCGAAGGCGTAGTAGAACTGCAGCGGGATGCAGAGCAGGAACGAGCCGATGATGAAGACGGTGAATGAGCGATCCTTGAGCAGCGCCAGTGCGTCGAGGCCCAGGACGTCACGCGCCGTGAGCGCCTGCCCCTTGGCGGGCGGTGGCGTGTGGGGCAGCAGCAAGGCATAGCCCGCGAGCACGAGCGAGGCGATGGCGGCGATGCGAATCGGGGTGGCGGTGTCGTCCACCGCGAGGTACCCGAGCAGGAGTCCGACCGCGATCCAGCCGATCGTCCCCAGCACGCGCACGCCTCCGAATTGCGCCGACGGATCCTGCAGGTTGCTCATCGAGATGCTGTTGGTCAGCGCGAGCGTCGGCATGTAGCAGAGCGAATAGGCCAGCATTCCGACGTACATCGTTCCGAAGGTCGAGAGGGTCGAGACGTACCAGAGCAACCCCGCGCCGAGCAGGTGGAGCAGCGCGATGATCTTCTCGGTGGGAAAGAGGCGGTCCGCGATCATCCCGACGAAGAACGGTGAGATGATCGCGGCCACCGCGGTCGTGCCATAGATCAGGCCGATCTGCGCGCCTTCGAACTTGAGCGTGGTGCCAAGGTACGTCCCCAGGGTGACCGCCCAGCTCCCCCAGATGAAGTACTGGAGGAACATCATCACCTGGAGCCGGAGGCGGGCGCTCACCGCAGGACGCGGATCTTGATGTTCCGGTACCAGACCCCGTCATCGCCGTGGTCCTGAATGCCGATGTAGCCGCGCCGCGTCTTCCCGAAGGTCGGCCATTCGCTGAACTTGCTCGCCGCGATCTTCGCCTTGAGCTCGTCCGAGTCGAAGTCGGCCTCGACCACGCGCGTGTTGTTGAGCCAGTGCTCGACCTTGCCGCCCTTGGTCACGATCCGGGTGATGTTCCATTCACCGGCCGGGTTCGCGAGTGCTGGCGGCGAGGGGTAGAGGCCGTAGAGGGAGCCGGCGGCGGTGAGCGGCGTCAGGCCGTCGCGGTGGCCCTCGTTGTCGAGCACCTGGTACTCGGGTGCATTGTGGTAGATCTTCTCGCTCGCTTCGTGCGCCCAGTAGAAGATCCCGCTGTTGCCCTTGGGGCCGACCTTCCACTCCAATTCGAGCTCGAAGGAATCGTATTGGTTGTTGGTGACGATGTCGCCGCCGGGGCCGGTGCGGACCAGCATGCCGTCGCGGGCGGCCCAGCCCGAGATCATTCCGGGCTTGGCATAGGTATGCCACCCGTTCATGGTCTCGCCATCGAACAGGAGACGCCAGCCAGCGCGCTGCTCGGCGGCGGTGAGCGTGTTGGGCATCGGGGGCCCCACGGGTTCGGGCGGGGTGGCGGTGCGCGCGCACGCGCCCGTGAGGGCGACGGCGGCAAGGACGACAGCGGCACGGAGGTACGTGCGCGGGAGCATCGGCTGGCCTTCGGAGGGGTGGAAGTGGGGGACTGGGGGAATGTAATTCGGCGCTCGCCTTCGGGTGAGGGGGGCGCCGCGCTGCGGCGCGGGGTGAAAGGTGAAACGGAGTCCCCTTTCACCTTTCACGTTTCACCCCTTGCCCCCTACCCGTTCCCACCTCGCCCCGCGACAATTCAGCCGACCCCTTCAATCGAGACTCGAGCATGCGCTTCACTTTTCCGCTCGTCGCCATCGCGTCCGCGTTGACCGCGTGCGCACCCAGCATGACGTCCGTGCCGGTGCCTGTTCCTGGCGTGCGGGTCCAGTCATGGGCCGTGGAAGTGCGTGACACTGCCGCCAAGGACATCTACATCCGGAATGACGGCACTGAAGACCTCGTCATCACCTCGATGCAACTCTACGGGTGCCAGAACCTCCGGCAGGAGTGCAAGGTCTACACGCCCAACGTCATGATCCCTGCTGGGAAGACGGTCAAGGCGATGCGGCTCGAGGCGGACAACACCAAGTTGAGCTGGAAGTACCAGTACACCTTCTCGACGCGACTGCTCACTCCCGCGCGCACTCCGACGGCGAGCCCGATGGGATCATTCACGACCATCTCGCGCATCGGTGGCCGTCTGCCGTTTGTCGGGATTGACGATCCTGAGCAGTTCATCGCCCGGGTCCCGGCACAACCGGGGACGTGGCAGTGCAGCCGGTCGCCGCTCAGCCCTGCCGGATTCGAGACGCTGATGATGGTCCAGCTCAGCGAGGAAGGCACGCCTCTGAGCATGATCTACGTGGACCTCGACGCCGAGGGGCGGCCGTCGCTCTATACCGAGCAACGCGGTGCCATGCGCTACGTGCCCGGCATGCCCGGGGCCGATTCCCTTCCGCCCCGTACCATCATCTCTGTCCAGGTGCAGCAGGGGCTGGCCAACGTGCTCAACGAGGGGGATCGCAAGCCGGCGGAATACTACGCGGTGACGGGATCCACCGTGATGCGGTCGTCGGCGCTCGGGAATCCGGCGGAGATGATGGCGCGGGTGATCCGGGAGTGCGGCGGGAAGTAGGCTTCCGCGCCGCGCCCCATACCCGCCAGCGTTCAGCTCGCGTTGCGCTTCCGACGGCTCGCTGCCGCCATCCCGATGAGCCCCGTCGCGAGCAGCGTCATCGTCGCCGGCTCGGGAACGACATCGCTCTCGACCGCGGTCACGCCGACGTCGTCGAGGAACCAGTAGTCATCGCCATGCTGAAACTGGAACTCGATCGATGTCGATGCAGAGGACGCCACCACCTCTGAGGAGAAATAGGTGTATCCCGGCAACGTCACCGTATACATGCTCATGCTTGGGACCAGCGTGCCGTCCCAGAAGGTCTCGAACGAGTATGGTCCCTCGATCTCGTTGTCGAGCCAGAAGTCAAAGAGATAGCGTGCGCCGGATGTCGTGGCGAGGGATTGCGACAGGGTGCCCACTGTGCCGACAGGACCCAGCCAGGCCTCATAGGCGCCTGCATGCGCAAACGAGGACTCCAGCACTTCCGTGAAGCTGGTGTTGCCGCCCTGGGTCCATCCGGTGAAGTCACCGGCTTCGAAGCCGCCGTTCGTCACGAGCGACGTTTGCGCTGCGGCGGGTGCCACCATCACAAGAGTGAGTGCAAGCGTGGTGAGGAGAGAAGTGCGCATGAGAGGAGTTCCGATCGACACGAGAAGAGAAGGCATTGTCACCTGCTTCTCGCGCAATTTGTACACCGCGCAGATGTGAGCGAGTCCCAAGGAATGACGTGTCAACGAGCACACCGATCGTGGTGACGCTCGTGCACCGCAACGTGTGGTGCGGTGCCGACGAAATGGCACGACGTGTGGTGCCGATGGAACACTCCACTCGGGCAGTCCCTGCGCATCCCGGTCACCTTGATGCTGCTCGTCCGCATGACGCCCACGATCCAACGGACCACCACGTATACTTCCTCTGATGCAGATCACGTCTCTCCACACCTACCCCATCAAGGGCTGTCGCGGCCACTCGGTTGATCGTCTTGTGCTCGATCGGCTCGGCGCAGTCGGTGATCGGCGCCTGATGCTGGTGGATGCCGTCACCGGCAACTTCCTCTCGCAGCGTGAGGTCCCGGTGCTCGCGACGATCGAGCCGCAGCTCGACGGGCCGATGCTCTCGGTGATGGTGGAGGGGCAGCCGCCGCTCTCGGTCGAGCTCGACCCACACGGACCGATGCGCGAGGTGACGATCTGGGATGATCGTGTGATCGCCGCCGATCAGGGTGATGCGGCCGCGGGCTGGTTCAGCGAGCGGCTCGGACGCGCGTGTCGACTGGTGTACTTCGGCGCGGCGGCCCAGCGCCTGCTCGACCCCCAGTACACCCCACGCGTCGATGCCGAAACGGCCTTCTCTGACGGCTACCCGCTCCTTGCCGTGCTGCAGGAATCGCTGGATGACCTCAACACGCGCTTGGCCGAGCCGGTGCCGATGACGCGATTCAGGCCGAATATCGTGGTGGCGGGCGCGCCAGCGTGGAGCGAGGATGCGTGGCGTGTGCTCGCCATCGGCAGTATCACGCTCGATGCCGTGAAGCCGTGCGCGCGCTGCGTGGTGCCCACCACTGATCAGGCCACGGGGGCGCGTCACCCCACCCGCGAGCCACTGCGTACCCTTGCGACCTTCCGGACCATCAAGGGGCTGGGGGCGATCTTCGGGCAGAATCTGGTGGCTGGTGGTGAAGGAGAGATCCATGCTGGGGCGGAGGTGAAACGTGAAAGGTGAAACGGAAATCCATCCAGCAAATCGGAGCCGCAATGCGAGGGGATGTCCCTTTCACCTTTCACGTTTCACCTTTCACTCCACCCGCCCCATATGACCTCCCGCCTCTACTACGACTCCCCGCTCCTCGCCTTCGACGCCGTTGCCATCGCGCACGACGGCGATGACGCCACGCGCGTGGTGCTCGATCGCACCGCCTTCTACCCGACCTCTGGTGGTCAACCGCATGACACCGGGGTGCTGGGGGGGGCACGGGTGGTGGATGTGGTCGATGACGAAGTCGACGACCGGATCATTCACGTCTGTGACGCCCCCGTTCCGCTCGGCCCGGTGCACGGTCAGGTGCATGCCGCGCGCCGGCACGACTACACCCAGCAACACACCGCGCAGCACCTCGTCTCTGCCCTGGCCGCCGACCGACTGGGCTGGACCACCGAGAGCGTGCACTTCGGGGTGGATCATTCCACGATCGAGTTCGGTGCCGACCTGGCACCCGAGACGGCCTTGCGATCGCTTGAGGTGTGGAGCAACGCGGTCGTGGGCGAGGCCCTTCCCGTGACCATTGGCTACGAAGACGCCGAGACGGCCATCGGACTCCGCAAGCCACCGGCGCGTGGCGGCATGATTCGCGTGGTGACGATGGCGGGAGTGGATCGCAGTGCCTGTGGGGGGACGCATGTCGCGACCACGGCAGCGATCGGACCGGTGCTGATTCGCGGCGCGGAGAAGATTCGCGGGCGGGTGCGCGTCGGGTTCATCGCGGGGGATCGTGCGCTGCGACGAATCGTCGAGCGCGACGCACTCCTGGACACCGTGGCGCGTGCCATGAACTGTGCGCCGGACGCACTGCTCGAGTTGGTGCCGAAGCGGATGGCGGCACTCAAGGCGGCGAGCGACGAGCTCACGGTGCTGCGGCGCGAGGTGACCAGGTATCGCGTGGCAGAACTGGCGGCGGACGCACTGCCCGATGCCAACGGCACGCGTCGCGTCGCCTACACCTTCGCACCGGACGAGACGGAGGCGCTGAGTCTGGCGGTGAAAGTTGCGAGCAGGATTACCGGCCTCATCTTCATCGGATTGCTGGACGGCGGGACCGCCATCGCGGTTGCCGCGCATCCCGAGACCGGCTACGACGCCGGGGAGCGGCTGAAGTCGGCCCTTGCCGCGGTGGGTGGGCGCGGTGGCGGGTCGTCCCGTGTCGCACAGGGGACGGTGGCCGAGCCCAGCCAGGTCGCCGCGGTGGTTCGGGAACTGCTGCGGGTGGCGCGTGATGGGTGAGGGGGTGTGGGGGAACCCGTCTTGTGTGGGGTCGGGGGGTGTTGGGCGTTACCTCTACATACCCCATAGCGCACCATCAATGTGAGGAACGGAATGCTTCGCGTGCTGGCGTGGCTTGGGCCTCGATGTGGCGTTGTCGCAGGGGCGATGCTGATGGCCTGCGGCGAGGGTCCGGTGCAGGGCAGCGGGGCCACTCCAGCGCTGATCGCCGTGATTGCAGGGGATGCGCAAACCGGGCCCGCGATGTACGCACTGCCTGAATCACTGGGCGTCCGAGTGACCAACGCTGACGGCGTTGCGCAACCCGGGGTGACGGTGCAATGGGCCGTCGAGAATCGTCAGGCTGCCCTGCACCCGGCCACGAGCCTTACCAATGCCGATGGTATTGCGCGCGCGGCGTGGCGGCTGGGTGTGGACGAGGGGGAACAACGTGCCGTGGCGTCCGTCGCCAACCTTCCCGCGGCACGGTTTACGGCGTCCATACGCAGTGGCGACGTGCGCGAAGCCGGCGGGAGCGCCACGATGCAGTGCGGTCGTTACGTGGATGATCTGGTGCGGTGCTGGCAACCCCCGGCTCTGGGGGGGGGACGCGCGATTGCGCTCGACACCGAGCTGCGCTTCACCGCGCTCGCGTACGCGGGCGAGGAGTGGTGTGGTATCACACAGGATCAGCTCTTCGCGTGCTTTCAAGCGCGTGATCTCGTCCCGGGTGGGACGTTTCGGCCCGACGCGGCCCCGGTGCAAAGCCGCCTGACGGGAATGCCCGAGTTGTCGGGACTGGTCGGGGCCGCACCGCTCGAGGAGCCACCGACCTGGTGCGGCATCGGCACGGGTGGGGCGGTCTGGTGCTGGGGGGACAACCGCGCCGGGCAGGTCGGCGATGGCACGATCGGGACCGCGCGCGAGGCACCGACGGCACCGGTTCCCGGGCTCGTGGCGGTGCAGGTCGCGGTGGGGGGACGCACGGTGTGTGCGCTCGCGAGCGATCGCGCGGTCCATTGCTGGGGCGACGCGAGCCGGGGTGCGGTGATGGGGCCGCCAGGTGTGACATCGGTCCCCGCGCCGACCCCGTTGCCCACCGCGGAGCGCTTTCGCGCGATTGCGGGCACCACGAGCGGCACCTTCTGCGCAGTCTCCCTCGCGTTGCAGATCTGGTGCTGGGGTGCGGCCGTGGATGGCGCGCTCGGCCGCAATGGGGTGGGCGACACCGCGCTACCGGTGCTGGTGGAGGGGACGGAGGTGTATGTGGACATCACCGCCAGTGGTGACGGCTTTCTTGCCCTCACCATTGACCGCGACTTGGTCACCTGGGGTGGACTCGGTGCCATACGCAGCAGTGCGACCCCCTTCCGTGTGCTGCGTGGCTATGTCTTCGCGGGTATCCTCCCGGGAGGTGGCGACGGGGCTGTCTGCCTCCGGTACGGCCTTGGGGGGGGGACCCGCTGCCTCGATCGCCGCACCGTGGTCGCCGGCCCCGACGAGCCCCCGCTGCTGCATGGGGTGCCGGAGGGGTGAGGGGTGAGGGGGGTGAAACGTGAAAGGTGAAACGGAACACCCAACATCC
>JAABRY010000005.1 GCA_011390645.1 Gemmatimonadota bacterium
TTCCCGTTCCTGCGGGACGCCTTCGGCTTCCTGCCGTTCTTTCAGGGCACGATTTACGGGCCGTCCATGCTGACCGCCGCGATCATTCTCGCCATCATGGTGATGCCATACATCATCTCGGTCTCGCGCGAGGTGCTGATGGCGGTCCCGAACTCGCAGCGCGAGGCAGCGCTGGCGATGGGCGCGACCCACTGGGAAGCGGTCACCGGCGCGGTGTTGCCCTACGCCAAGAGCGGGATCATTGGCGCGATCATTCTCGGGCTCGGACGCGCCCTGGGCGAGACGATGGCGGTGACGATGCTCATCGGCAACCGCCACGAGATCTCGACCTCGCTCTTCGCCCCGGGCTACACGATGGCCTCGGCGATCGCGAACGAGTTCACCGATGCCTCGAGCGACATGCACATCGCGGCGCTGATCTACGTTGCGCTCGTCCTCTTCGCCATCACGGTGCTGGTGAACGCCGGGGCGCGCCTGCTGATCTGGCGCGTGGCGCGGCGCGGGGGCGGACGGTGAGCGGCCAGATCATGCGGCGGGTGCGCAGCCGCATCATGGTGGGCCTCTGCCTCGTCGCGTTGGTCTGCGCCGTGGTCCCGCTGCTGCTGATCCTGGGCACCCTGTTGGCGAAGGGCGCCAGTTCGATCTCCTTCGATTTCTTCACCAAGGCGCCGGCCACCCTCGGCGAACCGGGGGGGGGCGTGCTGCACGGCCTGCTCGGCACCCTCGTCATGGTCGGACTGGCGTGCCTGGCCTGCCTGCCGATCGGCGTCGGTGCCGGGATCTACTGCTCGGAGTATCCGGCCTCGCGGCTCGCCACGGCGACGCGCTTCATCGCGGACGTGATGAACGGCACGCCGAGCATCGTGGTGGGCGTCTTCGCGTACGCGTGGCTGGTGGCGCGGACGGGGCAGTTCTCGGCCCTGGCCGGCAGCGCCGCACTCGGCATGCTGATGATTCCGATGGTGATGCGCACGACCGAGGAGATGATCAAGCTGGTCCCCAACGCGCTCCGCGAAGCGGCGCTCGCGCTCGGGTACCCGCGGTGGCGGACCTCGCTGACAGTCGTCGTCCGCAGCTGCCTCCCGGGAATCGTGACCGGCGCCCTGCTCGCCGTCGCCCGGATCGCCGGCGAGACCGCGCCGCTGCTCTTCACCGCGCTGGGCAATCAGTTCGTCACGACCGACGTCACGCAGCCGATGGCCGCGCTCCCGCTCGTGGTGTACAAGTACGCCACCGGCCCGTACGAAGAGTGGCACCGCCTCGGGTGGGCCACCGCGCTGGTCCTCATCCTGGTGGTGCTGGTGCTCTCGGTTGCCGCCCGCCTGGCCACTCGTTCGCGCTTCGGCACCCGTGGCTGAGACGTCCCCCCCCCGGCTTGCCACCGACAAGCTGACCGCGATGTACGGCAAGTTCTCCGCGGTCAAGGGCGTCACCGTGGCGTTCGCGTCCAACCGCGTGCATGCGCTCATCGGCCCCTCGGGCTGCGGCAAGAGCACCTTCCTGCGCACCCTCAACCGGATGCACGAGGTGACACCGGGCGGCTGGATCGCCGGCAAGGTCCTCCTCGACGGCGAGGATATCTACGCGTCGGGCGTCAACGTGGTCGGGCTGCGCCGGCGCATCGGCATGGTCTTCCAGAAGCCGACGCCGTTCCCGACGATGTCCATCCGGGAGAACGTCGCCGCCGGCCTCAAGGTCGGCCCGCGCCTGCCCAAGCCGGAGATCGAGGAGATCGTCGAACAGGCACTGCGCCAGGCCGCGTTGTGGGACGAGGTGAAGGACCGCCTGCACACCAGCGCGCTTGGGTTGTCTGGTGGGCAGCAACAGCGGCTCTGCATCGCCCGCACGATCGCGGCGCGACCCGAGGTGATCCTGCTCGATGAGCCCACCAGTGCCCTGGACCCGATGGCGACCCAGAAGATCGAGGAGCTCCTGCTCGAGCTCAAGCGCGACTTCACGATCGTGATCGTGACCCACAACCTCCAGCAGGCCGCCCGGTCGTCCGACTCGACTACCTTCTTCTATCTGGGGGAGATGATCGAGCACGGCCCGACCTCGCAGATCTTCACCTCGCCAAAGGATCCGCAGACCGAGGCGTACATCACCGGACGGTTCGGATGAGCGACCCGATGTCGCGCGCCCCGCTGCCAGCACGCGAAGCCGTCGCGGCGCCGTCGGCCGCGGCCGTCGAGGTGCGGAACTTCTCGTTCCACTACGGGGCGACCCAGGCGCTGTTCGACCTGACCTTCACGCTTGGTCGCCGGCAGGTGACCGCCGTGATTGGCCCGTCAGGGTGCGGCAAGAGCACCTTCCTCCGGTCCATCAACCGGATGAACGACCTGATCGCCGGCGCCCGGCACACGGGCGAGATCCTGGTCGAGGGGAGTTCGGTGTATGGTCCGGGGGTGGACGTCGTCTCGCTCCGCCGCCGGGTCGGGATGGTGTTCCAGAAGCCCAACCCGTTCCCGAAGTCCATCTTCGAGAACGTCGCCTGGGGACCGCGCATCAACGGCCTGGTGACCCGGCGGGACATGCCGGACCTCGTGGAACGCTGCTTGCGACAGGCTGCGCTGTGGGACGAGGTCAAGGATCGCCTCGACCAGAGCGCTCTCGGCCTCTCGGGCGGGCAGCAGCAGCGGCTTTGCATCGCCCGGGCGCTGGGCAACTCCCCGGAACTGCTCCTGATGGACGAGCCGTGCTCCGCCCTCGACCCGATCGCGACGCAGAAGGTCGAGGAACTGATCTTCGAACTCAAGCGCGACTACTCGATCGTGGTGGTCACGCACAACATGCAGCAGGCAGCGCGCATCTCCGACGTGACCGGCTTCTTCGACCGCGGGGTGCTCGTCGAACTCGACGTCACCGAGCGCATCTTCACGAATCCGGCGCACGAGCGGACGGAAGCGTACATCACGGGGAGGTTTGGATGAGCCAGGACGTTCAGCGTCATTTTCATGAGGAGCTCAGCCACGTCAAGGTGCGCCTCCTCACCATGTCCGGCGAGGCCGAGGCCGCGCTCGGCCTCGCCGTCGAGGCGCTCCTCGAGCGCGACAGCGAGAAGGCCCAGCGCGTGATCAAGGGCGACCGCGTCGTCGACGCGATGGAGATCGAGATCGAGGAGCAGTGCGTCTCGCTCCTCGCGCTGCAACAGCCGATGGCGCGCGACCTCCGGATGCTCACCTCCGCGCTGAAGATCGCCAACGACCTCGAGCGCGTCGGCGACCACGCGGTGAACATCGCGCAATCCGCCGACCGCCTCGCGCAAAGCCGCCCGATCGCCCCGGAGCCGGAACTGATCGAGATGGCGCGACTCACGCGCCTGATGCTGTCGGATGCACTCGAGGCATTCATCCGCGGCGACGCCGAATCCGGCCGCGAGATCTGCCGGCGCGACGACAAGGTGGACGCGCTGCACCGCTCGGTCTTCCGCATCCTCCTCACGCACATGATGGAGGATCCGCACATGATCAGCGCGGGGATGGAACTCTTTCTCGTGTCGCGGAACCTCGAGCGGGTGGCCGACCTCGCGACCAACATCGCCGAGGACGTGGTCTTCCTCGTCGAAGGGAAGTCGATCAAGCACCACTCCGAAGATCGGGGCGAGTCGACCGCGTGAGCGACGACACGGGCGGGCGGGAGCGCCTCGGCGCGATCGACGTCGGGTCGAATTCCGTTCGATTGCTCGTGGCCGATTGGGACCCGACGACCGGGCTCGAGATCATCGACGAAGTGAAGGATCAGCCACGCCTCGCCACGGGTGTCGCCACCACCGGGGCGCTCGACCCCGAGGCGATGGAGCGCGCCTTCGACGCCTTGCGCCGCATGAAGGGCGTCGCCGAACGGCGCGGCGTGACCCACCTGACCGCGGTCGCCACCTCAGCCATGCGTCTTGCCAGCAACGGAGAGGCCTTCGCTGAGCGCATCCGCCGCGAACTCGACATCCCGTTGGCGATCATCAGCGAGGATCAGGAAGCCCGACTCTCCTGGCGTTCCGTGGCCCGCCACTTCCCGCTCGACGACGGGCGCTTCATTGTCGCCGACATCGGCGGTGGCTCGCTGGAAATCGTCGGCGCGGTGGATGGGCTCGTCGAATCCACGGTCTCACTGCCGCTCGGCGCGGTGCGCCTGACCGAGGCGTACCTGCCCGGTCGGCACGAGACGTGGCGTGAGGTGGCGGTGCTCCGCAAACACGTGCGCGCGGCGCTCAAGAAGGCGCTGCCCTGGCGGGATTGGCAACAGGCGGCATTGATCGGTTCGGGTGGGACCTTCACCAACCTCGGTCGCATGGCCGCGGCCCGCCGCGGGCATGCAACGGATCCGATCCATGGGGCCGTTGTCGCAACCGGCGAAGTCGAATCACTCCTCGAATGGCTCAGCACCCGCACTGCAGACGAGCGGCAGCGTGTCGTGGGTCTCAACCCACAGCGCGCCGACATCATTCTCGCCGGCCTCGCGGTCACCGCCGAAATCCAGGCGCTGCTGGCCGGCCGCGAACTGACGGTCAGTGCCTTCGGGCTGCGTGAAGGGTTGCTGCTGGAGATGGTGGGTGCGGATGCCACCGCGGCGAAGTCGACGGATCCCCTGCGCCCGCTGCGCGAGTTCGTGGATCGCTGCCGCGGCGACCGACGCCACGTCGAGCAGGTGCGGCATCTGGCGCTGTCGCTCTTTGATCAACTCGCGGAGCCTCTGGGGTGTGACGCGTCAGAGCGATGGCTCCTCGAGTCCGCCGCGCTCTTGCACGATGTGGGGCAGCTGGTCTCCTATCGTCGCCACCACAAGCATTCCTACCAGCTCATCATGCACGCCGAGCGGCTGGGTCTTGCCGCGCGCGACCGCACACTGGTGGCGCTGATCTCACGCTATCACCGCAAGAGCGGCCCCAAGCGCCGGGACGAGGAATTCGCCGCGCTGGATCGCAGCGAACAGGGCATCGTGCGACGGCTGAGCGGACTGTTGCGGGTCGCGGACGGCTTGGATCGCGGCCACACGGCGAGCGTGGATCGGGTGATGGCAACGTTGCTCGAGGATCGATGTGTGATTCGTGCCTGGCCACGCGTACAGGGCACCGACCTGTCGCTGGAGCTGTGGGGCGCTGGCCGCAAGAGCGACGTGCTGGCCAAGGCACTCGATCGCGACGTCATCGTCGCCGCAGGCCTCTGACCCTCACGTCCGCGTGCCGTCAAGCACCTCGCGCACGCCGATCACCAACTCCTCCATCGTCCACGGCTTGCCGATGACCGGTACCGTGAGCGCCTCCCCACCAATCTCGCCATCACCGACGTCGACATGCCCGCTCGAGAGCGCAAGCTTGACCGGCAGGCCGAGTTCCCGGATGCGCGCGATCAGGACCATCCCGTTCATTGCAGGCATGATGTAGTCCGTCAATACGAGCGCAATGCCATGGTCGGGACGACGCAACACGGCCAGCGCTTCCGCACCATTGGTCGCCTCGATCACGGTATAGCCGAACCGCCGCAGGACACGACTTCCCGTCCGACGCAACTCGTCCTGATCGTCGACGAGCAGGATCGTCTCGGTGCCGCGGGGCAACGAGCCGGCGGCCGGACGCCGACGGCGTTGCCGAGCGTTCGCGTCCGCCGACAGCACGGGGAAGTACAGCGAGAAGAGAGCCCCCTGACCCGGGGCGGTGCGCAGCGTCACGAAGCCCTTGTGTTGCCGCATCAGCCCGTACACCATGGACAAACCGAGGCCAGTACCCTGCCCCGTGGGTTTCGTGGTGAAGAATGGCTCGAAGATGCGCTCGGCAAGTTCCGGCTCCATCCCGACCCCGGTGTCACCGACCTGGATCGCCACATAGTGCCCGGGTGCCGGCGCTTCATCGAGTCCGAGCACATGCACCGGCGGCGCACCGGGTTCTTCGCCCTCCCAGATCGAGGTCGGGCCGTGGACACGGATGCGGATCTCGCCACCATCCGGCATGGCATCACGCGCATTGCTGATGAGGTTGAGCAGCATCTGTTCCACCGCATCCGGATCGGCGAGGACACTCGGAAGCTCGGGATCGATGGCGACATCGAGCCGATATTCGCCGGCGAGGAGTCTGGACAGCATCGGGGCGAGGTCGCGCACCACCGGCCGGAGATCCAGCGCGCCAAGCATGAGGTCGCCCTGCCGCGAGAACCCGAGGAGCTTTCGGACCATCCCGACCGCGTTGTGAGACGAGGTGAGCAGGTCCGACATCGCGATCGACTCCTCCGACTCGGCCGGGAGCGTGCGTGCAACCAGCTCGGCGTTGGCGATGATCACCGACAGGACGTTCTTGAAATCGTGCGTCACGCCACTGGTCAGTTCGCCGATGGCCTGGAGCTTCTGCGAGTGGCGCAATTGGCGCTCGGCGACCTTGCGGGCCGTGACGTCTTCGTAGGATGCGAGGACTCCGCTGATCGCCCCATTGAGCTCGCGAAGCGGCACCTTCGTCACCACCTCGTAGCGGGGCCGACCATCGGGACCCCGCAGCGTCACCTCGTACTCCAGCGAGGTGCGCTGACCGCTCAGGATCTGGTCGTCGGATTCGCGGATGCGGTCGACCTGGTCGTGCCACGGCATCGCCGCATCGGTGAGCCCGACGAGCTGGTCCGGTTCCTGTACTCCCGCGTCCATGGCGAAGCGCTTGTTGCCGCCGAGGTAGCGACCGGCCCGATCCTTCCACAGGACGCGCGACGGAATGGTATCGAGTACCAGGCGCAGCCGCTCGTCCGCCGCGCGGAGCGATCGGGCGAACTTCATCTCGGAACGCAGGGCCGCCCGCACCAGGATGTAGATCAGCAGGGCCGTGGCGGCGACGAAGACGAACCCCTTCCACGTCTGCAACTGGGTCAGGGCCGAACTGTCGCGTGCCATCGCCTCGACCGCCGAATCGGAGTACACGATCCAGAGGCACCCCAGGGTCGCATAAATGATGGCAATTCCAAGAGCGCGATTGCGCAGGATCATCGACGGTCATCCACGGCGGTGAGGAGCGCGCGCCATTCATCGCGCTGCACGGGGGCAAGCAACGTTACATCACAAATCGCGCCAAACTGGCTCTTGGCCTCCTCGACCCGCTGGCGAAGCACGACCACAGCGCGCACGGCCCGTCCGCTGGCGGGAAGCGTCCCATCCACCGCTCGTGACCAGTCCACCACCAGAAGCGTCGCACTGTTCCCAGCATCGGGAGGAAACGCTGCGTCCATGACTTCAACGCTGAATCCCTCATTCTGCAACGCCTGCGTCATGAGCTCAGTGCGTCGCGGCGTCAGTCCGAGCAGAAGGGCACGTCCGCGGCCTCCCGCAGGAACTGGCATCGGCGGCGGTGCAGCATCGGGCGCCAGCACGACCGGCACCTCAATCGTGAAACGGCTCCCGGTGCCGGGCGTGCTCTCGACCTGCACCGCCCCGCCCATCAGCTCCGCGAGTTGGCGCACGATGGACAACCCGAGTCCGCTGCCGCCAAAGCGTGCCGCAGTGCCCGCCTCGGCCTGCTCATAACGTCCGAAGATCCGGTCAAGCTTGTCGGCCGCGATCCCGATACCGGTGTCTTCGACCGTGATCCGGAAACGGGCGAGGTTCGGCCCCTCGAGCTCCGCCGTGACACCGACCTCGACCCGTCCCTGATCGGTGAACTTGATCGCGTTGCCGACGAGGTTGGTCACCATCTGGCGGAGCCGCAACCCATCGGCAACTACACCTTCCGGCGTGCCGGGTGTCCACCACAGGATGAAGTCCACTCCTTTCATCCCGGCCCGGGGGGCCAGCAACGCGGCGACGTCCTCCATCGCCTCGCGCATGTCCAGTGGCTGCGGATCAAGCGTCACCTTGCCGGCTTCGAGCTTCGAGAGATCAAGGATGTCGTTGATCAACCCGAGCAATTGGCGGCCGGCCCGCGAGATCGTCTGGATGAAATCGAGCTTGGTCGGATCGCTCTCCATCGTCTCGAGCAATTCGGAGAACCCGATGATCGACCCCATTGGCGTGCGGATTTCATGACTGGTCGACGCGAGGAACTCCGAGCGCGCCTGCGCCGCGGCCAGCGCGCGGTTGCGGGCGTCAAGCAGTTCCTCCTCATGCCTTCGCTGCGCCGTGAGGTCGTGGACGATCGAAAGGGTGGCCTCCTCGTTGTCGAGGTCGACCATCGTCAACGTTACTTCCGCCGGGAACGTCGAGCCGTCAAGTCGCCGTGCAGTCCACGGGAACCGCCGCTGCCCCTGACGCCGCAGCATCCGATTGTTGTATGCGATGATTTCGGTCGAGGGTGTCCCGGCTTCTTGCGTGGCAGGTGCCAACTCCGATGGATGACGCGCCAGCAGGTCTGTGGCATCCTTGGCGCGAAAGAGTCGCACCGCCGCACGATTCGCCGCGACCATCCGGGTGCCGAGGTAGACCAGCGAGGCATCAGGCGAGTGCTCGAAGAGCGCACGGAACGCTGGCGCCAGCAGGCGTTCGGTTCCGTCTTCCATGGCCGCTTCCCTTCCGTGGACTGCGAGATGTTGGATGTTGGATGTTGGATGTTGGATGTTGGAAATTACTCCCAACCATCACCGTTCACGCCCCGTACGGCACCCAGATGTTCTTCACCTGCGTCGCATGCCGCAGGAACTCCGGTCCCTCTCCTTCGCGCGCATCCGCCCAATCGCGCTTCGTCCACTCCGTCCAGGTCCGCTTGAGGTTGCCGCACGAGAGCCGCTCGGCCTCGGCCGCTTCCTCGCGGGTGGCGTGGACCCAGACCGCATCCACGTCATCGTGTCCCGCAAGCGGCGGGAGCAATTCGCGCCGCCATCCCGTCACGATGTTCACCACGCCCCCGGGAATGTCCGACGTCTCCATGACCTGATACAGATCGGTCACGAGCAACGGGGCCTGCTCCGATGGGACCGCCACCACCGCATTCCCCATGGCGATCGCGGGCAGTACCAGCGAGAGAAAGCCGAGCAGCGGTGATTCGTCAGGCGCAATGATTCCCACCACGCCGAGTGGCTCGGGCATCGCGAGGGTGACGTTTCGCAGGGGGGTGTGATGCACGGCGCCATCGTACTTGTCGGCCCAGGCCGCATAGGTGAAGCATCGGCGGATCGCGGCATCCACCTCTGCCGTCCCATCGGTCCCGGCAACCTCGCGGACACGGGCCGAGAACTCCTCACGCCGGATCGAAAGATTTTCGCCCAGATAGTAGAGCACCTGTGCCCGCAGATGCGCCGTGGCGCGCGACCAGCCGCGTGACGCAGCATGTGCCGCCTCGACGGCATTGCGGATGTCCTTCCGATTGCCGCGCCCGACGTCGCCAAGGGGATGGCCCTCCGCGGACCAGATGGGCAACGAGTGACCGGAATCCGGCCGTACCTGCTTCCCGCCGATGTAGAGCTTGGGTGTGCGATCGACTGGCATTCCGCCAGTCGATCGCACACCCAATCCCGAGCGCAGCGAGGGATCCCCGGCCGACGAGGCGGGGGCGGAAGATCCCGCGGCTCGGAGCTCGCGGCTCGCAGCTCGTGGCTTCAGGTACTCATACATCCCCTCGCGACCACCTTCACGGCCATACCCGCTCTCGCGATAGCCGCCGAAGCCGCTCGCAGCGTCGAACATGTTGGTGCAATTCACCCAGACCGTGCCGGCCTTGAGCTTCGGCGCCACATCGAGCGCGAGATTGACGTTCTCGCTCCAGACGCTTGCCGCGAGGCCGTAGCGGGTGTTGTTGGCGAGTTCGACCGCCTCCTCGGGCGTCCGGAAGGTCATCAGCACCACCACCGGGCCGAAGATCTCCTCCTGAGCGATCGTCGCGGCTGGCGCCACCTCGGTGAAGAGGGTGGGTGGATAGAAGAGCCCCTCGGTGGGGACGGCCCACGACGGCTGCCAACAGGTGGCGCCTTCGCTTTTCCCCTGCTCCACAAGGGCGGTGATTCGCTCGAGCTGGACCGGAGCGACGATCGCCCCGATGTCCACCGCCTTGTCGAGTGGGGAGCCCACACGCAGCGTCTCCATACGGGCCCGCAGCTTCGCGATCAGTGCATCACCGACGCTCTCGGCAACGAGGATCCGGGAGCCGGCGCAACACACCTGGCCCTGGTTGAACCAGATCGCGTCCACCACACCTTCCACCACCGAGTCGATGTCGGCATCGTCGAACACGATGAACGGCGACTTCCCGCCGAGCTCGAGGGTGAGCTTCTTCCCGCTGCCGGCCGTGGCGTGACGAATCGCGCGACCGACGTCGGTGGAGCCGGTGAAGGCGACCTTGTCCACGTCATCATGCCCCACCAGCG
Source organism: Gemmatimonadota bacterium (assembly GCA_011390645.1). GTDB lineage: Bacteria > Gemmatimonadota > Gemmatimonadetes > Gemmatimonadales > GWC2-71-9 > Palsa-1233. The sequence goes on from JAABRY010000005.1 coordinate 10,257, forward strand.
CGGCGCCGGTGCGGCCGTCACCCGTGATGACATTGACTACTCCCGGCGGCAGCCCGAGATCGTGCAACAGGTCCGCGAAGCAGAGCGCCGTCAACGGCGTGTATTCTGCCGGTTTGATCACCACGGTATTTCCTGCCGCGAGTGCGGGGGCAACCTTCCACGCGAACATCAGCAGGGGAAAGTTCCACGGGATGACCTGGCCCACCACGCCGACCGGGTCATGTTCGGGAAACTCGCGGTCGAGCAGCTGCGCCCACCCCGCATGATGCAGGAAGTGCCGCGCCACCAGCGGGATGTCGATGTCACGCGACTCGCGAATCGGCTTGCCGTTGTCGAGCGACTCGATCACGGCGAACAGTCGCGAGCGACGTTGAATCCCCCGGGCGATCGCATACAGCCACCGCGCGCGACCATGCCCACCGAGTGCCTGCCACCCTGGCAACGCCGCACGCGCCGCCGCCACTGCGGCATCCACCGCAGCGGCATCGGCCTGCGAGGCGTGCGCGAGCAGCTTGCCCGTCGCCGGGTCGTGCACCTCGAACGGATCGGCCGGCGCGGTCCAGACGCCACCGACGTACTGCCCAAAGCGATTGCCGTGCGCCTCAAGCCACGCGCGTGCTTCCGCAGTGGACTCAGGTGCCGGGCCCCAGGCCAGGGTGTCGAAGGCTTCGCGGACGGTGGTCATTGTTGGGATATCCTTGCTGGGTATTGCTCCTCGAGGAGGTCGTAGGTCATAGGTCGTAAGGCGTAGGAACATCTCTTGTCCTTCGAATACGACCTACGACCTACGACCTACGACATCTACCTACGCCATCCCATGCCGATGCGCCGCACTGTACCGCCCCGTCACATGATGCTCGAGCTGCCGCTCAATGTCCGTCAGCAGCCCGCTCGCACCGAAGCGGAAGAGATCAGGGTGGGTCCAGCGATCGCCGAGTTCTTCCTTCATCATCGCGAGCCAATCGAGTGACTCCTTGGCCTTGCGGATCCCGCCCGCCGGCTTGAAGCCCACCCAGTGTCCGGTGCGCTCATGGTATGCGCGGATCGCGCGCGCCATCGTGATGCCGACGGGCAGGGTGGCGTTGACGGGCTCCTTGCCGGTGCTTGTCTTCACGAAATCGGCACCAGCCATCATGGCCACCAACGAGGCGCGCGAGACATCGCGCAGCGTGGCGAGTTCGCCGGTCGCAAGGATCGCCTTCAGATGGGCCTGGCCGCACGCGGCACGGAATGCCTGCACCTCATCGTAGAGCGCCTGCCAGTTGCCGGTCAGCACGTGGGCACGGGTGATGACGATGTCGATCTCCTCGGCACCATCGGCCACCGAGTCCTCGATCTCCATCAGTCGGGTGCGCATCGGCGAGAGTCCCGCCGGGAAGCCGGTCGAGACCGCCGCCACGGGAATCCCGCTGCCAGCCAGCGCTTCGACCGCGGTGCCCACGAAGGTGTGATAGACGCAGACGGCGCCGACGGTGAGCGGCACGTCGGCCATGCCGAGCGCGCGGAGCAGGTCGGGGCGCACGGGGTGGCGTGCCTTGGCGCAGAGGCGACGCACGCGTCCCGCGGTGTCGTCGCCACTGAGGGTGGTCAAGTCCATCAGCGTGATCGCCCGGAGAAGCCACCCGGCTTGCCACGCCTGCTTGACGCTGCGTCGGGTCCCGATCGTTGCCGCACGGCGTTCGACAGCGCTTCGGTTGACGCGGACTTCGCGCACCCACCCGAGGTCCAACGGGATCCCGGGATTGCGCGGGAGCCGCCCGACTGGGGGGGGGACATCGCGCGCCACATAGGCGGGATCGCCGCGTCCGGTACGTGACGTGGTGGTGGTCGACGTGGTCACGTGCTACCTCCCGGTCACCGGTGCCCAGCGGGCCCGGGCCAGCATGTCGCGACGCCGCGCCAGCAGGGCGGGATCGCGGAACGGAAAGATCAACAGCGCGCCGGCGATGAATCCGCCCGCGTGCGCCCAGAATGCCACGCCACCGACCTGTTCGACCCCGGTTCCGGCGAGCTGCAGCAGGAACCAGTATCCGAGCACGACCCACGCCGGGAGACTCACCCGAAAGAAGAGCACCACCAGCACCACGAGGGTGTGAATCCGCACCCGCGGATAGAGCACGGCATAGGCCCCCATCACCCCGCTGATCGCACCACTCGCCCCGACCATCGGGATCAGGCTTCCCGGATCTGCCACCACTTGCGCCAGCGCCGCGCCCAGCCCGCAGAGCAGGTAGAAGGCGGCGAAGCGTCCATGTCCCATCGCGTCCTCGACGTTGTTGCCGAAGACCCAGAGGAACCAGAGGTTGCCCAGCAGGTGCAGCCAGCCGCCGTGCAGGAACATCGAGGTGACGAGGGTGCGCCATGGGGTACCCGGCTCCACCACGCAGACCATGTCCGGCCCGATCGGGAAGGTGGCGCCATCTGCCGCATGACCGAGCAGGTCACCCGGCACCAGTCCCAGTTCGCAGACAGACCGTGCCAACTGGGCTTCCTGCCCCATGCCCTGCACCACCAGCCAGACCGCCAGATTGGCGGCGATGATCGCCACCGTGACGACCGGCGTCAGAACCCCCGGGTTCTCGTCACGATAGGGAAACATGGTGCGTGCAATATACCGCCCGCACCGGTGTCGGCCTCAGGGCGTGACCTTGCTCCCCAGCCAGGCCAGGCGAAAGGCCCGCTGGCCCGGGGTGAGGGCGGCGCCAGTGCTTTCGATCGGCACGACCTCCAGCGCCGGGTCGGCCACTGCAGTCACGGTCACGACACGTTGATCTCCGCGCGCGCGCTTGGTGAAGCCGATGCGCGCCGTGTCGCCCGGCTGCAGTACCGCCGTGACGCTGCGCCAGGCGGCAGCGGACCGGACCGGGATCCCGTTCACGTCGGTGATCCGGTCGCCGGCCTCGACCTCGGCCTCGTAGAGCGGCGTGCCGATCAGGGTGTTCCCCTGCACCACCGCACCGGTGCTGTCGAAGGCGAGCGCCACCTCGCCCAGCGTCCCCCCCCCGGAGCGCGCGCGGAGCACGAAGCCGGCGGGCGCGAGCAGCGCGGCGAAGTCCGGCACGTCCTGGCCGCGGATGTAGCGGGTGAAGTAGCGCTCCGCGAACGGCGCATCACCGGTGTAGTCCGCGAGGGCCTGCTCGAGGTCGTCCACCGTGTAGGGCCGAGGCACCGCGTAGCGCGCGCCCGCACCGTGGCGTGTCCAGAGGAGCCGGAAGTAGCCATCGAGATCCTTCCCGGCAAAGCGCGTGCGGATCGAGAGGTCGAGCCCCAGCCCGATCGCCGCTCCCCAGGTGTAGTACGAGAGGAAGGTGTTGGCGCGGTTGACCGGGTCCACGGACGTGGCCGCGTCCACGAACGGTGCCTGCAGCGACATCTCCAGCGGCGAGAAGAAGTGCCGCCCCGGCGCGTTGACGACGGCGTTGATCGTCCCGCCGATGGAGGCCGCGTACTGTGCATCTGTCATCAGCCCTGCACGCCGGATCGGCAGCGGCGTGTAGTACGACGTGAACCCTTCCGCGAACCAGAGCGCGTCGCTCGCATTGGCGCGGAAGAAGTCGAACGGCTCCAGCGCGGCCGGGCGAATCCGCTCGACATTCCACGAGTGGAAGAATTCGTGGCCGAGCGTCGCGAGGAGTTGCATCTCGTTGCGCGCGAGCGATCCACTGCTGCTCAACACGGTCGAATTGCGGTGCTCCATCCCGTCACCCGATGCCTGCGGCATGTAGGTGGCGAGGAAGGTGTAGGTGCCGTGGTCGTACCGTGCCGTCTCGCCAAAGATCGCCACCTGTTCAGCCACCACGGCCTTCGCCTTGGCGGCGTAGGCATCGAGCTCCGCCTCGGTCCCGCGGTGCTGGACCGCGAGCCGGATCGTGTCCGTGCGGCCCGCGGAGGCGACGGTCCATTCGCGCAACCCGAAGCGCGCCATGAGCACCGGCGAGTCGAGGAAGTAGGCGAGATCAGGTGCCGCAAAGCGGAACGGGTCGGCGGTCGGCACGAGCTGGGTGGCGACCCGCCATCCACTGGCCGGGGGAGGGACAAACCGGATCGCGACGGGCTGGCCCTCGAGACCGGCGGCCCAGGCAAAGGTGGCCGGCATGTTCATGTGCGCGTGCCACGCGTCGAACTGTGAATAGGTCCCGTCGGCACGGTCGGCAAACAGCGTGTACCGGATCCGCACCACGCCCTGGTGTCCTGTCACGCGCCACCGATACGGATCCGGGCGATCCACCACCAGGGGCCGGCCCTCGCCATCGGTCACCGAGACCGCATAGACGTTCTTCGCGAATTCATGCAGGGCGTACCGCCCCGGTGACGATCGACTCATCCGGATCTCGAGGGTGTCATGCCCCGTGGCCGGAAAGGTCACCGAGACCTGCGCTTCGTGGTGCTCGCGATTGGGGAAGGAGATCTCGTACCGCACCGTGTCGGCGGTGAGCACAGCGAGCGAGGCAAGGAGGAGACTGAGCATCGGGACTCCGGAACGGGACGCCAGAAAGTTAGCGCCTCCGACTGGCGGCCGGGGCGGGTCGCGGTACATTCCGCGCATGCATCCCTTTCCTCTCCGGCTCGCGGCGCTGCTCCTCGTCGGGGCACCGCTCGCCGCACAGGCACCCGCTGCCCGCCATGACTTCACTGGCCCCTCTCCGTGGCCAGCCATCCGTCAGGAGCGCATCCGCACGCTCCTCCCTGCCGCGATGGCCGGGGCGAACGTGGACGCGTGGGTGGTGCTCGTCCGCGAGAACAACAACGATCCGCTCGCCCTGCACGTCGGCGGCGAGAATGCCGGCGCGCCGTCGGGGATCCTCTTCCTGCGCGAGGGTGATCGCGTTCGCTCCGTCATGCTGTCCGGCTTCGGCGAGGCGATCGCCTTGCGCGAACTCGGCGTGCACGACTCGGTCGTGGTCTACGATGTCGAGAGTGGCGGCCTCCTCGGCGGCATCGCCGCCCGCGTCGCCCACGCCGAGCGCATTGCGATCAACAGCGGCAACCTCGCCATCGCCGATGGCCTCACCCATACCCAGCGCACGGCCCTGGAACGTGCGCTGGGTCCGGACCTCTCGGCACGGCTGGTCTCCAGTACCGACCTCGTCTCTCGGTGGCTCGCGATCAAGCTGCCGGCCGAGGTGGAGATCATGCGTCGCGCCGCCGAGCTGACGGCGCAGCTCGAGCACGAGGCCTACGCGACCGTGATCCCGGGGACCACACGCGACAGCGACCTCGCCGTCTTCCTGAAAGGCCGCATGCGCGCGCTCGGCGTGACGGACGGCTGGTCGCCGGCACAGAACCCCAGCGTCAATTCGGGGCCGGATCGCGGGCATTCGCACGCCAGCGATCGGGTGATCCAGCACGGCGATGTCATCCAGATCGATTTCGGCATCAAGGTGCATGGGGTCTGGGTGACCGACATCCAGCGTTTCGCCTATGTGCTCCGGCCGGGGGAGGACATCCCCCCCCCTGATGTCCAGCGCAAGTGGCTCGCGGCACGCGAGGGCGGCGCCGCCGCCTTCCGCCAGCTGCGACCAGGCGCCACCGGTGGCGAGGTCGATTCCGCCCAGCGCGTCGTGATGGAGGCGGCAGGGTCTGCCACGGTGCCGTGGAGCACCGGCCATCCGGTCGGCTACTGGGCACACGATGTCGGCCCCGGCCTCTCGCGCCGGAATCGCCGGCCGCTCGAGGTCGGCAACGTCTTTGCCTTCGACGGCTTTTTCGCGTGGACCCTTCCCGGCGGGAGCGGTCGGTGGGGTGACGGGAGCAAGACGATCTCGGTCGAGGAAATGGCAGTCATCACGGCGGACGGGGCCGAGTATCTGGTGCCGCCCCAGCAGGAGTTGATCCTGATTCGCTCCCGCTAGCGGGCCCCCTTACCGCGGTCGCGATTCGGGCGCATATTCACGAAGGTGCTCCTGCCGCCCCCCCAGCCGACTGTGGAGTCCCGCGATGACCACCCCCCCGACGACGCCCCTTCGCAAGCCCCTCGATGACGAGATCGACGTCTGGGGGGTCACGCACACAGGGCACGTGCGCCCGGTGAACGAGGATCACTTCCTCATCGCCTCGCTGCACAAGAAGCTCGACATCCGCATGACGTCGATCCCGACCGATCATGAGTTCATCGGCGCCGATGAGCGATTGGCTTTCATCGCCATGGTCGCCGACGGTGTCGGCGGACGCTCGGCAGGTGAAGAGGCGAGCCGCCTGACCCTCGAGTCGGTGACGCGCTATGTCACCCGCAGCATGCAGTGCTATTACCAATCGGACGCCCACAGCGAGGAGTTCGTCGACCTGCTCCAGGACGCGGTCATGCGCGGGCACGAGGAGATCCTGGCCCACGCCGCGCGGGACTTCGGTCACAAGGGGATGGCCACCACACTGACCCTCTGGCTTGGGGTCTGGCCCTGGAATTTCCTCGTGCAGGTGGGGGACTCCCGCTACTACCAGTACCGACCGGGCACGCTCACGCAGATCTCCCGTGACCAGACGATGGCGCAAGAGCTGGTGGATCAGGGCGTCATGACGCGCTCCGTGGCTTTTGCGTCGCGGTGGGCCAACGTCCTCTCGAGCGCGATCGGCGGACAGCAGACCGCTCCCGTGGTGACGCGGCTGCCATCCGACTGGGAGGCGGTCCACCTGATCTGCAGCGACGGCTTGACCAAGCATGTCACCGACGAGCAGATCACCGAACGCTTGCAGGCGATGACCTCCGCGCGGCAGGTATGCGAGCAGTTGCTGCAGGATGCGCTCGATGGTGGTGGGACCGACAACATCTCGATCATTGTCGGGCGGGTCGTCGCCAAGCACGACGATGGGTGACGGTCGGGTCCATGCGGCGACCGACCCCGAGGCGACGCTGCGCTTCGGGCGCGCGCTCCTCGATGACCTGCAGGCGCTCGAGCGGATGTGCGATGCCGGCGTCATGGAGCGGGGTGCCCGACGCATCGGTTTCGAGCAGGAGATCTTCCTGGTGGACCGTCAGGGTCGCCCCGCCCCGGTCGCGGACGACCTCCTCGCCGCACTCGACCACCCGTCCTTCACGCACGAGATCGGTCGCTACAACATCGAGTACAACGCGGCACCACGCCGCCTCGAGGCGGGCGTGCTCGCGGCACTGGAAGCGGACCTCACGGCGGCCATCGCGCAGGTGCGCGAGGCTGCCGCTCCCCTGGGGGCGGAGCCGTTCCTGGGCGGCGTGCTCCCCTCGATCGATCGTGGGGACCTCACCCTCGACAACCTCACCACGGTCCCGCGCTACCACGCCCTGAACGACATGATCATGCGCCTCGCCGGTGGGTCGATGCGCACCCTCATTCAGGGCCGCGACAACTTGCAGGTCACGCTCGACAACGTGATGCTCGAATCGTGCACGACGTCGATTCAAGTCCACTTGCAGGTGGATCCGGACGAGTTGCCCGCCGTCTTCAACATCGCGCAGGTCATGGCCGCCCCGATGCTGGCGGTCAGCGCGAATGCGCCGGTGCTGCTGCAACACCGACTCTGGCACGAGAGCCGGATTCCCGCCTTCCAGCAAGCCGTTGACATCCGGGGCAGCGAGCAGCGGGGCCGGGGCAGCTGGCAACGGGTGGACTTCGGCGAGGAGTGGGTGGACCGGTCGGTCCTCGAGGTGTATCGCGACCAGGTGGTGCGGCACCGCACGCTGCTGATTGCCGAGCCGGAGGAGTCATCACTCGCAGTGCTCGACCGCGGTGAGGTCCCCCCGTTGCGGGCGCTGTCACTCCACAACGGCTCACTCTACCGCTGGAACCGTCCGTGCTACGGGATCACGGAGGGTCGCCCCCACCTGCGTATCGAACATCGCCCGTTGCCGGCGGGCCCCACGATCCTGGATGAGGTCGCCAACACCGCCTTCTACCTCGGACTGGTGGAAGGGATGCTGCGCGAAGGCGTGGACGTGCGCGAGGCGTTCCGATTCGGCGACGTGAAGTCGAACTTCTTCGCGGCCGCGCGCTACGGCCTCGACGTCACGCTGCGGTGGGCCGGAGGCGAGCCGGTCGAGGCGCGTACGCTGCTCCTCGAGCGCTTGTTGCCGCTGGCCCATGGCGGACTCGCCGCAGCGGGCATCTCCGATGCCGAGCGGACGCGGTATCTCGATGTCATCGAGGCACGGGTGCAGACCGGGATGACCGGCGCCCGGTGGACACTGGACGCGCACGAAGCGCTGGGGACGCATCGCAATCCGCTCGCACGTTCCCAGGCGCTGACCCGGCTCCTGATGGCCCGCCAGCGCACGGGCGCCCCCGTCCATACCTGGCCCTTGCCGACCCCGGAGGAGTGCGTGCCCATCCCCGTCGCGACCCGCGTGGCCGACATCATGTCCACCGACCTTTTCACCGTGCGCCCCGATGATCTCATGGATGTGGCAGCGAGCGTGATGGAATGGAAACACGTCCGCCATGTCCCGGTGGAAGATGACGCGGGCGCGCTCGTGGGCCTCGTCTCGCACCGGGAGTTGTTGGCGCTGTTGGCGAGCGCAGGCGATCCCCGTCAGCGTGCCGTCCGCGACATCATGCGACCCTCGCCCGTGACCATTCGCCCCGGTGCCTCCTGCGCCGACGCCCTGGAACTTCTCCATGACGGCACGCTCGGCTGCTTGCCGGTCGTCGAGAACGGTCAACTCGTCGGCGTGGTCACCGAGCGAGACTTTCTGCCGTTCGCCCGGGCCTGGCTGCACCGGACGGCGTGAGGCAACGTTATTCCGGCGCTGCTCGCGTGGCCCGGATCGTCCCCATCACCACCTCCTGCCCATCCGGCGAGTTGTAGGTCGCGATGAGCTTGCCCACCAACCCGCTGTCGGCGAGCACGGCCGCCGTCCGGAGTTGCACCTGCACGTCCTCGCGCAAGATGCTCTCGTAGGCTTCGGAAATCAGCACGAGTGAATCTCCGACCATCGAGACGCGCATCGGCACGGGATCGCGGCCTTCGAGCGTGATGGTCCATCCCCCCCCCTGCGGTGTGCTCGCGAGGCGGGAGGGCACGGGATCCGGTGTGCCGTCCAGTATGGTCACCGCATCCCAGGTACCCGCGAAATCGGCGTAGGTGGGCGGTGGGGGGGGTGGGGGGGGCGGCTCGGCGGGTTGGCCGCAGGCAGCGAGGGGCAGCAGGAGGCAGAGTCCGATCATCTGGCGCATGACAACCTCACGGGCGCAGTGGACGGGGGGTGCTTCGAAGCTAGGGGACGGTACTGGTGGCCGCAATCACCGGCCCCCGTCAGGTCAGCAAGGCGCGAATCCGGAGCAGGTATTCCGAGAGTTCGAACGGCTTGAGAATCACCCGCGCGGGTGCATCGAGGGCCAGCGAATCGAGGAGGTCCTCGCTCACATCACCAGTGACGAAGAGAAAATGGTCCACCAGCGCAGGCCGATGGGTCTGCACCCACGTGAACAACTGCAATCCGCTCTCTCCCGGCATCCGAACATCCGACACGATGGCATCCACTGGCTGCATCGCCAGCAGCGTGCGGGCTTCGTGCACGGACCCAGCCGTCAGCACGGTCACGCCAAGCCGACCGATCGCGCGCGAGGCGAGCATGCGGAGTTCCGGCTCGTCATCCACGACCAGCACGGTTCGATCACTGAGATCCTCACGCGGGGGCAACACACTCTCGGCAATCGGTTCCGCGGGTCGTCCCTCGTTGACTTGGAGCCCGACGGTGATGCGGGCGCCACCCTCGGGACGATTCTGCGCGCGCATGGTCCCGCCGAAGGCCTCGACGAAGCGGCGGGACAACGGCAACCCCAGGCCGGTTCCCTCACCCACCGGCTTGGTGGTGTAGAAGGGCTCGAAGACGCGATCGGGCGCTGTCAGTCCCGGACCGTTGTCATCGAAGCACAGCCAGAGCGTACCATCTCCGAGTTCCGCATGAACGTGGAAGGCCGCATCCTGGCGACCTTTCAGGGCGTCGAGCGCATTGCCGATGATGTTCAGGAAGATCGCCTGCAACTGTTGCGGCTCGGCCACCACGCAGACGTGCGGGATCGGACCGCAGGTGAGGGAGATGCCACTCTGGTCGAATGCGTGGCGCCGCAGCTCGATCACCACCTCGAGTGCAGCGTCGACCGCCACGGAGCCAACGGGTCCATCGCCCCGCCGCGCAAAGTGCAGCAGGGAGCGCACCAGCAGGCGCGCGCGCGAGGCTTCGGCCACAATCGGGGCGACGAAGCGCTCGCGCAGTTCCGTCGTCGTCAGCGCACGGTCCTCCGCCAGCTCTGCCTCCAGCAGGCGGCTCAGGCCGAGGACCGACGCGAGGGGATTGTTCAGTTCGTGCGCGAGCCCTGCCGTCATGCGCCCCACGGCGCCGAGCTTCTCGGCCTCCAGCAATTCGCCCTGTGCGCGCTTCACGTCCTCCAGCGCGCGTTCAAGCGCGTGATTGCGACCCTCAAGCGCCCCCTGGGCCGCGGCCAGTCGCTCCGACATCAGGTTGAAGCTCTCGGCGAGTGCCTGGAACTCCCCATCCTGCTGGGGGGGTACACGCACGGCGAGATTGCCCTGGCCGACCTGCGTGCTCACCTCACCAAGCACGGCGAGAGGATCCGTGATGCGGCGGCGGGTGAAGCCGACAAGCACGAAGGCCGCGAGCACCCCCACCCCGAGGATCGCTCCCCCCCCCACGACCCAGAGCCGGCGCACCGCCGCCGCCTGCTCCGAAGCGAGATCCGCATATTCCCCCTCGCGCAGGCGCAAGAAGCCATCCATCGCATCCAGCAGTCCGAGGGCATGACCGGTGGCTTCTGCTTGCAGGGCCACACGCGTCACCGTGTCCGCCCGTGCCAGGTTGGTAGCGGCCAGCGCGGAGACTTCCATCCGGCTGTGCTCTTCCTTCACGCGCTCGAGCCGCATCCGTTCGTCGACATTGAGCTCGCGAAAGAGGTATGCACGAATGCCGGCGCTGACGACCTGGCCGGCGGCATCGAATTCCGCCCGGAGCACGGAATCTGCGGTGCCACCCTGTGTCGCCGTGGAGATCGTGGCCAGTTGGCGCATCACCCCGGTAATGATGTGGTCGGCGATGCGCTGTTCCTCGACGACCGATTCCGTGGCGGTCGCGAGGCGTCCTTGCATCGCTCCCGCGGAGAGGGCCAGCCCGGCCACGATAACCAGCACCGCGGTCACGCTGCCGATGCCCATACCGAGCAACCGACGGCGCAGCGAGTTCGCTGCCGGGGCCGGGGTGAGGCTCACGGGGGAGTGCCGGGGGAAGGCACAGTGATCAGGACGTACGGGCGGTCCACATCGCCGCGGTCCGTGAAGGTGATGGGTCCACTCAGACCCTGCCAGGGCGGTCGTGCCCGACCGAGGGTCTGCAGCCATTGCCGCACCTCGTCCCCCGTGCGCGCACCATCCCGCACGGCGGCGAGGATCAACCCCATCGCGTCATACGAGAGCACCTCCGCCGTGCGTGCAGCGATCCCTTCACGTGCCATGAAGCGACGCGAGAAATCACGCATCTCCTCCGTCGCCTGCATGTCCACGTAATCGGCATAGCGCACCCCGTTCCAGAGGCCCGAGGCGACGTCGTCGGCCGAGTAGGAGGAGAGCGCGTCACCACCGAGCACCGGAACCTCGCCCAACCGTCGGCGCAGCTCCGGCAGGTAGGCGCGGAGCGTCGCCGAGCGGCCGAGCCAGAGAACCAACCCGGGACTCGCGCTGTGCAGTCCTGCCACGGTGGTGCGGATCGTACGCCCGAAATGCGGCACGGTGTCCGCGCTTTCGACATCCCCGTGCGGTTGATCGAACACCACCGGAAAGCGCGCGCGATCGAGCCGCTCGAGTACCGCCGTGCGCAGTCCCTGGCCGTAGTCATCATTGACAAACAAGATCGCGATCCGTGTGCCGTCCGCGTAGAGTGAATCGATCGCCTGCACCAGCAATTCCCCCTGCATCGGGTCCGCAGGGGCGAGTCGGAACGAGAACGGTCCGGCCTCCGAGTACTGCACGGATGTCGCCGTAGGTGCGATCTGCACGATGCCGGCTTGGTTGTAGATCGGGGAGGCAGACAGACTCGCGGAGCTGTTCGAGTGACCAATGACGGCAACCATGCCGGGTGTGCCGGCCACCTGCGCGGCGATCGCGAGCGCCGGCTCGGCCCGGTTGGTGCTTTCGGCGAGCAGGAGGGTATCGAGGGGCGGCAAGCCCCCCTTGGCAACCTCTTCCTCGATCGCCATCCGGGCGGCCTCGACGAAGGTCACGCTGAGGCCTGTGGCCACGGTCACTGGTGGAGCTGGCCTGCACGCGGGTGAGCATGCCAGCAGAGCGAGGAGCCCTAGCCGACGAGGCCATCGGTGGTGGGAGGTCATGGTGTAAGATTAATGTAGCGTCCGGCGCACGATCCGACCGTCCGGACACCACTGTGACCCCCTGACCGGACACCCGATGGCCGCCCCAGACGAACTCGCCCACCCGCACGACGCCGCCCGCTGGAACGCCCTGCTGGCGCCCTACCGGAGCCCCATTCTCTGGAAATCGTTGTGGCAACTCGGCTCCACCGTCCTCCTGTTCGCGGGGTGCTGGTGGGCCACCGCCGCCAGCCTGGAGGTGCACTACGGCGTCACCCTCCTCCTGGCGATTCCGACCGCGATGATGGTGGTCCGGCTGTTCATGCTCCAGCACGACTGCGGTCATGGCTCGTTCTTCCAGAGCCGGAAGGCGAACACGGCGGTCGGTGGCATCCTCGGCGTGTTCACGCTGGTGCCCTACACCTATTGGCGGAAGACGCACGCCCTGCACCATGCCGGCACGGGTGACCTCGAAGGGCGCGAACTCGGTGACATCGACACCCTCACCGTGCGCGAGTATCTCGGCCTCTCACCATGGCGGCGCTTCCTGTATCGATGCTATCGCCATCCGATCGTGCTGCTCCTCGTGGGACCCGCCTGGCAATTCATCATCAAGCACCGCTTGCCACTCGACATTCCGCGCTCCTGGAAGCGCGAGTGGGCCAGCGTGCATTGGACCAACGTCGGCATTGCCGTGGCGGTCGCCGGCATGTGCTGGCTGGTCGGGTGGCGGACGTTCCTCGCGGTGCAACTCCCGGTCACGCTGATCGCGGGGGCGATCGGGATCTACCTCTTCTACGTGCAGCACCAGTACGAAGACACCTACTGGCGGTATCGCGACGCGTGGAATTACTACGCGGCAGGGCTCGAGGGCGCCTCGCACCTCGTGATGCCGAAGTTCCTCCAGTGGTGCACGGCCAACATCGGGTTGCATCACATTCATCACGTCTCCAGCCGCATTCCCAACTACCGGCTGCAGCAGGCGTTCGACGCGATACCGGACTTGCGACGCGCCACCATCCTCACCCTGCCCCAGAGCGTGAAGACCCTCTGGCTCACGCTCTGGGATGAGGACGAGAAGCGGCTGATCGGCTTCCGCGAACTGCGTCGGATGCGCGATCGCTTCGCTGCCGAGCTGGAGGCTGGCGCGGCGATGCTCGCGACCAAGCCCGAGGCGATCCCGCCCACATGGCGCTGAGCGTCCCCCCCCCAACATCCACGGCGCTGGGCCCGCCGCGCCGGGGCACCGGGTGGAGTCGCGCCCTCGCGCGGCGGATCCTCTCGTTGATCGGGTGGCGCATCGAAGGCGGGCTGCCACCCATCCCACGCTTCGTCCTGATCGTCGCGCCGCACACGTCGAATTGGGATTTCCCGGTCGGCGTCTTCGCGATGTTCGCCATCGGGATGCAGGCCACCTGGCTCGGCAAGCACACCCTCTTCCGCTTCCCGGTGAAGAACCTGCTGCGTTGGCTCGGCGGTGAACCGGTGAACCGCACCGCCTCCCATGGCATGGTCGAGGCCGCGGTGGCCCGGTTTCGCGAGCGCGAACAGTGGATCGTCGTGATTTCGCCGGAAGGCACGCGCAAGCGGGTCGAGCGCTGGAAGACCGGCTTCCACCGGATCGCGCAGGGGGCCGGGGTGCCCATCCTCCCCGTGAGCTTCGACTGGTCCACCAAGGTCATCACACTGATGGAGCCGGTCCGGACCACCGACGACGCCGAGGCAGACATCGCGCAGATCCGGAAGCTCTTTCACGCCGGGATGGCGAAGCATCCGGAGAGCTTCGCGGAGGGGTGATCGTGGTGAGGGGTGAGGGGGAAGACCGGGGCGCGTTGAGCAAGATGATCTCGCCCGGTGGCCCAATTTTCCCCCTCACCCCTCACCCCTCACCCCTCACCCCTCACCCCACGCCGCGC
>JAABRY010000006.1 GCA_011390645.1 Gemmatimonadota bacterium
CATCCGGAGAGCTTCGCGGAGGATTGAGGGTCAAGAGGTGAAACGTACCTTTCACGTTTCACGTTTCACGTTTCACCTTTCACCGTTCGCCGTTCGCTGTTCGCTGTTCGCCGTTCGCTGCTCACCGCACCTCCACCCCCACCGCCACACTCCGCCCCACCGGCGGTGACAGGTTGTCTCGCAACAATGCCCCCTGTCGCGTTGCCCCCTCCGCGCGCATCCAGAATGCAACTGGGCCAACCAACGCCGTGGTGATGCCCACAAACGGTCGCACCACCGTCGGATACTCCAACCAGTAGTCGCGTGGCCCCTCGCGCCCCGGCGCCTGGCCCGCCTCCACGCGAGTGATCAATGCCCAGTCATAGCCGGTCCACGACCCGGTCCAGCTCACCCCAACCTCCACGCGCGTGGACGCCTGCGTGTATCGCACTGCCATCGCGCCGGTGGTGCCAGGCACCTCGAGTGGGACATCCCCAACGCGGAACTCCCCTTCGTAATTCGGGGCAAGTTGCGCGACACGCGATCGCACCGTGTGCACGCGCGCCGCCGCGGCGAATCGTCCGCGGCTGATCCCGCCATCCACCTCCAGCCCACGATTCGTGATCGCGCCGACATTCTGGAATTGGTAGACGCGCGTGCTACCGACAGGACGACGGAGGTCCACTTGCTGCAGCAAGTCCTCGGCGCGTTGGTCAAACCACGTGACCCGCAACCACGCCCCGTGGGCCGCATGCAGATCCGCCCCAAGCTCCACCCCGGACTGTCGTTCGGGACGGAGCGCCGCGTTCGCCTCTTGCCGGATCGTGCCTGACGCGAGCGCCTGACTCATCCCCGGCTCTGGCGGTCGCAGCGCCCTGCCCCACGCGGCACGAAGTCGGAGCGTCGCCAGGCCCATGGGAGTGGTCCACGTCGCGCCCGCGGCAATCGCGTTCGGCGCGTCCGCGTCGGCCCCCACTGAACTCACCCGATCCCGTCTCCCCCCCCCACTCAGGACCACGGCGCCCAGCCGGAGGCGAGCTTGGGCGAAGGCGCCGCGCGAGGTCAGCGCCTCGGTGTAGAGGGCCGAGAGATCAGCACCACCACCGGGCTGCCGCGCACTGCGTGACAACGTGCGCTCGCTGACCTCGGCGCCGGCCGTGACGTCCACGGCACTGAAGCCAAGGCTCGCGGCATAGCGCGCACTCGTGCGGCGCGCCGTCTCGTTCGTGGCCGCCAACGGCAGCAGCGGCGGGAGAATGGGCGATCGGAAGGGTTCGCGTCCACCACTGATCCGGTGGATGCCTGCCACCAGCTGCTGTGTGAACCGCGCTGACGGCGTGTGTCGCACGGTGATCCCCCCCCCGCGCTCGTCGAGTGGCGGAGCCGTCCGCGACACCAGCGTGCCCGCGGTCGGGAGCACGCGTTCGATCGGTGCCGCATGACGCGCCGCCCACCCCGATCCCTCAACCGTCACCGCGCCTCGGGCAAGCCGACCGCCAGCGTGGAATCGCTGCGTGGTGGTCGCAATGGGAGAGGTGCCAAGATGTGTCCCGGAGAGCATGAGGTCGACGCCTGCCCGGGCGGTCCCCCCCCCAAATCCCGCCGCGCCCTCGCGCCACGCGGCGCGACCGGCCGCATCGCGATCGAGCCCACCACCCACCACCGCCAGCGTCACCTGCCGGGTCGCGGTCTCCGACGGACCCCGCCGGGTGTCGAGGTGCATCACCCCGTTCAACGCATCAGGACCATGCAGCGCCGCGCCCTGTGGCCCGTGCAGCATTTCGATGCGCGTGATCGCCCGGCCGTCGAGCAGCGTGAAGAGCTCCGGAGAGGCGAGCTCGATCCCGTTCACGTAGACCTTCGGTGCGCGCGTCGCGAACGACGCCACTCCACGCACACCACCGACCGCTGGTGCAGGACCCGCTCCGCCGCGATCCCAGGTGACCACCCCGGGGAGGAACGCGCGCAGCTGATCCGGCAGCCGGCGGTGCGGTGCATCC
Source organism: Gemmatimonadota bacterium (assembly GCA_011390645.1). Lineage (GTDB taxonomy): Bacteria > Gemmatimonadota > Gemmatimonadetes > Gemmatimonadales > GWC2-71-9 > Palsa-1233. Next base: position 1,980 of record JAABRY010000006.1, read on the forward strand.
CGCAGATCGGCCTCGCGCACCACGGTGACCGCCGTGGGTTGGTCGCGCTCTGGCGCGGGGCCGACGGCCGACCCGGTCACGATCAGTTGGTCGAGCTCGACAATGCCGATCGCGCGCAACGCCGCGAGCTCCCGGTCGCGCGTCGCGACGTGTCCAGCAGGGAGCAGGAGGATGTTGCCTGAGGCCGTCTGCACCGACGCCAACCCGCTGCCGCGCAGCACGCGTTCAAGCACCGGTGCCCACGGTTCCCCTCGCGCCGACACCGTGACGCGATGGCGCGGGGGCACTTGATCGCCACGCCACGCCAACGGCAGCCCGGCGTCGCGACGCAGCCGCAGGAGCGCCTCGACCAACGGCACGTCGCGCATGGTGAGGGTGAGACGCAGGGTATCGGGCTGTTGGGCAGGCAACGCTGCGACGACCAGCGCGAGCGTGCAGCCCTGTGTCGCCATGCTGCGGAGCAGGGCTAGCGGAGAACGAATCCGCCCTCCACCCGCTCCACCGTCACCCCGAGCAGCAGGGCAAGGTCATCGAGCGCGCGCTCAAGCGAATCAAGGGCAAGGGTGATGGTCACCGGTTGGCGTGCGAGCGCCGGCTCCGCGAGGTTGATCACCGTGTCGTGCCATCGGGCGAGCGCCGCCACCGCGTCCTCTGCCGCGACATCCACCAGGACGAGATCACCGGCGGTCCACGAGGCGAGCGCGGCCACCGGTTGCCCACGCTCCACCAACGCGGCAACGCCACCGGTCGTGAAGCGCCCGATGTCGCCTTCGATCAATACGGTCTCATCGTCGGTGCCATGTGCTGCACCTCGCACCGCGACGCTGCCCTCGACCACGCTCACGCCAAGGGTATCGCCAGACCCGGTATGCACGGTGAAGACGGTCCCGATGTCACGGACGCGGAATGCGCCAGCCGCAACGGTGAACGGTCGGGCATCATCGTGCACGACGGAGAACCACGCCTCGCCAGTCAGGCTCACCTCGCGCGCACCCCGTGCGAAGCGCGCCGGGACAACAAGCCCGGACCGCGGCGCCAGAATCACGGTGCTCCCATCAGCCAGCGTGACGCGCTGCCGCTCGCCTTCCGCGGTGGCATATACGACCTCCGCTCCAGCGCCTGCGCCGAGGATGCGCCACCCCCACACCGCGCCCACCACGAGGACGGCGGCGGCCGCGATCTGCGCCCAGACGGGCCACCCGCGACGCGATGCCGGGGCGATGTCCGGCGGGGCCGGGCGCTCCTCGAGTTGCGGAGCCACTCGTGCCCACGCGCGATCAACGTCCCAGGGCCCTGCCGCGACCGACCCGCTTCCCCACACCTTTCGCAACGCCTCCAGCTCACGAGCCCCATCGGGTTCGGTGCGAGCCCACTCGTCCACCGCCGCGCGCTCGTGCGGCGTTCCCTCGCCGGAGAGAACGCGTGCCAGCAGATCGTCGGAGGGTCGGTTCGTGGACATCAGCTACTCGGGACCCCGCGCAAAGGGGAATCGGGACGGAGATGTCCCTGTGCTCCAGACACCGCGAAGGTGCCGATACCCTGACACAATGCCGCCACGCCCGTAATATGCCAAGGACCACCACTGGACCGCGATGACCGACTCTCGGCTCGACCCCCATCTGCTCGCGGCCCTCCGGGCCGGCGATGACGCCGCGTTCGAGCGGTTCTTCCGGGCCTGGTACCCAGGGCTGGCGGACTATGCACTCCGCATCCTTGGCGCGCCTGATCTGGCGGAAGATGCGGTCCAGGAGGTGATGGTCGAGGTCTGGAAACGGCGAGAAGCACTCCCCGACGCCGCGTCGCTGCCGGCCTGGTTGCACCGCAGCGTGCGCAACCGCGCGCTGAATCAATTGCGGTTTCGTCAACGTGTCGCTGGCGGCGACCCGGAGGACCTTCCGGGCCAGCAGATCGCCCCTGCCGCACCGCGGCGCCTGCTCAAGGCCGAGTTGGCCACTGCGCTCGGTCAGGCAATCGGCGACCTGCCACCACGCACTCGCGAGATCTTCATCTTGAGCCGGGAACAGGGCCTCACCTATCCGGCGATCGCCGAGACCCTCGGCATCTCAGTGAAGACAGTGGAGACGCTCATGGGCCGCGCGCTGGCCGCGTTGCGCGCCACGCTGGGCCCCCGGCTCCACGAACCCGACTAGACCCCTCTGTAGGGGTATGCGGGGCGTTCCCGTGTCTCTCCGATGCACGGGCCAGTCGCGCGCCACTCTCCCGAGTGGTCCGCTGGCTCCCATCGAAGGAGAACTGCCATGCGAACCATGCCCTTCCCGACCGCCCTCATCGCCGCCCTCGCGATCACCGCCTGTGCGGACGGTCCCACGAGCACGAGCCCGGTCCTCGAGTCCGAACCGCCACTGGCGGCAACCCTGGACGAAATGGCGCTGCACGCTGCCTCCATCGGCGACGACCGCGCTGCCACCGCGTACGCCGGCGGCGCGCTCGCGCTGCGCTTCGGCATCGAACCCAGTGAAATCGTCGTCACCGTTGATGGCGCCGACACGCGCTACCTCGGTGTGGTTACAGGGTTCGCCGACCCTGCCGGTGATGGCGGTGTCGGCATCCGCTCGCTCGTTGCCTGGACCACGGATGGGGCCCCTGCGGCATTCTTGCAGGTGGACTCGCGGAGTGATGCTGCGGCATTCGATCCGACGGGTGCGCCCATGGGTCCGGGGCTCGCCAAGGGGAGCTGGGCCAATCTGGCGACACGGACCCGCCACGTCGCCGAGGAAGGCTCGTCGTTCACCGCCGTGACCTCCTTGGCGGGCCGTTGCCCGAACCAGCCTGCTGGAACCGATCCGCGCGTTCTCTGCACCTCGGCGCGGTTCACAGTGCGCACCGAGGGCACCTTCGTCTCCCTTGCCCAACCGTCTGAGCGCGTGACGATCGCCGTCCCGCAGCAGAGCATCGCTGGGGCGCTCCTCCAGCGGCAGGGTGGCGGGGACCCGGTGCGCCCGCCTACGGCCCAGCCGGGGCGGCCGATGCCCCAGCCGGGGCGGTAAGGAGGGCGAGGGGTGAGGGGGAAAGTTGGGCCTTCGGGCGAGTGTATCTCACCGAACGCGCCCGGTATTCCCCCTCACCCCTCACCCCTCACCCCACGCCGCGAAGCAGCGTCCCATCCGTCCGGCGGTTGACACCGCCGGCTGGTATGCCACTCTGGCAGACTTCTCCGGTACGCCCGTTGCTACTTCTCCCTCCCGTACGCGCCCGGCGCCATCCTGGCGGGGCGCCGGACCCGAAGGAGACCGCGCAATGGCATCGAAGATCATCGGCATTGACCTGGGTACCACGAATTCCGTCGTCTCGGTGATGGAGGGTGGCGATCCGGTCGTCATCCCCAACGCCGAGGGTGGCCGGACCACCCCATCGGTGGTGGCTTTCACCAAGGACGGGGAGCGCCTGGTCGGCCAGGTTGCCAAGCGTCAGGCCGTCACCAATCCCCGCCAGACCGTCTTCTCGATCAAGCGCTTCATGGGCCGCCGCGCCGCCGAGGTCACGGAAGAGGCGTCGCGCGTACCGTACCCGGTCAATGACGGGGCGAACGGGCTGGCTGCCGTCGAGATCCAGGGGAAGAAGTACACCCCGCCCGAGATCTCGGCGATGATCCTCCAGAAGATGAAGCAGACCGCAGAGGACTACCTCGGCCACTCGGTCGACAAGGCGGTCATCACGGTGCCGGCGTACTTCAACGACGCGCAGCGTCAGGCCACCAAGGACGCCGGCAAGATCGCCGGCCTCGAGGTGCTCCGCATCATCAACGAGCCGACGGCCGCCGCACTGGCATACGGCCTCGAGAAGAAGAAGGACGAGAAGATCGCCGTCTTCGACCTCGGCGGCGGGACCTACGACATCTCGGTGCTCGAGCTGGCCGAGGGTGTCTTCGAGGTGAAGAGCACCAACGGCGACACGCACCTGGGCGGCGACGACTTCGACCAGCGTCTCATTGATTGGCTCGTCGCCGAGTTCAAGAAGGATCAGGGCATCGACCTCTCCAAGGACCCGATGGCGCTCCAGCGCCTGAAGGAAGCGGCGGAGAAGGCGAAGATGGAGCTCTCGAGCACCACGCAGACCGACATCAACCTGCCGTTCATCACGGCGGATGCCTCGGGACCGAAGCACCTGAACCTGCCGCTCACGCGTGCCAAGTTCGAGCAGCTGGTGGACGACCTGATCCAGCGCTGCCTCCCGCCGATGGAGATGGCACTCAAGGATGCCGGCCTCAAGCCGGGCGAGATCGATGAAGTGATCCTCGTCGGTGGTTCGACGCGCATCCCGAAGATCCAGGAGATCGTCAAGAACTTCTTCGGCAAGGAGCCGAATCGCTCCGTGAATCCGGACGAGGTCGTGGCGATCGGTGCGGCGATTCAGGGCGGTGTGCTCGGCGGCGAGGTGAAGGACGTCCTCCTGCTCGATGTGACGCCGCTGTCACTCGGCATCGAGACCCTCGGCGGCGTGGCGACGGTGCTGATCCCGCGCAACACGACGATCCCGACCAAGAAGTCGGAGACGTTCAGCACGGCGGAGGACAACCAGACCACGGTCGAGATCCACGTCCTGCAGGGCGAGCGGCAGATGGCGCAGGACAACCGGACCATCGGCAAGTTCCAGCTCACCGGCATGCCGCCGGCGCCGCGCGGGATGCCGCAGGTCGAGGTGACCTTCGACATCGACGCGAATGGCATCCTGCATGTCTCCGCCAAGGACAAGGCGACGGGCAAGGAGCAGAAGATCCGGATCGAAGCGTCCAGCGGCCTGTCGGATGCCGACATCGACACGATGGTCAAGCAGGCCGAGGCGAACGCCAAGGCCGACCAGGAGCGTCGCGAGGGCATCGAAACCCGCAACCAGCTCGATGGTCTGGTGTACAAGGTCGAGAAGGACAGCAAGGAGTGGGTGGATCGCCTGTCCGGCGAGACCAAGGAGCAGCTCGACAAGGCGGTCGAGGCGGGCAAGGAAGCGCTCCGCACCGGTGAGCCGACGGCGATCCGGACCGCGCTCGACGAGCTGAATGTCGCCTACTCTGCGGCCGGTGCCTCACTGTACCAGGGCGCCACCGGGGGGACGACGGCGGAGAACCCCGCGGCAGACGCCACCGCGGACGCCCCGAAGGCCGATGAGGCCGTCGAGGCGGATTACGAGATCGTGGACGACGCCCCGAAGGCGTAACCAGCGCGACGGAACCGCGCCACGGGGCATCGCTGTATTATCCAAGGTGATGTGTGAAGGCCGATCTCCAATCCGGGGGTCGGCCTGCCCGACTAAGTACCCCTGAAGGAAGATGTCATGACGATGCATGCCCGTAATTGGCTCAAGTTCGGCTCCCTGGTGGCGCTGGCCTTCGTGCTGGGGCTGTTCTTTGCCGGACTCCTCAATCTCCCGCAGTCCTCACTCGCGCAGGATCGTGAGTTTGGCGGTCCGCGCGCAGATGGCCGCAACGCACCGATCCTTCCCGTTGCCGCACCGAGCATCGCGTCGGGGCGGCCATTGGCCGAGCTGTCGGAGGCGTACTCCGAAATCGCGCAAGCCGTGCGCCCCACCGTCGTCTTCATCGAGGCGCAACGGCCGGTCTCGCGGCGCTCGCGCAACTTGCGCCTGCCCGAAGGGCTGACCCTGCCACCGGGGATGGAGCATCCACAGATGCCCGAGGGTGGTATCGCCAACGCGACCGGTTCCGGCTTCATCGTCTCCACCGACGGCTACATCCTCAGCAATCATCACGTGGTCGAAGGTGCGACCCGCGTGCGCGTGCGTCTGCTCGATGGTCGTCGCTTCGATGCGACCGTCCTCGGCAGCGATGCGCACACCGATGTTGCCGTCCTCAAGATCGATGCGACCGATCTCACACCGTCAGCGCTTGGGGTCTCGGATGATGTTCGGGTCGGCGAATGGGTGTTGGCCATCGGCAATCCGCTCGGCAGCGACCTGACCTTCTCGGTCACGCAGGGCATCGTGAGCGCCAAGGGCCGCAACACCAGGGCAGATCCGCGTCGCCGCGATGCCGACATCGCGGATTTCATCCAGACCGATGCCGCCATCAATCAGGGCAATTCGGGCGGCCCGCTGCTCAACGTGCGTGGCGAAGTGATCGGCATCGTCTCGATGATCGCGTCGACGTCCGGCGTCTTCGAGGGATATGCCTTCGCCGTGCCGATCGATCTCGCACGCGCGGTGATGAACCAGATCATCGAGCGTGGGCGCGTCGAGCGCACGGCACTCGGCATTCTGGTCGCCGATGCAACGGCCGAGGACGCGGAGTATCTCGGTCTCGACACCAGTGACGGTGTCCGCGTGCAGAACTTTTCCGATGACGACTCACCGGCGAAGCGCGCGGGTCTCGAGCCGGGCGATGTGATCCTCGCGGTGGATGGCACCCCCGTGCGCTACGTCGCGCAGCTCCAGCAACTGGTCGGTTTCCGCCGGGCCGGTGACGAGGTCCGTCTCGACATCGCTCGCAAGAGCGGACGCCGCGAGGTCGTGGCGCGGGTCAAGGGACTGCCCAGCGCCGCCGACCAAGCCGCTCCCGACAGCGCCAAGGGTCTCGCGGCAACCGTGCCGCCGACCACCAACCGACTCGGCGTCACCGTCGAGCCCGTCACCTCGGCATTGGTGCAGCAATACCGCCTGCCGGCCGGAACCCGCGGACTGCTTGTCCGCTCGATTCCGGCCACCGCGCCGGCTGCAGATTATCTCTTCGGTTCGGATGTGATGAGTCATCCCGATGTGATCACGGCAGTGGAAGGAAAGCCGGTTCGCTCCGAGGCCGAACTCCGTGCCGCGCTGACCGATGCGCGGAATGGCGTCGTCACGCTCTCGGTGTACAGCGCGCACCCTGAGATCCAGGGACAGCGCATCGCGCGGGTGCGTCTCCTGCCCGAGTGAGCCACCAGCACGGTTGGTGCAAACCAGACGCCCGCCGCCCTGACAGGGCGGCGGGCGTTGTGCTGATGCCATCGATCACGCGCGACGACTAATCCTTCGCCGGGACCTGGAAACCCTTCGTGGCTGCCGTCTCATCCAGGTACGTCCACCCCCAGCCAACGACCGCGCCGTCCGCCAGCACGACCGGGCTCATCTCGCGCCACGCAATGGAGTCGCCCGGTTCGGCCGACTTGCGAGGGTACATCATCACTTCCCAGTACTTGCCTTCCACCAGATAGCTCGACGCGGTGTGCGGCGCGTCAGCCTCCATCAGTACGGCGACGCTGTCGGCGGAGATGCCGGTTGACAGCTTCTTGAGACGACTGTCGCCACAGGCCGCCAGCGAGCCCACTGCAAGCACGGCCAGAGCGGCCCGAGATGTCCAACGTGGCATGATGCCGAGTCCTCGTAAGAGATGAAGGTCATGCGGTGCCACCGTGCCCGCAGGCAACGATGACGCAGATTGAAAGGTAGCGCCGTGGGGGCAATGGACGAATCACCGCCCGGTGCGTAGCTTGGTGGGAGGCGAGCGTGGCGGAACTGGCAGACGCGCAGGACTTAGGATCCTGTCCCGCAAGGGGTCCGGGTTCGACTCCCGGCGTTCGCACTCCAGCAGACCGCACCGCCCGATCACCCGCATACCTTCCCCAGCGTGGAGCGCCCCATGGAATTCGGCGTCGTCTCCTGGTTTGACTCGGTCGCCACCCTCGTCATGCGTGGGTCGATCGTGCTGCTCGTCCTCGTCAACGGTGCGTTCATTGTGGGTGTGCTGCGCTCGGGATCGCGGGCCTTCGTGGACCGCTGGACCCCGCGGGTGGTCCTCACCGATGCCGCGTTGGTGCTCGCCTTGGTGGGTGCACCGATTGCCAATGTGGCCGTGGGATTGGTTGGGAAGGGCGTGGCGTTGCTGACCAGCGCGCCGGCTGCCGCGCTCACGCCGGACGCGAAGTAGCGCTCAGCTCAGCTTTGCGCGCAGCAGGGCGAGCCGAATCGCGTCCACCAACAACTGCAGGTCGTCGAGCTTGCCGAGGAGGGGCACACCGAGTTGCTCGATCGGCTGGTGCACTGCGGGGTCGTGGTTCGCCCCGGTCAGGAAGACGACGCGCTCGCTGAGGTCGGGAGCCAGGACCACGAGACGCTCGTAGAACTCCAGGCCGCTCATCCCCGGCATCAGGACATCACACACCACAGCCTCTGGGCGCTCCGCAGGTGGGAGCGCCAGCGATTCAAGCGCCTCACTGGCGGTCGCCGCCTCGAGGACTTCGTGGCCGCTGCGCTCGAAGAGCGCCCGAAGGACACGGCGAATGGGAGAATCGTCGTCAACCACAAGGATGCGGGCCATGGGATAAGGAACCGCACTCCCGGGGAGGGGTCAAGGGGAAGTCCCCATTTGACCCCCGACGCCGACGACGGGTAGCTTTCCGGGCTATGACTGATATCTCGATTGAAACGACGGCGCAGGACGTCGCCTCCCGTACCCTCCGCGTGACCGTGCCGCTGGAGCGGATCGCCGTGACCGAGCGCAAGGCGACGCGCGAATACACTCGCCAGGTCCGGCTCCCGGGCTTCCGGAAGGGCCACGCGCCCGAACCCGTGGTGAAGAAGAAGTTCGGCGCCGAGATCCGCCGCTACATCCTCGAGGAATCCCTCCGCGAGAGCTGGCAGCAGGTGCTCAGTGTCGGCGATCTCCAGCCGACATCCGATCCGCAGGTCACCGACATCTCCTTCGAGGAAGGCCAACCCCTCGTCTTCGAGATGGTGGTCGAGGTGCGCCCGACACTGGAACTCGCGACCACCGGGGGCTTCACGCTGACCCGCACCGTCGCGGCGGTCACCGAGGCGAAGGTGCAAGAGCAGATCGACAAGCTCCGTGAGCAGCGTGCGACGTGGAAGCCGATCGAGGGCGTGCGCCCGAAGCCCGGCCAACTCGTCACCGTCTCTGTCGTGACGCTGGAGGAGGGGAAGGAGCCCCCCGCCGGACAGCCCTATTCGTTGGTGCTGGGTCAGGGGCAGGCGATCCCGGACCTCGAGGAGCTGATCATGGGGCTTGAGCCGGAAGGCACCGTCGAGGGTGATGTGCGCCTCCCGGACGATCACCCCGACCCGGCGCGTCGCGGTGAGGCCCGCCGAGTGCAGGTCACCCTCCACGAGGTGAAGGAGCAGCTCCTCCCCGAGGTGGACGCCGCGTTCGCCACCGAGGTTGGGGAGTTCGCCTCGGTCGAGGCGCTGCGCGAGGCGGTCACCTCGGATCTCGAGAATGAGGCGATTCGGGAGGCCGATGCCGGGGTCCGGCAGCAGCTGGTCGAGAAGCTGGTCGAGGCCAATGCCGTCCCCGCGCCCAAGTCGCTGGTTGGGCGCTTGATCCGGGCCTATGCCGAGGCCTACCAGATGCCGGCAGAGCAGATGGAGGCCTTCGCGGCCTCGTTCCAGCCGGTGGCGGAATCGCAGGTCAAGCGGGAATTGGTGCTCGATAACGTGGCGACGGCCCAGAACCTGCACGCCACCGAGGCAGACCTCGATGCCCGGATCGCCGAAATGGCGGCAGCTCGGGGGGTCGAAGCGGGCACCCTGTGGGCCCAGCTGGAGCAGGCGAAGCGCCTGGGCGAGTTGGAGCGACAGGTCACCGAGGAGAAGACGTTTGCCTGGCTCCTCGAGCAGTCTACCGTGACGGAGGTGAAGGCGTGACCCACGCCGCGTTGTATCCGCCGTACATTATCGAGCGTTCCTCGCGCGGCGAGCGAACGTACGACATCTTCTCCCGTCTGCTGATGGACCGGATCGTCTTCCTGGGCGCCGGGATCAACGACGACGTGGCGAACATCATCATCGCGCAGTTGCTCTTCCTCGAGGCCGACAACCCCGAGAAGGACATCTACGTGTACATCAACTCCCCGGGTGGCGTCGTCTCCAGCGGGATGGCGATCTACGACACGATGCAGCACCTGCGCGCGCCGATCAACACGATCTGCATGGGGATGGCGGCCTCGATGGGCTCGTTCCTGCTCGCTGCGGGGAGTCCGGGCAAGCGCGCCGCGTTGCCGCACTCGCGGGTGATGATCCACCAGCCGTCGGGGGGTGCGCAGGGCAGCGCGGCCGACATCGAGATCCAGGCGAAGGAGATCCTCTACCTGCGTGGCAAGATGAACGACCTGTACGCGAAGCACACCGGGCAGCCGGTGGAGCAGATCGAGCGCGACATGGAGCGCGATCGCTTCCTGAGCGCGGAAGAAGCGAAGGAGTACGGCTTGATTGACGTCATTTTCGAGCCTCGGAAAGGCGCCCCGAAGGCGCCGTGACGCTTGACTGGTTGGCCGATCGGACGCGCGTTGCGCCCGATCGCCGACCCAAGGTGGTCCGACGATGTCCAACGACAAGCATCTCCGCTGTTCCTTCTGCGGCAAGAGCAAGGACTCGGTCCGGAAGTTCATCTCCGGCCCGTCGGTCTACATCTGCAATGAGTGCATCACCCTCTGCAACGAAATCCTGGCGGAGGACGAGGAGCGCGAGACCACCGAGAGTACCAAGGCGGTCCCGGTCCCGGCCGAAATCAAGGCCACCCTCGACGAATACGTGGTCGGTCAGGAGCGCGCCAAGCGTTCGCTCGCCGTCGCGGTGTACAACCACTACAAGCGCATGCACGCGGGTCCGCGTGAAGCGGGCGAGGTCGAGCTCGAGAAGTCGAACATCCTGATCCTCGGTCCGACCGGCACCGGCAAGACGCTGCTCGCGCAAACCCTCGCGCGCATCCTTGATGTGCCCTTCACCATCGCCGACGCGACCACGCTCACCGAGGCCGGCTACGTCGGCGAGGATGTCGAGAACATTCTCGTGCGCTTGCTGCAGGCGGGCGACTTCAACGTCGCCGAGTGCGAGCGCGGCATCGTCTACATCGACGAGATCGACAAGATCGCGCGCAAGAGCGAGAATCCGAGCATCACCCGCGACGTGTCGGGCGAGGGCGTGCAGCAGGCGCTGCTCAAGATTCTCGAGGGGACCGTGGCGAGCGTCCCGCCGCAGGGCGGCCGCAAGCACCCGCAGCAGGATTACATCCAGATCAACACGCGCGACATTCTCTTCATCTGCGGTGGGGCCTTCGACGGACTGGCCAAGATCATCGAGGCACGGCTGGGTCGGCAGCGGATCGGCTTCGCGCACGATGCACTCGCCAAGACCGCCGCCGCGGTCGATGAGTCCGCGATCTACGATGCGGTCGAACCGGACGACCTGCTCCACTTCGGCATCATCCCCGAACTGGCGGGCCGCCTCCCGGTCCTGGTGCCGCTGCGCTCACTCGACGAAGAAGCGCTCGTGAAGATCCTGACCGAGCCGAAGAACGCGCTGGTCAAGCAGTACCAGCGACTCTTCGAGTTGGAAGGCGTGCGCCTGACCTTCGCGCCCGAAGCGCTGCAGGCCGTTGCGGCCAAGGCGATCACCCGACAGACGGGCGCCCGTGGGCTTCGCGCGATTCTCGAGGGCGTAATGACCGACATCATGTTCGACTTGCCGACGCGCCATGACGTGCGCGAGGTGGTGATCACGCCGGAGTCCATCAACGATGGCGCGCAGCCGCTCATCGTCACGGAGCGCGTGCGCCAGAAGAAGGAGGCGTGACCTCGCCACTCGCTGGCGTCGCCATCACCTTCATCGGCTCCTTCCCCGATCCGCTGCATGCCCTCGAGCCCGCGATGCCGGAGTTCGCCTTCGTCGGACGCTCGAATGTCGGCAAGTCCTCACTGCTCAACGCCCTCACTGGACGTCGCAATCTCGCCCGCGTCTCGCAGACACCGGGCAAGACGCAGTTGCTCAACATCTACCAGCTCCCGTCGCTCTACTTCATCGACCTGCCGGGCTACGGCTTCGCGCGCGCCTCGAAAGGGGAGCGGCTCGCCTACCGCAAGCTGCTCGAGAAGCTGCTGCGCCAGCGCACCTCGCTCACCGGGGTGGTCTGGCTGCTCGACATTCGGCATCCGCCCTCGAAGGACGATGGCGAGTTCCACCAGTTGCTGATTCAAGCCGGCATGCCTGTCCTTGCCGTGCTCACCAAGGCCGACAAGCTGACGCGCAGCCGGCTCGGGCCGACGATGTCCGAGCGCGCGTTGGACCTGGGACTCGACACCGATCAGGTGCAGGCGGTATCATCCGAAACCGGTGCCGGCATCGCCGAACTCGCGGAGGCGATCCTCGCCGCCGCTCAGGAGACCGCATGACCGCTCTCGCCCCGATTCGCAGCCTGGCCCTGATTCTCGTGCTCACGGCATGCGGCGCGTCGCGTGCTCCCGCGCAGGTGAGCCCGCCGATCATCTTCGCGTCCGATTCCACCTCGGATCCGGCACTCCCGCCCGCGGGCTTCGGCCAGTTCAATCAGGATGTGATCACCCTGCGACTGCGGAGTGGGACGCTCGAGATTCGCGTGGTCCCACTCGACGAGCGCGTGCTCCGCCTCCTCTCGAATGACGGCTACAACTCGCTGCGCGCGCTCGTGGCGGCACATCAGGAGACCATCGACTCGATCGCCCGGCGGGCCGGCGTGCGGGAGCCCGGCGTCGCGCTGGTCACCTTCTTCGCCAGCACGCCGAACACTCGCTTCGATCCGCAACTGCTCAACATCACGGTACGCAATCGCCTCCTTCGGCCCATTGGGGTGATTCCGCTCTCGCCCGCGATGTCCGCCCAGCAGCTGGACATCCGTGATCAGGCGACCGGACTCTTCTTGATGGAGGAGCGCATCCCGGTGACCGAGCCGTTCGTCGTGGGCTACCTCGGCGACCGGGCCGACGACTGGGACCGCCGCCTCAGCCGCCTCGACGCCGAGCGTGGACGAATCCGGGTACGTGCGCAGGGGGCATCCGGGGGACAGCCCTGATGCCGCACCTGCCGCTCCGGCAGGTTCTGCCAAGTGAGGCGATGCAGCAACTCACCGAGCGATGGTTGGCAGATCTCGACCACGCCCTCGACCGCCCGGACGCCGATTGGGCTGCCGTCGTCCGTGAGACCCTCTTCCAGCTTGCCTGGCCCGGTCAGGGGATGTGGGAGGAACGGATCGCCGATCCGACCCTCCCCGATGCGTCCCGATTGGCCCTGATGGCCTTGGACCCTGCCAACATCACCCTCGAGCCGGAGTATTACGCCGAGGTGGATCCGGTACGATTTGCCCGGGTGAAGCCGCTGCTGTGGCTCTGGTACAGCTTTGATCGGCTGCCGATCGGGGGGCAGCAGGTGGCGCTCGGCGTCGCGCTGCGGCGGTTACTGGCGCCACGGATCTTCAAGCGGGTGGGACGCAACTTCAAGTGCTTTCAGCACGTGGAGTTCTCGTTCGGCTACAACCTCGAGGTGGGCGACGACGTCGTGGTCCACCGCCATGTCCTCCTCGACGACCGCGGCGGGCTGATGCTGGGCGACCGCGTCTCGATCGCGGACTACGCGAACATCTACTCCCATACCCACAGCATCGTCGAGCAGGCCGACGTGACGTCGATTCCCACCATCCTCGAGGAGGATGTCCGGGTGACCTACCACGCGACCGTGCTCGCGGGGGTGCGGGTCGGGCGCAACGGGATGGTGGGCGCGTCGGCGGTGGCCACGAAGGATGTCCGTCCCTACCATGTGAACGTGGGGATCCCCGCCAAGAGCATCCGGGTCAAGCCGAACGCGCCTACTGAGCATGCCCGGGCCATCCGGATCCCCCCGCAGGGCGATTCGTAACCGGCTCGTCACGGTCCCCTGCCCACCCAAGCCGGGCTTCCCGGACTTCGTGACCAATTTGTTGCACTGATTGTGACACAATCGTCACGCCACCACGCGATTCTGTGCGCGACCGACGAAGGGTGGCTTCGACAGGCGAATCCACCCTTTGCCGGATGGCGACGGGGTGGCGCATATGAAGGTGAGCTTGACGCGTGGTGCAGCGGTGGTGCTGGCACTACTGATGGTTCCGATGGTTGCCGGGGCGCAGGCGCCTACTGGCCGACTCGTCGGCAAGGTGGTCGATGGTGGCGCGAGCATTCCCATCGGGGGTGCGCGCATCGAAGTGGTCGGATCCGCGATCCGCACCAATTCCAACGTGGATGGCCGCTACGTCCTGCGCGATATCCCCGCAGGGGTGGTGACACTCAAGGTCACCATGATCGGGTACGCTCCCACGACGGTGACCGGCATCCGGATCGCCGCCGACAGCGTGAGCGAGCAGGACATCTCACTCAACTCGATGACCGTGGAGCTCCAGGAGCTGACCGTCACCGCGGCCGTGGCGCAGGGGAGTGTGAATGCGGCGCTGGACGAGCAGCGCAACTCGGTGGGCATCATCAACGCCGTGTCCTCGGAACAGATTGCGCGCAGCCCGGACGGCGATGCCGCCGCAGCAGTGCAGCGCGTCAGCGGCGCCACGGTGCAGGACGGCAAGTACGTCTTTGTTCGCGGCCTCGGTGATCGCTACACGACAGCCTCACTCAATGGTGCGCGCATTCCGTCACCGGAGCCTGAGCGGAAGGTCGTACCACTCGACCTCTTCCCCTCCTCGCTGCTGAGCGGAATCACGACCAGCAAGACCTTCACGCCGGACCAGCCGGGCGACTTCTCGGGCGCATCCGTCAACATCAAGACCAAGGAATTCACCGGGCAGCGCTTCCTCGCCTTCTCGGTGAGCACCGGCTACAACGATGCGGTCACTGGTCAGGATGCCTTCTTCTCCCCCTCGACCTCCCGGGATTGGCTGGCGCTCGGCGCGAACACTCGCTCGCTGCCGGAGACGTTCAACGGGGTGGACTTCACGCAGAGCCTGTCGAGCACGACCACCAATGCATTGGTCAACTCGTTCCGGAACAACTGGTCTGCCCGCAGCCGCACCGGCTCCCCGAATGGTGGCTTTGGCGGCTCGATCGCGGGCAGCATCCCCACCGGTGGCACCGGGCTGAACTATCTCGTCTCGGGCACCTACTCGTTCTCGCAGGAGATCCGTGCGGGGCAGCAGCGCGCGCTCGCCGCAGCGATCACCAGCGCCGAGGCGGAAGAAATCGACCGGTTCGACGGTGTCACCGGTCGGAACAGCGTCCTCTGGGGCGGCATTGCCAACCTGAGCACAGCGATCGGTGCCAGCACCAAGATCACGCTCAACAACAGCTACAACCGCACGATGGACAATGAGGGGCGCCGCGAGACCGGCTACTCCGAGAACCTCGCGATCCCGCTCCAGATCCAGCGGCTGCGGTATGTCGAGCGCAACGTCTATTCGTCACAGCTCGGCTTCCTGCACTCACTCGGCGGCGGTCGCCAGACGATCGAATGGGGCGTCACCGCCTCTGGCGTCACACGGCAGGAGCCGGATCGGTCCGAGGTGGTCTACTCGGTGGACGACCAGGGTCGTGCGACCTGGTTCGGCTTCTCGAACGAGGCGGCGGTCCGCACCTTCG
This sequence comes from Gemmatimonadota bacterium, assembly GCA_011390645.1. GTDB lineage: Bacteria > Gemmatimonadota > Gemmatimonadetes > Gemmatimonadales > GWC2-71-9 > Palsa-1233. The sequence continues at coordinate 17,309 of JAABRY010000006.1, forward strand.
CTGATCTGTCCGAAGACGCGATCGAAGGCAATGCCAACTGGCAGCTCGCGCTCGGGCGGATGGGCAGCGGCGCACTGCTGCGAGTCGGTGGGCTCTACCGCAGCGTGGATCGTGACGCGGTCAACACCTCGTACTCGATCTCGCTGAACCGCCCGTTACCGGGGACGGCGGACGAGAGCGCGCCGGAAGAGATCTTCGATGGTCGCTTCGCCGGCCAGGACGACAGCTTCTTCCGCGTGACGCCGCTGGCTGCAGGGGGTTCCTACACTGCGTCCGACCGGCTTGCGGCTGGCTACGCGATGGTGAGCCTGCCGCTGTCGTCGTCGATTGACATCATCGCTGGCGCCCGCTTCGAGTCGTCGCGGGTTGAGGTCGCGTCGCTGTCGTCGGCCGGTGAGCCGTCGCTCGCCACACCCGAGTTCAACGACCTGCTGCCGTCGCTCGCGGTCACCTGGCGGATGCGGGAGGACATGAACCTCCGCGCCTCGGCAACGCAGACGCTGTCCCGCCCGGAGTATCGCGAGCTCTCGCCGATCCTCTTCCGCGAAGTGATCGGCTTCGACAACGTCCGCGGCAACGCCGACTTGCAGCGTGCGCTGATCCGCAACTTCGACCTGCGCTGGGAGTTCTATCCGAGCCGTGGCGAGATCTTCAGCCTGGGCGTCTTCGCGAAGGACTTCGACAATCCGATCGAACGCGTCTATCAGGGCACCTCGGGCACCCGGATCATCACCTACACCAACGCGCTCGGCGCCAGCAACTATGGTGTCGAAGTCGAGGCGCGGAAGGCTCTCGGCATGATCGGGCTCGAGACGGTGACGGCCTTCGCCAACGCGACCGTGATGCAGAGCCAGATCGAACTGGATCCGAATGCCGGCTCCGTGACCAACAGCGAGCGCAAGATGGTCGGGCAGTCCCCGTATGTGCTCAATGGCGGGATCACCTGGTCGCACCCGAGCAAGGACGCCTCCGCGACGGTCCTCTTCAATCGCGTCGGCGAGCGGATCGTGGATGCGGGTGAGTTGCCGCTGCCGGACGTCGTCGAGCAGCCGCGCAACGTGCTGGACGTCTCGTTCCGCCTGCCGATCTTCAGCACGCTCAGCGCGCGGGTGGACGCCAAGAACCTGCTCGACGCCCCGTACCAGATCACACAGGGGAGCGTCATCCGCGAGCGGTACACGGCGGGCCGGATTCTCAGCGTCGGGTTCAGCTGGAGGCAGTAAGCAGCACCGGTCACGACGCGTGACCGAATCGTGACAGCATCTTCGCACAACGCCGACACCCGGGGGGTTTCTTCCCCATGTGTGTCGGCGTTTTGCCGTGCAGTCGTGGGACCAACTTCACTTTCAGGGGCTTCAGATGAACTTCGGATTTCGCTCGCTCACCCGCTCGGCGCTGCTGGCGTCGGCCATCCTGGTGAGCGCCTGCGGCGACGACGACGACGATATCACGCCGCCGCCGCCGCCTGCAAACCCGGCGCCGACCGGCCTTGCCGCTGCGGCCAACGGACAGACCGCTGTCAACGTCAGCTGGACCGCGCCGACCACGGCTGCCACGCAGTTCGTGCTCCAGCGCGCCACCGGCGCACAGGGCGCATTCGCCGAAATCGCCCGCCCGGCCGCCAACGCGACCAGCTACGCCGATCAGGGACTGACGGCCGCGACCACCTATCGCTACCGGCTTGCCGCCGTGCGCGCCGGTGCCACCTCGGACTTCTCGGCGGAGGCCTCGGCCACGACCGACGAAGCGCCCCCGACGAGCAATGTCGTCGAGGTGACCACGGACATCACCACGAACACGACGTGGACGGCCGACAAGGTCTACCTCCTCAAGGGCTTCCGGAAGGTCGCCAATGGCGCAACGCTGACGATTCAGGCCGGCACGCGTATCGAGGGTGACTTCGACGTGGTTGGCTCGTCGCTCTTCGTGCTGCGTGGCGCCCGACTCGTGGCCAATGGAACGGCCCAGGCCCCGATCGTCTTCACCTCGTCGCGCGCCGCTGGCCAGCGCCAGCCGGGTGACTGGGGTGGCCTGATCATGATCGGCAACGCCCGGATCAATCGCTCGGGTGTCGTCAACATCGAAGGCACCGGCACCTCGGCGGACAACCCGCTGATCAACTATGCCGGTGGTGACAACGACTTCGACAACAGCGGTTCGCTGACGTACGTGCGCGTCGAGTTCGCCGGCTTCGGCCCGGCGCAGGACGCCGAGTTGAACTCGTTCACCTTCGCAGCCGTCGGTTCACAGACCCAGATGTCCTACCTCCAGGCGCTCGCCGGCCTCGATGACCACTTCGAGTGGTTCGGCGGTTCAGCCGATGCGAAGTATCTCGTCTCCTATGAGTCGGGCGACGACCACTTCGACGCCTCCGAGGGCTTCCGTGGCCGCGTGCAGTACATGATCGGCCTCCAGACCAAGCTCCTCTCGCCGCGTCCGGGCGCCGGCAACGTGTCGTCCGACCCGCAGGGCATCGAGAACGACGGTTGCGGCTCGAACGCTGGTGGTGGTTGTGACCTCGGCTTCAACTCGACCCCGCTGACGATCCCGATCTTCGCCAACTTCACGCTGGTCGGCACGGGTCCGGGCGTGGTCGGCGCGAGCGGTGGGTACGGCATGGTGCTTCGCCGCGGCGTCGGCGGTCACTACGTCAACGGCATCCTCGCCCGCTGGCCGAGCGCCGGCATTGGCTACCGCGACGCCGCCACCAAGTCGCGTGAGAACGAAGGCGTCTTCTCGCTCAAGGGCATCTTCATCGCCCAGACGACGAACGCCTTCCAGGCGGGCCAGCAGACGTATGCCGGTCCTGCCGGCGACATCGAGCACGCCCCAGCGACCACGGCGGCCTCGCTCTTCACCGCTCTCGCGGCTGACCCGAGCGCAGCGACCGACCTCGACTGGTCGTTGGCGGCGGGCGTTGCTCCGCGGACCGGTGGCGTCACGGTGTTCGGTGGCGATCTCGCCAACCGTGCTGGGACCTTCGTGACGGCGACCGCCTTCCGTGGTGCGGCCGATCCGAATGGTGCCAAGTGGTGGCAGGGTTGGACGATTTACGCGGATAACTGATGTCGTAGGTCGTAGGTCGTAGGTCGTAGGCTTGTAGATGTTGGATGTTGGATGTTGGATGTTGGACGGTAGGATGTCAGAGGTCGTATGTTTCGGCACGATAGCCGGGGCATGCGACCTCTGTCGCGAGGGGCAGTTGCTCCACGCGCGTGAGCTCACTTCAGGATGGGGATGATGATGTCGCGATATGCTGCAATTCTGTTGACGCTTCTGGTGGTCGCCTGTGGCGACACCGGCCAGCAGGCCGAGGCACCAATCGACCCGGAGCGCCCTTGGCGGCAGGCGGGGGACGTGATTGACTCGGTCTTCCCGATGGAGGTGATGCTGGCGCGTTTCCGGGAATCGGTGCCGGAGGTGACACGAATGGAGGGCGGGGCCTCGGACCGTGAGGCGCTGGCGCGTACCTTCCTGAACGCGGTGGCGGCGGGCGATTCCACCGCACTGACTGGCCTGTTGATCAATCGGTCAGAGTATGCCTGGCTGATCTTCCCTGAACACCTCTATGCCGAACCGCCGTACGAGCTCGACCCGGCGATTCACTGGCTGCAAGTGCAGGCGTCATCAGCCAAGGGGATGGCCAGGGTCCTGGAGCGATACGGGAAGCAACCGCTGGAGTTCCAGTCACTCGCGTGCAATGTGGACACATTGCAGTTCAAGCAGAGTTCCACCACACGGGCGTGGGCCCCTTGCACGGTTACCTATCGCGCCAACGACAGCACGCTCACGCGGCGACTGTTCGGGACGATCGTCGAGCGGGATGGTGTGGCGAAGTTCTTCGGGTACGCGAACGAGTTCTAGCCAGCTCGGGGTGAGTCCGGGCGCACCGCCCGGACTCGCTCAGGCCACCATCCCAGCAGCTGCCGTCGGGCTTGCCACGCCACGATGAGTCCCAGCACGACCGGCACGCCGTTGGCCCACCACCGCCAGGCGAGCAAGAGCCCGACATCGCCCTCGAGCGCACCCACCGCCCCACCAAGGAAGCCAACCTCCACTGCCCCGGCCCCTGCCGGCGTAGGGAGGAAGAGCTGTCCGTAGATGAGCAGGAACGAACCGAACCATACGACCGCGGCGTCGGGCGCATCGGGCCGGGTCAGCACGAGGGCCGGCAGGAGCGCGGTGCGGGCGACCATGTTGATGAGCGAGAGCGGCACGCTCGCGAGGAGGGGTCCGGGAGGCATCTGTCGCCAACTGGTGCCGAAATGACCCACGAAGCGTGTCCCCCCCCCAATCCGATCGCGCCATCGGTTGGCCCAGATGACCGCCACGATGAACAACACCATCAACCCGGCGAGGAGCGGCCAGCCGGACGCGACGCGATCGAGGAGGAGCGGTGCGGTGGTCGCCCACCACGCCGGCGCGGCCAGCGCGGTGAAGATCACCGTCGTCACGGCAAGCAGGGGCCACGCGACCGTCACTTCCCACGTGATGGCGGCCAGCGTGGCCGGGAGCGGCACCCCGGCCAACCGCATGCCGGCGATCCGCGCCGGCTCACCCGCGATGCGCATCGGCGAGAGTGCGGCGCCAGCATCGGCGAGGAGGTTGGTGCGCAGCGAGTCCATCATGCCGAGTTCCTGACCCGCGCCGATGGTGAGCAAGCGGAGTCGCCAACTCCGCGCCAACAGATCGCACGCGACCAACGCCGCACACACCGCGTGCCCCGCCCACCCGGCACTCACCGCAGCAACTGTCGGTACAGGTCGAAGAGACGCGCAAAGGCGACGTCCCAGGTATGGTGGGTTTCGATGAAGGCGCGGGCCCGTGCCCCCTGCATCGCGCGATCCGTCGCGAGCGCCCCGAGGATGGCGACGCTCAGCGCGGCAGCATCCCCCAGCGGTGCCAGCGCACCGACCCCAGACGCACGCACCAACTCTGCGGCGGCACCGTGATCCACCGAGACGACCGGGACCCCCGAGGCGAGGGCCTCGCACACGGCCAGACCGAAGGTCTCGAACGGCGCGGGGGAAACATACAGATCCAGCGATGCGAGAAGATTGGCGAGCCGGTGCCGATCAGTCTCGTGGGGAAGCATCACCACACGCTGCCCGGCAGCGAGTTCGGCCAGGCGCGCACGCTGCGGACCGCTCCCGACAATCACCAGCACCGCCCCCGTCTCGCGCGCCACGCGGGGCCAGGCGTGCAGCAACATGTCGACCTGCTTCTCAGCGGCGAGGCGTCCCACAAAGCCAACGAGCGGCACGCCCGTTTCAACCCCGAGCTCGGATCGCACGGCGGCGGCCTCATGTCGACGCAATGGTGCGAAATGGGTTGCATCGACACCGAGGGTGACCCGTTCCACCCGTTCCACACCCCAGCGCTCCAATTCGGACGCGGCAAAGTCCGAGGCGGCCAAGGTGACATCCGCAAGGCGTCCAAGCTGATGAACATACGAACCCACCGCGCGAACCAGCACGGCGCGCGAGGCCCCGGCCCGCGCAAGATCCGGCGCGATCAACCGTGGCAGGTTGCTGTGATAGAACCAGGCGACCTGCGCGCGGTGCCGTCGGCGGGCACGTGACACCGCCCACGGGACCACGTAGGCCGAGCCGATCTCGATAATGTCCGGTCGCTCGTGCGCGATGATCCGTGCGACGGAGCGGGTGGCGAGCATCAATCGATAGGAATGGAACGGAATGGCAGGACCGCGCAGCCGGTAGGTCCGGTCACCCGGGGCATCGGCGATGCTGTCGTGCGCACCCGGAACCACGAGGGTGCGCCGCACGTCGCTCGAGGCGTGGACGAAGCGTCCCTTCGCATCGAGATATGTGCGCACTCCCCCGCTGCCCTCGCTGTAGTACTCGGAGATATCGAGCACGGCAAGCGACGCCTCAGGGCGGAGGATCGGCGGCAACGCCTCTGCCAGGACTCGCTTCCGTCCGACGATGGGCTCGAAGCCCCGCGCATGCGCGGGGAGGGCCGACTCAGGCGGCGCGGTCAATCGCCGAGAGTTGGATCGCGCGTTGGTATTCGGTGACGACCCCATCGAAGATCGCGTGCCAATCACGTTGACCGGCGGTCTGCAACGCGCCAGCCGACAGGCGGTCTCGCAATGCCGTATCCTCCAGCAACGCGTCGAGTCCCTTCGCGAGCGCCGGCACGCTGTCGGGCTCCACCAGCCAGGCGTTGGTGCCATGCTCCGCAAAGTCGAGCACGCCGCCCGCTCGGACCGCGAGTGAGGGCAGACCCGACGCCATCGCCTCGAGCAGGACGTTGCCGAACGTCTCCGTGCTCGAGGGGAAGGCGAAGCAATCAGCGGACGCATAGATCGCAGACAGGTCAGCCCCGGTGCGCACCCCTGCCAGGATGACACCGGGCGGGACGTGGGCACGCAGTCCTTCTTCAAGCGGTCCCGTCCCTACCACAACCAGGCGGGCCTGCGGATGTCGCTCGTGGACCTGCGGCCACCCTTCAAGCAGCAGGTGCAGATTCTTTTCGGCAGCGAGGCGCCCGACATAGAGCACCATCTGCTGCTCCGGTCCGATCCCCAGCGACGCACGGGTTGCCTCGCTCCGGTGCGTCGGCGCGAACATCTCGCGGTCCACCCCGCGACTCCAGATACCGGTATGTCGCACGCCGCGCAGCTGCAGGTGGCGTTCATATTGGTGGGACGGACAGAGCACCCGGGTGGCGTGACCATAGAACCACCGCAGGTACCGCCACCCGGCGGGCATCAGCCACTCGAGGTGGTAGCGGCCGGCGTAACGCTCGTAGTCGGTGTGCGCCGAGGCGATGACCGGCACCTCATGGGTGCGCGCCAGCCGCAACCCCACACCCCCCATCGCGAACTCGGTGGCGAGATGCACCACGTCGGGGTGGAAGGAGGCAAAGTCCTCGCGGATGGCGGCCCAGTCCGGGAAGCCCCACTGCACATCAGGATACAGGAAGAGTCGCTTCGATGGCGCCCGGTAGATCCCAGGGTGGTCTGCGACACTCGCTGGCAGCTCGTAGGCTGCGGTGTAGACCCGCACACTGTGGCCGCGCGCCTCGAGCGCTGCAACCAGGCGCTGCAAGACGAGAGAGACACCACTGACCATGGGCCAGTACACTTCGGAGAAGATCGCGATGCGCATGAAGGCTAAGGTCAGGGGGGCGGGTCACGATCGCGAGACGAGCGCGACACGATCGTGCGCCAACTCGATCAAGCTCAGACGAGCGCCGAGAGCGCGAGCACCGTGACCAACGCGATCCCCTGCCCCATCACCACGTCCCCGGGATAGTGCACGCCGAGGACGACCCGACTCCACCCAACCACGAGGGCTCCACCGATCAGCGGAGCGGCAAGGACGGGAGAGGCGAGTCCGTAGCTGAGTGCCACCGCGAGCGCGGCGGTGGCATGCCCGGATGGAAACGAGAAGCGATCGGGACAGGGAATCAGCGGAGTCGTCGAGGGACGCTCTCGGTTGACGCCACGTTTGATGGCCTGCACGATGAGGTGGGAGATCGTCAGCGCGAGTGCTGCCTTGGCGCTCGCCGCTCGCGACCAGATGCCGGTCACCAATGGCAGCAATACCGATGCAATGGTGACGACCGCACCACCCGCGTGCGTGATCGCGATCCACCCGCGCCGTCGCCGGTCGGAGTGCGTCTCCCGCAATGCCCAACGGTGCAGCAGGCCTCGATCATGGTCATTGAGGGCACGGACCCATCGGACAGCCGCGGTCACGCTGCCACCTCGAGCGTTCGGGGCGTTGCGGGTGGTGCGGCGGCGAAGGCCTCGCGGAGCGGACGTCCCTGCCAGGCTGGTGGCGGGGCAACGCCAAGCATCCACGGGATCGTGGCGCAGACATCCAGCGGAGAACTGCCGCTGGGCAGACGGCCCGGCACCACACGCCCGCCACCGATGACGATCGGGATGGTCAGGTCGTGGGGATGCGCGCTGTCGTGGTCGTTGAGCACCGCCCCCCCCCCACCATGGTCCGCGAGGAAGACGATCGCCGACGTCGGGTCGTCGAGAACGCCCGTCTCGCCGACCAGGTGCCCCACGGCCTGATCAATCCGTTCGGTCGCACGGGCATACCCCGATGACATCCAGCCGTGGGCGTGGCCCGCAATGTCTGCGTCCGGCCAATGCAGATAGAGCACCCCGCGCCGCGTCGTGGCCAGATCGCGCCGGGCAGCCTCGAGGATTCCTGCGGCATCGTGTCCCGCAAACCGCGCCCGCACCCCGAGCCTGGCGGCGATGGTGCTGCCAATGGTGCGGAAGCCGAAGGGGAGGGATCGCATGTAGCCGCGCATCGGAAGCTGGTGCGCTGCCAGCACCTTGGGCAGCAGGGTGAGCCGCTTGCCAAGACTCGGCAGGAAGCCGTGTTCGTCGCGAATCCCGTGAATGCTCGGGGCGACGCCGGTAAACAAGGAGGTGAGGGCCGAGGCGGTGGTGCTCGGCTGGACCGTCCGTCCAGCGAGGGTGTGTGCGGTGGTATCGAGCAGCTCACCGAGGTGCGGGAGGGCGAATCGGACGATGGCGTCAGGGCGCAGGCCATCCAGCACCACCACGATCACGCGCGAGACACCTTGCAGTGCGGGCACGGGCCACCTCCGAAGCACGGGTTCACCGGCTGACCCTGACAATCTCGGACCCGCGTGCCACAACCCGGCGACGATCGTGTACGTGCTGTGTCCCAACCTGCCCCCCCCAGTGCGACATCTCGTGACGCGACCGTCACCAAGTCGTGATGCACCAGGGCGTTTCTGTATCCTCATGACGACTGCCCCTCGGGTGCTCTACTGCACCGACACCTATCCGCCGCAGATCAACGGCGTCTCGGTGGTCACCGCGCTCTCGGTCGAGGGGCTGCGCGCCCGCGGCTGGGAAGTGGCGGTGATCTCCCCACGATACCCTGCCGAACTGGTGAACGTCTTCGCCGAGGGTGGTGGTGCGATGGCGCACCCCCACAGCGCACTCGTGCCGAGCGTGCCGATGCCGGGATACACCGACATCCGTCTCGCCGCACCATGCACCGGGACGGTGCGCCGGGCGATCCGGGCCTTCCGCCCGCACCTCGTCCACTCTGCCACCGAGTTCATGATCGGATGGACTGGACAGCGCGAGGCGATCCGTCACGGGATCCCCGCCGTCTCGTCGTACCACACCGACTTCTCCCGATACACGGAAGCCTACGGCGTGCCCCGGCTGCGTGGGCCCGTGCAGCGCTACCTCTCGCGCTTCCATCAACGCAGTGCACGCGTGTATACCCCGGGCCTCCTGGCTGGTGAGGAGCTGGCAGCACTCGGCGTCACCGCCGTCGAGGTGTGGGGACGCGGGGTGGACACCGCCCTCTTTCATCCGGATCATCGGGATCGCCGCAGCATTGCCGGGCCGGAGATTGACGAGAAGACATTCGTCTTCCTGCATGTCGGGCGACTCGCCGCGGAGAAGGGCGTCGAGCGCATCCTGCAGGCATACGAGATCGCCCGCACGCGTCTCACGGGGGGCAGGCGATCGCACTTGATCATCGCCGGCGACGGGCCCGCGCGCGCTGCGCTTCGCGAGTCCGCGGGTCCGGGTGTGACCTTCCTCGGCAATCTCGACCGCCAACGTGTCCTGCCACGACTCTACGCGAGCGCGGATGCGTTCCTCTTCGCCTCGCATACCGAGACGCTCGGCCTGGTGATTCTGGAAGCGATGGCGAGCGGGGTCCCGGTGGTTGCGGCGCCAGCCGGAGGCGTGGCGGATCACCTGCGCCACGACGAGAACGGTCTCGCCTATCCGCCCGGGGACGTGGAGGCGATGGCGGTAGCCATGGTGGCACTCGTGGATGACCCGGCCCGACGTGACCGGCTCGCAGTGGGTGCGCGCCAGACCGCCGAGCGACTGTCATGGGAAGAGGAACTGGATCGGCTGTCGAACAGCTACCGTGAGCGGGTGCCCGGCGTGCACATCACGGACTAAACCAACGCCCGCAACGCCACGGCACCAATCGGTGCATCGGGTTGCATCGGCACGACCACGCATCGCCCACCGCTTGCCGTGTGCGCGGCGTCCAGCATCGCCACTTCGGCGTCAGCCCGCGCGCGCAACACGGGGTCCGTCACGGCGGCGGCGGCCAGGCTCTGGTTCACCACCCACCCCGATGGGGTGATTCCCGCCCGACCCAAGTCCGCCTGGAGCGCGATGGCCTCGGCGACCGGGGTCGGCTCGGGCAGCGTCACGATCAGGATGCTGGTGTGGGACGGGTCCTGCAGGCGCATCAACGGCGTCACGACCCGATCCGGGGCAATGCCGGTGTTGCGCAGAATTTCACGATGGTATGAGCCGGCGGCATCGAGCAGCAACAACGTATGCCCGGTCGGCGCCGTGTCAACAATCACCAACCCACGGCGTGCCTCGTTGACCACGCGCGAGAAGGCATGAAAGACCGCCACCTCCTCGGTGCACGGCGAGCGCAGGTCTTCCTCGAGCAGTGCACGTCCATCCGCATCCAGGTTCGCGCCCGCGCGCGCCAGTACCTTCTCCCGGTATGATGCCGTCTCGGCCGCCGGATCGATGCGACTGATCGTGAGGTGCGGGATCTCTTCCGCGATCGTTGCGAGGAGGTGGGCAGCCGGGTCCGTCGTGGTGAGGTGGACCTCCCGCCCCACATCGGCCAAGGCGACCGCGAGTGCCGCCGCAATCGTCGTCTTGCCGACACCACCCTTCCCCATCACCATGACCAGACCGTGATCACGAGCACGAAGGTCATCGACCACCGTAGCGAGCCCGGGCAATTCGACGCGTGGTGTGTCGGAGATCAGGTGCTCCTGCGAGGAGATGCTGCCACCCGTGACGGCGCGCAATGCCTCGAGCCCCACCAGATTGAACGGCTGCAACGCCACAGTGGTCCGCGGCAACGCCGCGAGGGATGCGGGCATCCCGCGCAACGCGGCCCTGCCGCGCGCGTCGAGCGCGACGGCCAATGGATCATGGGCATCCGTCGCGGTGAACACCGCATTGACCACGAGATGGACCCGGCGCAGACCCAACTCGCCCAGTTCACGCCAGGTCCGGTCGGCCTCGGCGAGTGCTCCGACGTCCGCACGCGCCACCAGAACGAGCATGGTCTGATCGGCGTCACGCAGCACGGTTGTCGTGTCGGCGTAGCGCTCCCGCTTCTCCTGCTGACCACTCAGCGGGCCGAGGCAGGACGATCCGCGCGCGTTATCGTCGAGGAAGCCACTCCACGCAGCAGGCAGCTGCAACAGGCGGAGCGTGTGCCCGGTCGGGGCGGTGTCGAAGAGAACATGGTCGTACGGGGCGATGCGGGATTCATCCACGAGCAGCGCCGCGAATTCGTCGAACGCAGCGACCTCGACCGTACACGCCCCCGAGAGTTGCTCTTCCATCTGGCGGATCGCGTCGTCAGGCAACACGCCCCGCATCGGCCCGATCACGCGATCGCGGTAGGCCATCGCCGAGGCCTCGGGATTCACATTCATCACATCGAGATGCGGCACGCCCACCGGGCCGGGGTGCTCACCGATCGGCGTCCCGAAGACATCCCCGAGGTTCGAGGCGGGATCGGTACTCACCAGGAGGACGTGCTTCCCCTGGTCGGCGAGATGGACCGCGATCGCGCACGCCGTGGAGGTCTTCCCTACGCCCCCCTTCCCCGTGAAGAAGGCGAAGCGTGGCAGCGTCCGGGCAAGCTCAGCGAGTGGCGACATCCTCACCCACCCCCATCCGCCGGGCGAGGGTGGCGCGATCCAGATACGCCCCGCGGCCGACCACCTCTCCGTCGAGAATCGTGAGCGGCAGCACCCCGACCCCCTCCTGCTGAAGAGTTGTGCGGACCAGCGTCAGCGCGGCGAATGCCTCGGGCTGCTGTCCAAGGTTGTATCGCTGGACGGACACCCCCTGGGCGGCAAGCCAGTGGAGATCGGCGGTGACCTGCGCAAGAATGGGGTCGGGCTCCGCGCCGCACACGCCGGTGTCACAACACATCGCGGGATCGAACAGCTGCAGGGTCGGCACTCGCAAACTCCTCACCGGGGTTACATCAAGATAACTTGATGTGACCAGCATGCACAAACCCAGCGGGATTCCGGCGGCGCTACTCCGGCGGCCTCACCGACACCCCGCGCTCGCGCAAGAAACGCCGCGCGTCGCCGATGGTGGTGCCATCGAAGTGGAAGATCGAGGCCGCCAACACGCCGTGCGCCCCAGCGGTGAATGCCTCGGCGAGGTGCTCAAGATTGCCTGCTCCGCCGCTGGCGATCACGGGGATGCCAACGGCGTCCGCCGCCGCGCGGGTCAACTCGAGGTCGTAGCCGCTGCGGGTCCCGTCGCGATCCATCGAGGTGAGCAGGATCTCGCCCGCCCCACGACGCTCCAGTTCCTGCAACCAGCTGATGGCCTCGAGCGCCGTGGGTTCGCGCCCCCCGGTCACGACGACCACCCAGCGTCCGTCGATCTGCTTCACGTCCACGGCAGCCACCACGCACTGCGAGCCGTAGGCATCGGCGAGACGACTGACGAGGTCGGGGTCCCGCACGGCGGCGGTGTTCACCCCGACCTTGTCGGCGCCTGCCCGGAGCGCCGCCCCGGCGTCGGGCACCGACCGAATCCCCCCCCCAACAGTGAATGGGATGAAGATCCGCTCCGCGACGCGTTCCACCATCGCGAGCGTGGTACTGCGTGCCTGATAGCTCGCGCTGATGTCAAGAAAGACGAGCTCGTCGGCACCCTCGTGGTCATAGCGGGCGGCCTGTTCCACCGGATCACCGGCGTCCCGCAGTTCCTCGAAGTGGACGCCCTTCACCACGCGGCCGTCAGCCACGTCAAGACAGGGAATGATGCGACGGGCTAGCATATGCGGAGCACATCCTCGATCGGGCCGGCGTGACCGGCGCCCAACATGCGGACGGTGTCTGCGATCGCACGCGCTTCGCGTGGCCAGGCGCAGCGACGCTGCGCCTCACCCGGGGCAAGCCATGCGGCATCGTCATGTTCAGCGCTGAGCACCGGCGCGGTGTCGGCAGGCACGAACGCCACGAAGGCCGGCACCATGGCGACCTCGTCGGTGCCGTGCTGGTAGAACAGCTCGACCCGCGAGAGACTGTAGAGCTTCAGCGGCGTGAAGCCGGTTTCTTCGCGCAATTCACGGATGGCGGCATCCGCTGGGCGCTCGCCCGCCTCGATGTGGCCATGCACCGCTTCCCACGACCCCGGGCAGCGGCCACCCGGAGCGCGCCGGAGCAGCAACACTTCCAGGACGGGGCCACGCTCGCGCACCACGTAGAGGTCAATCAGCGAGACGTTCACTGTCGTGGCGCTCATGGTGTCCACCGCGCAAAGGCATCGAGCAACGCGAGGCCGGCCTGCTGCGACTTCTCCGGATGGAACTGCGCACCGAGGACGTTGTCCCGGGCGATCAACGTGGCGAAGGTGCCGTCGTAGTCGCC